>NZ_JBIDAJ010000007.1:180964-184604 GCF_043202395.1 Streptomyces sp. NPDC048197
CCCGGTGAAGTTGCCGTCACCGCTGTACGTCGCCGTGACGTTGCTGGTCCCGACCGGAATGGCACTGGTAGTGACACTCGCTGTGCCCCCGGAGAGGGTGCCGGTCAGGGTCGGGCCGCCCGTCACAACGAAAGTGACCGTGCCGGTCGGGGTGCCGGCACCCGGCGACACCGGAGCGACCGTGGCCGTGAACGTCACCGGCTCACCGAACACCGACGGGTCCGGGGACGAGGTGACCGAGGTGGTCGTCGACGCCTGGTTGACGGTCTGGGTGTCCGACCCGACCGAGCCGGTGAAGTTCCCGTCACCGCTGTAGGTCGCTGTGACGGAGTAAGTGCCTGCCGTGACCAGCCCGTTGGTGCTGACGCTGACCGTGCCGCCGCTCAGCGTCCCGGTCAGGCTCACGGTCGTGACACCGTCGGTGGCAACGAACGTGACCGTCCCGGTGGGGGTCCCGGCACCCGGCGACACCGGAGCGACGGTGGCCGTGAAGGTCACCGTCTGGCCGACCACGGACGGATCCGGAGACGAGGAGACCGTCGTGGTCGTCGACGCCTGGGTCACCGTCTGGGTGTCCGACCCGCTGGAACCGAGGAAGTTCCCGTCACCGCTGTAGGTCGCCGTGACGCTGCTGGTCCCGACCGGAATGGCACTGGTGGTGACACTCGCCGTACCGCCCGAGAGCGTCGCCGTCAGCGTCGGACCACCGGAGACCACGAAGGTGACCGTGCCGGTCGGA
Organism: Streptomyces sp. NPDC048197; assembly: GCF_043202395.1. Classification (NCBI taxonomy): domain Bacteria; kingdom Bacillati; phylum Actinomycetota; class Actinomycetes; order Kitasatosporales; family Streptomycetaceae; genus Streptomyces; species Streptomyces sp. NPDC048197. The sequence goes on from NZ_JBIDAJ010000007.1 coordinate 181,704, forward strand.
GTACCCGCACCCGGCGACACCGGCGCCACCGTGGCCGTCAAGGTCACCGGCTCGCCGAACACCGAGGGATCCGGAGACGTCGTGACCGACGTGGTCGTCGAAGCCTGGGTCACGGTCTGGGTGTCCGTGCCGACGGAACCGGTGAAGTTCCCGTCACCGCTGTACGTCGCCGTGACGGCATAAGTCCCCGCCGTCACCAGCCCGTTGGTGCTGACACTGACCGTGCCGCCGCTCAGCGTGCCGGTCAGGCTCACGGTCGTGACACCGTCGGTGGCGACGAACGTCACCGTCCCGGTGGGCGTACCCGCACCCGGCGACACCGGAGCAACGGTGGCCGTGAAGGTCACCGTCTGCCCGACCACGGACGGATCCGGAGACGTCGTCACCGTCGTGGTCGTCGCCGCCTGGACCACCGTCTGGGTGTCCGACCCGCTGGAACCGAGGAAGTTCCCGTCACCGCTGTAGGTCGCCGTGACGCTGCTGGTCCCGACCGGAATGGCACTGGTGGTGACACTCGCCGTACCGCCCGAGAGCGTCGCCGTCAGCGTCGGACCACCGGAGACCACGAACGTCACCGTGCCGGTCGGAGTACCCGCACCCGGCGACACCGGCGCCACCGTGGCCGTCAAGGTCACCGGCTCGCCGAACACCGACGGGTCCGGAGAGGTGGTGACCGTCGTGGTCGTCGCTGACACAGCCACGGTCTGGGTGTCCGTGCCGACCGAACCGGTGAAGTTGCCGTCTCCGCCGTAGGTCGCGGTGACGGAGTACGTCCCGGCGGTCACCAGGCCGTTGGTGCTGACGCTGACCGTTCCGCCGCTCAGCGTGCCGGTCAGAGTCACGGTGGTCACACCGTTGGTCACGAGGAAGGTGACCGTACCGGTGGGGGTGCCCGCGCCCGGCGACACCGGAGCGACCGTGGCCGTGAAGGTCACCGTCTGGCCGACCACGGACGGGTCCGGGGACGAGGAGACCGACGTGGTCGTCGACGCCTGGGTCACCGTCTGGGTGTCCGTGCCGCTGGAGCCGAGGAAGTTGCCGTCACCGCTGTAGGTCGCCGTGACGGTGTGCGTACCGACCGGGATGGCACTCGTAGTGACGCTCGCCGTACCGCCGGAGAGCGTAGCCGTCAGCGTCGGACCGCCGGAGACGACGAACGTGACCGTGCCGGTCGGGGTGCCTGCGCCCGGCGACACCGGAGCGACCGTGGCCGTCAGGGTCACCGGCTGGCCGAAGACCGACGGGTCCGGGGACGTGGTGACCGTCGTGGTGGTCGAGGCCTGGGTGACGGTTTGGGTGTCCGTGCCGACCGAACCGGTGAAGTTGCTGTCTCCGCTGTAGGTGGCGGTGACGGAGTACGTCCCGGCCGTTACCAGGCCGTTGGTGCTGACGCTGACCGTGCCGCCGCTCAGTGTGCCGGTCAGGCTGACGGTGGTCACACCGTTGGTCACGAGGAAGGTGACCGTACCGGTGGGGGTGCCGGCGCCCGGCGACACCGGGGTGACCGTGGCCGTGAAGGTCACCGTCTGGCCGACCACGGACGGGTCCGGGGAGGAGGTGACCGTGGTCGTCGTCGAGGCCGGGGTGACCGTCTGGGTGTCGGTGTCGCTGGAGCCGGTGAAGTTCGCGTCGCCGGCGTAGGTCGCGGTGACGGTGTAGACGCCCGTGGTCACCAGCCCGTTGGTGGTGACGGTCGCGACGCCGGCGCCGTCCAGGGTGCCGGTGAGGTTCACCGTGGTGACCCCGTTGGTGACGGTGAACGCGACGGTGCCGGTCGGGACGCCGGCGCCGGGAGCCACCGGGCCCACGAAGGCGGTGAAGGTGACTTGTTGTCCGGTCACGGAGGGGTCGGGGAAGGAGGTGACCGTGGTGGTGGTCGCGGTCTGGTTGACGGTCTGGGTGTCGGTGCCGCTGGAGCCGGTGAAGTTCGCGTCACCGCTGTAGGTCGCCGTGACGGAGTGCGTCCCGACGGTCAATGAGCTGGTCGTGACGGTCGCCGTACCCGCCACGACCGGCGCTGTCAGGGTGCCGCCCCCGCCGCCTCCGATGACGAAGGTGACCGTGCCGGTCGGGGTGCCCGCGCCCGGGGACACGGGCGCGACCGTGGCCGTGAAGGTGACCGGCTGACCGAAGAGCGACGGGTCCGGGGACGAGGAGACGACCGTGGTCGTCGAGGCCTTGTTGACAGTCTGGGTGTCGGTGCCGCTGGAGCCGGTGAAGTTGCCGTCGCCGCTGTAGGTCGCCGTGACGGTATGGGTACCGGCGGCGAGTGCGGAGGTCGTGACGGTCGCCGTACCGCCCACCAGCGGCGCCGTCAGCGTCGGGCCGCCGGAGATGACGAAGGTGACCGTGCCCGTCGGGGTGCCCGCACCCGGGGAGACCGGCGCGACGGTGGCCGTGAAGCTGACCGGCTGTCCGACGACGGACGGGTCCGGGGAGGAGGTGACCGTCGTGGTCGTCGAGGCCTTGTTGACGGTCTGGGTGTCGGTGCCGCTGGAGCCGGTGAAGTTGCCGTCGCCGCTGTAGGTGGCGGTGACGGTGTGCGAGCCGACGCTGAGGCTGCTGGTGGTCACGGTCGCCGTACCGCCCACCAGCGGCGCCGTCAGCGTCGGGCCGCCGGAGATGACGAAGGTGACCGTACCGGTCGGGGTGCCCGCGCCCGGGGAGACCGGCGCGACGGTGGCCGTGAAGGTGACGGGCTGTCCGAACACCGACGGGTCCGGGGACGAGGAGACCGTCGTGGTCGTCGAGGCCTTGTTGACGAGTTGGGTATCGGTTCCGCTGGAACTGCTGAAGTTGACGTCACCGCTGTAGGTGGCGGTGACGGTGTGCGAGCCGACGCTGAGGCTGCTGGTGGTCACGGTCGCCGTACCGCCCACCAGCGGCGCCGTCAGCGTCGGG
>NZ_JBIDAJ010000007.1:184702-307791 GCF_043202395.1 Streptomyces sp. NPDC048197
GGCCGCCGGAGATGACGAAGGTGACGGTCCCGGTGGGGGTGCCGGGGCCGGGTGGGGAGGGGGCGACGGTGGCGGTGAAGGTGACCGGCTGGCCGAACACCGAGGGGTCGGGCGAGGACGTGACCGTGGTGGTCGTCGCTGCCGTGCCCTGGACGGTCTGGGTGTCGGTCCCGGAGGACGCCGCGTAGTTGGTGCTGCCGTTGTAGGTGGCGGTGATGGCGTGGGTGCCGACGGTGAGGGTGTTGGTGGTGACGCTGGCGTTGCCGCCCACGAGCGGTGCCGTCAGGGTGCCGCCCCCGCCGCCTCCGATGACGAAGGTGACCGTGCCCGTCGGGGTGCCTCCGCCCGGCGCGACCGGCGCGACATGGGCGGTGAGGGTGACCGTCTGGCCGAAGAGCGAGGGGTCGGGGGACGAGGTGACAGTGGTGGTCGTGGAGGCCTGCACGACGGTGAGCGAGCCGAAACCACTGGAAGGGGAGAAATTGACACTGCCGTTGTAGTTTGCCGTGACGGTGTGGAACCCGACGCTCACGTTGTTGACGGTGGCCGTCGCGGTGCCGCCGACGAGCGGTGCCGTCACGGTGGGCCCGCCGCTCACGGAGAAGGTGACGGTGCCGGTGGGTGTGCCCAGTCCGAGCGGGATCACGGTTGCGGTTAAGGTCACGGGTTGTCCGAAGACCGCCGGATTCGGCGCCGCGGACACCAACGTGAAGGTAAATGCCATGGTGAGGCCCTTCGATGGGGGTGTGGAGGGCGGCGGGCCGTTCGCCCCCACCTAGCCCGGAAGGCTGCGGTGAGCGACAACTTCCTGTACGAGGGGGTGGGCGGTCAGGGCAGCCGGCGTCCCGGACTGCCGCGTACCGGTGTCCTCCCCCGCCAGGTGGCAAACCGCCGATCGATAGCATCAGTAGGCGCGCCGTTCACTCGTACGCGCCAGAGCCGCTCCCCCGTTTCCCCCGGATAGCGCAGCGCTCGGCGGCCCCCCGTCACGCACGGCGCACTCCGCGGGCGTGGACGGTTCGCGGACCACGCCGGGGGCACATGCGGTCGGTACATTTCCTTGCCGGGGCGCCGCCCCCGGGCAACGAGGCCGGCCCCTCGGCCGGAAAGGTTCGGAAGGTTCGGAAAAGTTCGGAACCGGTTCGAAAGGTGACGCCATGACCGACAACACTCCGGTGCCCCCGCCCGGCTCGATACCGAGCGGCCTGACGCTGCGCCACCCCGTACCGTCGGACCACCCACGCCTCCAGGTGGCGCTGGCCGACTGGTGGGGCGGCCTGGGCGGCGAAGCGGGCGCACTGCAGCGGCAGTTGCTCGTGCCGCGCCTCTTCCTGCAGCACTTCGCGGGCACCAGCTTTCTCGTCGAGCGCCCGGACGGGACCCTGCACGCGTTCCTGATCGGCTTCCTGTCCCAGACGGACCCGCGGACCGCGTACATCCACTTCGTGGGCATCTGCCCGGACGGCAGACGGGACGGCCTCGGCAGGGCCCTCTACGAGCGTTCTTCGCGCTGGCCCGAGAGGCCGGCCGCAGTCAGGTCCGCTGCATCACCAGCCCCAACAACCGCAACTCCATCGCGTACCACACCCGCATGGGCTTCCACCTGGAGCCGGGCGACCACCTCGACGAGCACGGCACCCCGGTGCACACGGACTACGACGGTCCGGGGCTGGACCGGGTCTCGTTCGTGCGGGAGCTGTGACGGGCACCGCCCCAAGGAGCATCAGGAACGCGGCACTTCGAGAAGTTCGAGGCTCTCGATGACGGTGCCGGCGGCGTCCTCCTCCCCCACGCTCAGCAGCCAGTCGGCGAAACGCCAGCCGTGTTCCTCCATGGGGCTGCGGTCGTAGGTGGGGGGTGTGGGGCCGAAGTTCTGCTGGAGCCAGGTGTGGTACGCCCGGCGGGTGGTGCGGTATTCCTCGCGGTCGGGGGTGGGTTCGTCCGCGTCCTCGTCGAGGAGGTCCCAGAAGAGCTCCCGGAGGTCGTGCGCGGTGATGTAGAGGTCGCCTTCGTCGCCGAGGAAGAGGACGGGGAGGGTGGCGAGGTCGGCGCGGTCGTCGCAACGCCACAGGGCGTACCGGGAACCGGACGTGGTGGCCCGGGCGAAGGCGAGTACCCGGTCCTCGAACTCCGGGTTGTCGGGGTCGGTCCAGCCCACACCCTGCTGGTACGGGCGCAGTGCGAAACCTGGTGAGTAGAAGTCCGTGCAGGTGTCGTCGAATGCCTTGAGCAGGTTCAGCTCGGGTATCGGCGAGTAGGCGTCGCTCATGGGGTCAGGTCACCTGGGCAGGAATGGGTGAACGGGTGGGTGAAGTGAGCCTATGCCTCCGGGGTCGGTGGCAGGGCTCTGATCAATGCCTCCAAAGCGCCGTTGAAGGCGTGCTCCGGTGGCCTCCCGTATGCCACGACCAGGGCGTCGCGGGGGGCCGGCGGCGCGGACGGGTGCGTGAAGCCGCTCAAGCCCTCCAGGGCGAGACCCTGCCAGCGGGCGGCCTGGACGATGGACTGTTCGGTGCCGGGCGGGAGTTCGAGGACGGCGTGCAGGCCGGCGGCGATGCCGGTGACGTGGACGTGCGGTGCCCGTTCGGCGAGGGCCCCGACGAGTTGGTCGCGGCGGCGGCGGTAGCGCAGCCGCATGCCGCGCAGGTGCCGGTCGTAGGCGCCGGAGGAGAGGAACTCGGCGAGGGTGAGCTGTTCCAGCTGGCCGGACTGCCATTCGCCGGTGCGTTTGACGGCCAGCAGTGGGTCGACGAGGCGGTCCGGCAGCACCATCCAGGCCAGCCGCAGGGCGGGGGCCAGGCTCTTGCTGGCGGTGCCCAGGTAGACGACGTGGTCGGGGTCGAGGCCCTGGAGGGCGCCGACGGGCTGCCGGTCGTAGCGGAACTCGCCGTCGTAGTCGTCCTCGAGGATGTAACCGCCCGTTGCCCTGGCCCAGTTGACGGCGGCGGCGCGGCGGTCGGGGTGCAGGGGGACGCCGGTGGGGAACTGGTGGGCGGGGGTGAGCAGGGCCGCGCGGACGTCGTCGAGGCCGGACAGGTCCTCGGTGCGGGCGCCGTGCGCGTCGACGACGAGCGGGACGGTGCGCAGTCCGGCGCGGGTGATGACGTCGCGGTGGAAGTCCAGCCCGTACGACTCGACGGCCAGCCGGCCGGTGCCCAGGGTGCGGGCGAGCAGCGCCAGGCCCTGCATGAAGCCGGTGCAGACGACGATCCGGTCGGGGTCGGCGCGGACCCCGCGGGCCCGGGCGAGGTAGTCGGCGAGGACGGTGCGCAGTTCGGGGCGGCCGGCCGGGTCGCCGTAGCCGAACGCCTCGCTGGGGGCGGCGGTCAGCGCCCGGCGGGCGGCGGCGAGCCAGGCGGTGCGGGGGAAGGCGGAGACGTCCGGGGTGCCCGGGGTGAGGTCGAAGCGCGGCGGTCCGGGGCGGGTGGCCGGGCCGGACGGGCGGCGGGCCCGGGCGGGGGCGGCCCCCAGCGGCGCGACGCGGTCGGCGACCCGGGTGCCGGAGCCCTGGCGGGCGCTCAGCCAGCCCTCCGCGACGAGCTCGGCGTAGGCGTCGGCGACCGTGTTGCGGGCGATGCCGAGGTCGGCGGCGAGCGAGCGGGAGGACGGCAGCCGGGTGCCGGGGGCCAGCCGTCCGGTCCGTACGGCGTCCCGCAGCGCGCCGATCAGGGCGGCCCGCAGCCCGCCGGGGCCGGTGAGGTCCAGGTGTAGGTCGCGACCGAAAGTGGCCCAGGAATTCCCCATGGAACTGGACCATAGCGCTGTGCCATTGCTGTCGTAGCGTCGTGGTCATGACGACGACATCAACGACATCTACGGCAGCGACGGGATCCGCCGGTCCCCGGATGCAGTGGGCCAAGCTCGCGCCCGAGGTCTACAAGGCCATGATCGCGCTGGACGCGGCGGCGAAGAAGGGCCTCGACCCGACGCTGGTCGAGCTGGTCAAGATCCGGGCGTCCCAGCTCAACAAGTGCGCCTTCTGCCTCGACATGCACATCAGGGACGCCCGCGGGGCCGGGGAGACCGAGGAGCGGATCCATCTGCTGAGCGCCTGGGCGGAGGCCGAGGAGTACTACACCGACAAGGAGCGGGCGGCGCTGGCGCTGACCGAGGCCGTGACCGTGCTGACGGAAGGCTTTGTGCCGGACGAGGTGTACGAGCGGGCCGCGGCCCACTTCGAGGAGCCCGAGCTCGCCCAGCTCATCGCCCTGATCACCACCATCAACGCCTGGAACCGTTTCGGCGTGAGCACCCGCATGACCCCGGGGAGGTCCTGAACCGATGACCCAGCGGATGAAGTTCTGGGGCCGGCAGCCCGCGTTCTACCAGGCGCAGCTGGCGCTCACCATGGCCGCAAAGAAGGGCCTGGGCGACCCGGTCCTGGCCGAGCTGGTGGTGCTGCGCGCCTCGCAGCTCAACCGGTGCGCGTTCTGCATCGACATGCACGTGAAGAATCTGCGGGAGGCCGGGGTGAGCCGGCAGCGGATCGATCTGCTGCCGGCGTGGGAGGAGGCGGGCGACCTCTACTCGGCGCGTGAACGGGCCGCGCTGGCGTTCGCCGAGGCCGTCACCGTGCTGACCGAGGGGCACGTCCCGGACGAGGTGTACGAGCGGGCCGCGGCCCACTTCGACGAGCGGGAACTGGCCCATCTGCTCGCGGTGATCGTCGCGATCAACAACTGGAACCGGGTCAACGTCACGGTCCGCCAGCCGACGGGGTCCGAGCTGTGAGCGCCGCCGCGACGCTGCGCGCGCTGCACCACGGCCCGCGGCTGCCGCTGGTCCTGCCCGGTCCGTGGGACGCGGCCGCCGCCCGGGTCTTCGCGGACGCCGGATTCCCGGCGCTGGCCACGCCCAGCGCGGGCATCGCCGCCTCCCTGGGCCACGAGGACGGCCGGACGCCGCCGGCGGAGATGTTCGCGGCGATCGCCCGGATCGTGCGGGCCGTGGACGTGCCCGTCACGGCGGACGTGGAGGCCGGGTACGGGCTGTCCGCGAAGGAGCTGGTGGGCCGGCTGCTGGACGCCGGGGCGGCCGGCTGCAATCTGGAGGACACCGACCACGCCACCGGCGCCCTGCGCGACGCCGAGGAGCAGGCCGCCTGGCTGGCGGAGGTACGGGCCGAGGCCGGTGACGCGCTGGTGATCAACGCCCGGATCGACACGTATCTGCGCGGGGTCGAGGGCGAGCGGGAGACGGCGGAGACGGTGCGCCGCGGTCTGCTCTATGCGGCGGCGGGTGCCGACTGCGTCTACCCGATCCTCGCCCCACCCGCGCTGCTGTCCGCGCTGGCCACCGCCGTCGGCCGCCCGGTGAACGCCCTCGCGGTGCCCGGCGGGCCCACCCCGAAGGAGCTGGGCGCGCTGGGCGCGGCCCGGATCACCTTCGGCGGCGGGCTGCAGCACGCGGCGATGACGACGCTGGCGGAGGTGGCCGAACGGCTGCGGGGCGAGCGGCCGGCGGAGGGCTAGGCCCGGCCGCGCACGGGGCGAGGACCGCGGGCCACGGCGTAGGCGGGCGTACAGGGGTCGCCCGCCCCGCCGCGGTCCCCGCGTCAGCGTTCGTCGGTCCCGGCGACCTTGCCCGTGCTGATCGCGATCCGGTTCCAGGTGTTGATGATGAAGATCAGCGCCAGCAGCCGGGCCAGCTCGTCCTCCGCGAAGTGCCGGGCGGCGCGCTCGTACACCGCGTCCGGCACCCCGCCGTGCGCGACCAGCGTGACGGCCTCGGTGAGCGCCAGCGCCGCCCGCTCCCGGTCGGTGAAGAAGTGCGCCGCCTCCTCCCAGACGGCGACCATGTGCAGCCGCTCCTCGCTCTCCCCCGCCTTACGGGCGTCGGTGGTGTGCATGTGCAGGCAGTAGGCGCACTTGTTGAGCTGCGAGGACCGGATCTGGACCAGTTCGACCAGGGCCGGGTCCAGCCCCTCGCGGGCCGCGGCGTCGAAGCCGACCAGCGCCCGGAAGGCCTTGGGGGCGGACTTGGCGAAATTCACCCGGGGAGTGGGGAGTTGGGGTGCTTCGCAGCCTTCTGCGGTGGTCATCACGTCATGCCCTTCGATGTTCGTCATGCCTTGAATCTACGAGCGGGGACGACCGGCTGTAGGGTGCATTTCCATGCCGGAATCATGGGTCAATTCCGCCGAGGGCCTGGGCGCCGATCTGCATGTGGAACTGACCGGCCCGGGTGGCCGCCGCGCCGCCCTGCTGCGTGCGCTCCGCGAAGCCGTACGGTCCGGGCGGCTGGCTCCCGGCACCCGTCTGCCGCCGTACCGCTCGCTCGCCGCCGACCTCGGTCTGGCCCGCAACACCGTCGCCGACGCCTACGCCGAACTCGTCGCGGAGGGCTGGCTCACCGCCCGCCGGGGCTCCGGCACCCGCGTGGCACACCGGGCGCAGCCGCTGACCCCCACCCGGGCCCCGGCCCACCGCGCCCCGGCGGCCCGCCCCCGGCACAACCTCCTCCAGGGGCAGCCGGACGCGGCCGCGTTCCCCCGTACGGCATGGGTCGCCGCCGCCCGCCGGGCGCTGACCGCGGCCCCGGACGACGCGTTCGGGCCCGGTGATCCGCGCGGCCGCCCGGAGCTGCGCCGCGCGCTGACCGACTATCTGGCCCGCACCCGCGGCGTCCGCACCGACCCCGGCCGGATCGTCATCTGCTCCGGTTTCGCACATGCCCTGCGGCTGCTGTTCCCCGCCGTCCTCGCCGGCCCGCTCGCCGTCGAGTCGTACGGCCTGCCCTTCCACCGGCAGCTCCTGGCCGCCGCCGGCACCGTCACCCGCCCACTGGTTGTCGACGAACTTGGCGCGGATACCGGGGAGTTGGTGGACCTGGACGAGGTGCGGGCGGTGCTGCTCACCCCTGCCCACCAGTTCCCCACCGGCGTGCCGCTGCACCCCGACCGGCGGGCCGCCGTCATCAACTGGGCGCGGACGAGCGGTGGTTACGTCATCGAGGACGACTACGACGGCGAGTTCCGCTACGACCGCCGGCCGGTCGGCGCCCTCCAGGGCCTGGACCCGGAGCGGGTGATCCACCTCGGCTCGGTCAGCAAGAGCCTGTCGCCCGCGGTGCGGCTGGGCTGGATGGTGCTGCCCGGCCGGCTGGTCGACGCCGTCCTCGCGGCCAAGGGCGAACGGGAGGCGTGGGCCGGGGTCACCGACCAACTCACCCTCGCGGAGTTCCTGATGTGCGGCGCGTACGACCGGCATGTCCGCCGGATGCGGCAGCGCTACCGGCGGCGCCGGGACCAGTTGGTCGCGGCGGTGGCCGGCCATGCGCCACAGCTGCGCGTCACCGGTATCGCCGCCGGGCTGCACGCCGTCCTCCAACTCCCGGACGGCTCGGGCGCGGCGGACGAGCGGGCCGCGCTGCGGGCCGCCCGCTGGCAGGGCCTGGCGCTCGACGGGCTGGCGGAGTACCGCCACCCGGAGGCCCCGGATCGGCCCCGGCACGGCCTGGTCGTCGGCTATGCCACCCCGTCCGAGAGCGCCTTCCCGGCGGCCCTGGCGGCGCTGTGCCGGGCACTGCCGCCGGGGCCGTAGGGAGACCTCGCCACAAGAGGCGGACCGGCTCTATTGGCCGGCGAACTTGCGGCTGATGCCGTCGAAGACCCGCTGCGCCTCGGGGCCCAGGTGCGGGCCGGCCAGCCAGGTGTGGGCGTTGGAGCTGATGGAGGTGTTGGAGACCAGGGTCAGCCGGCCGCCGCGGTTGACGAACCAGCCGCCGCCGGAGGTGCCGCCGGTCATCGTGCAGCCGATGCGGTGCATGGCGGGCGTGCCCTGCTGCATGACCAGCCGGCCGGGGCGGGCGGGGCAGTTCATCATCCGCGCGCCGTCGTACGGGGGCGCGGCCGGGTAGCCGAACGCGTCGAGGGAGCTGATGCCGTCGGCGGAGGGGGCGTTGAACCACACCTGGGCGGCGGCGCCCACGGTCTCCTGGAGCGACTTGGTGCCGCCGTTCTCCGGCTTCACGTGCAGCACCGCGAAGTCGTAGGCGGAGCCGCCGTTGCCGGTCTCCTCGCTGCCCATGTTGATCCACTCACCGGAGGTGGTGATCCAGTCCGCCCAGAAGCGGCCGTAGGGGGTGATCTGCTGGCTGGGGGTGCTGCCGACCTGGTTCATCGGGACGCCGTTGTCGTTGTACGACGGCACGAAGACGATGTTGCGCATCCAGCCGCCCTGCTTGCCGGAGTGCACGCAGTGGCCGGCGGTCCACACCAGGTTGGACTTCCCCGGGTGCGCCGGGTCCTCGACGATCGTGCCGGAGCAGACCATCGGGCCCTTGGGGCTGTCGAAGAAGATCTTGCCGACCGGCGCCATGTGCTGGTGGTACGGGCGGGCGACCTGCTCGGCGGTGACCGGCCGCGGTTCGGGGTCGGAGGCGGCGGATCCACTGCCCGCGCCGGTGGCGTTCACCCCTATCTCCGGGGCGGCCTTGGCCTTGGCGAGCCGGTCGGCCTTCCAGTGGTCCTTGATGATCGGGTTGGCGAAGTCCGAGGCCTTGCGGGCCCAGTCACCCCAGTCGTTCCAGCCGCCGTCCTTCCACTTCTTCAGGCCGTCGATGCTGGTGGGCATCCCCTTGGGCAGCTTCAGGCCCCCGTCGCCCGGGCCCTTCTGGTCGGCGGCGGCCGAACTGCCGGGGGCGGCGGCCTGGTCGTCGCTGGGGCCGCAGCCGGTGGCGGTGACCGCGAGCAGCGCGGCCACGGCGGCGACCGCGGCGGTGGAACGGCGGATGGCTGGCATGGAAGCGGAAGTCCCCCCGGTGCGTGGCGGCCGCGGCTCGCGGCGCCATGGTGTGGTGTGTCATGTCCCGTCTCGGACTGCGCCCTACTATGCCGCGCCTGAGGGCCCGGGGGGCGGCCAGGTCCCGGCGGCCGGGGGACATAACGGGAGGGGTTGCCGCACGTCGGACGGCCCCGCACCGGCGGCAGCGGTGCGGGGCCGAGTGCCGCCCGTACTCCCCCCACAGGAGGCAGGCAGCGGTCGGGGGACGGAAGGCGGAGAGGCTCAGGACCTCGGGGGTCGGTCCTGAGCCTCTCCTGGAGGTGGGCCGGTGGGCGGGGCGTTACCGCAGGAGCTTGACGATCAGCTCCAGCACGTACTTGTCGACCTTCTCCAGGACGATCCGGACCGGGCTCGACGGCTTGAGGGTCTTCACCCACTTGCGGAAGGCGGCGACGCCCTTCTTGGCGGCGGCCCGGGCCTCCTTGTAGTGCTTGCCGAGCACCTTCTTGAGGAACTTCACGATCGCCTTGGCGCGGTCCTTGGCGTCCTTGCCCGAAAGGCCCGGCGCCTGGGCCTTGTCGAGGCCGGCCGCGTAGGTCATCGCGGTGAGGGTGTTCACGTCACCGGCCGAGCGGACCGCGCCCACCTGGACCGAGGAGACGACCGGGGTCCGGGAGTGCTGGGCCGCACTGGCCATGGGTGCCGCGATACCCAGCGTGACCGCTGCGGCGAGGGCGGTGGCGGCCATCCGCATCGTCTTGCGCATGGAACTCCTCTTCTCTCTTTCGCGGCGCACCGGTTGTCGGTGATCGCCGGAGAGAGTCTTCCGTCGCCGTCCGGCATTCCGCTATTGCCTCTTGGGGCATCGGACGGATGGCCAACGGACATGTGGTCATTGACCGAAGGGGAGCCGTACGCAGGGGAATTGAGGATTTCCGCCGGAGGTAAAGGAACCTCCTCGCCCATCCCGAGGGCGAGGAGGTTTCCGGCGGCCTGCCGGGATTACGAACGGTCCACCGGAATGCTGCCGTCCGGCGGGCTGATGTCGTGATGATGGGCGTAGGCGAAGATGGCCGCTTCGATGCGGGTGGCCACCTCGATCTTGGTCATGAGATTGGCCAGGTGAGCCTTGACGGTGCGTTCGGTGATGCCGAGTTGCTGCCCGATCTCCCGGTTGGACGCGGCCTTTCCGATGAGGATGAGCACTTGGCGTTCGCGCGGCGTCAGATGAGGGATTCTGGAGGGGTCTCCCGGTGTCGGGCGCGGGCTCGTGGGGTACGCCACGGTTATCCGCGCAGCCGATAGTTCACTTTTGTTGCACGTATGACTCTGAGGCAAAGCAGTTCTACCTTCCCCGTATTCTGCTTATGAGTCCTGCTGGGCACGATCGATCCGCTTTCTCCCCGGTTGGTCGAGTCGGGGTTCCGGCGGACGAACATGGGCGTGCGGTCATCGTGCGCTGCGGTCCGCGGTCCGCCCCGGCGGGTGACTCCGGGAGGCGGGCGCGGTGACCGCCCGACGCGACCTCCGCCCGGCCTGGGCGACGTCACGGTCGGTAACTGCCCAGCAAAGCGAGGCCACATGGCCGGAAAGAGCACTTACCGCAGATCTTAAAGGGTTCCTAAACCGCCGGTACGAGTTTGAGAAGTGGATCTCCAGGAGCCCGGCCTGTCCCCGAGGGCACCGGCCAAAGGGTCAATACCGCCCGCGCGGCCCCGTTCGTACTCTCGGTCTCCCCTGTCGTACCCCGGAACAGAGCAAGAGGAGATTCCATGAGCAACGGTTCCACCATGCGCCGGATCGGGTCGGCCGCCGTGGCCGGCGCGGCGGCGCTCGCGGTCCTGGCGCCCGCGGCCTCGGCCGCCGGCCGGCCGTCGGCGCCGGCCCCCGCGGGGGCCGCGGAGCAGTCGCTCGGGAGCAAGCTGACCGTCACGGGCTACCTGCAGTACCTGGCGTCCCGGAACACCCCCGAGGCGAAGCGGACCCTCAAGGCGTTCCGTGCGCTGCCGAAGGCCAAGCAGCAGAAGTTCGTCGGTTACCTCCAGAACCGCAAGGTCTACGAGGCGCTCACCGCGTCGCTGAAGGGCACCACCCGGCCCGGTGGCCTGCGCCGCGCCGTCCCGTACAACGCGGACGTGTCGTTCGTGAAGGAAGTGCGGGTCAAGGCCAAGGGGACCATCGCCGGCCTGGACACCCGCGTCAGCTTCGCCATGTCGGAGGAGATCTTCGGCATCCCGGTCACCGCCGAGAAGGTGTGGGTGCAGTATCTGGCCAACGGCGGCCGGGCCACCCACCTCAAGGGCGGCGGCGCCACGGTGAGCAACGTCAACGCGGCGGTGGACATCAAGGGCGGCGGCAAGCCGCACCTGGACCGTGGGGCGGCTGCCATCTCGGCCACCTGGAAGGCCACCCCGCGCTACGCCTCCTTCGGCAAGGCACTCAACAAGGTCCAGGCACTGGACGCGGGTGTGCTGGGCTACTGGCGGGCGAACCTGCACAACGCCTGAGCCGGTGCGGGCCGCCGCGCGTCACGGGCGCGCGGCGGCCACCCTCGGGTCCCGGTACGCGGCGGCGCGCGGCTGCCGACCCGGGCCGCCCGGTCCCCCCGGGCCGCCCGATGCCCCATGGCGGAACTCCCCGAGCTGTTCCGCCGTGGGGTACCACTGTTTCTGGCAACGGCAGCACCACCAGCGCCAGTTGTCCCAGTCGGTGCTGGTCTGGGTGGTGTCCTTCCACAACCAGGCGTCACAGTCGGTCGTGGGGCATTTCGGGGGAAGCGGCATGGTGGCATCCTCGGGCGTCCCCGCCCGTCCACCGGGCGGAACTCCCCGGCCGCCATCCGAACGGGTGAGCCCCACCCGGCCGACCACGCACGCGAAGGGGGTGCGGGTCCCACGGGCCCGCACCCCCTTCGTCCGGCGTCCGGCCGGGGACCGCCTACTTCTTCGGCAGCCAGCTCTTCCAGACGTCCGGGTGCTTGTCCACCCACCGCTTGGCCGCCTCGTCGGCGGACAGGCCGCCCGAGGCGATGGATTCGGAGACCTCGTTCTGGTCGTCCTTGGTCCACTTGAAGTTCTTCAGGAACGCCGCGGCGCTGCCGCCGTTCTTGGCGAAGTTGGTGTTGAAGTACTTCTGGAGCGGGGTGGTGGGGTACGCGCAGTCGATGGACTGCGGGTCCTTGGCGCCCTTCTCCGCGCAGGCGTCGGTGTACTTGGGAAGCTTGACCTCCACCATCGGCACCTGGTTGAAGAGCCACTGCGGCTCGTACCAGTACGTCAGGAAGGGCTTCTTCTCCTTGGCGAACTGCTGGATCTGGGTGATCTGGGCCGCCTCGGAGCCGGCGAACACCACCTCGTAGTTGAGGTGGAGGTTCTTCACCAGCGCCTTGTCGTTGGTGACGTAGGACGGCGAACCGTCCATCAGCTGGCCCTTGTTGCCGCTCTCGGAGGTGCGCAGCTGGTCGGCGACCTTGTTGAGGTTGTGCCAGTCGGTGATCTCGGGGTGCTTGTCGGCCCAGTACTTGGGCACCCACCAGCCGATGTGGCCGGTGACGCCGTTGCCGCCGCCCGCGGTGATCGTCTTCTTGTCCTTGACGTACCGCTTCTCCTGGTCCGGGTGGCCCCAGTCCTCCAGGATCGCGTCGACCCGGCCCTGGCTGAGGGCGTCCCAGGCGGGGATCTCGTCCACCTGGACGGTGTCGACGTGGTAGCCCAGCTGGTGTTCCAGCAGGTACTTGGCGACGGCCACGTTGGACTGCGCGCCGACCCAGGTCTGCACGGACAGCGTGACCGACTTCGAGCCCTTGGCCGCGGCGAACGGCGAGGTCTGCTTGGTCATGTCGGCCTTGCCGCAGGCGGACAGGGACAGCGAGAGCGCCACCGTGCCGGCGAGCACGGCCGTACCGAGGAATGCTGTGCGCGTACGGGACATGATCAGGCTCCCTTCCCCGTCGTACGGCGTTCCGTGGGCTGGGTGACCCGGTCGAGCATCAGGCCCAGGCACACGATGGCCACGCCCGCGACCAGGCCGAGGGCCAGGTCTCCGGTGGCCAGGCCGGTGACCACGTCGTAGCCGAGGGCACCGCCGCCGACCAGACCGCCGATGATGACGACGGCGAGGACCAGGACCACGCCCTGGTTGACGGCGAGCAGCAGGGCCGGCCGGGCCAGCGGCAGCTGCACCTGGCGGAGCATCTGCCAGCGGGTGGCGCCCAGCGAGCGGGCCGACTCCATCGCGGCGGGGTCGACCTGCCGCAGGCCCTGGGTGGTGATGCGGATGACCGCGGGCAGCGCGTAGACCACCGCGGCCGCGGCGGCCGGGGCGCGGCCCACGGCGAACAGGGCGACGACCGGGATCAGGTACACGAACTGCGGCATGGTCTGCATGACGTCGAGCACCGGGCGGAGGATCGCCTCGAACCGCTTGCTGCCGGCCGCCAGGATGCCGGTGCCGAAGCCCAGCACCAGCGTCACGGCCAGGGCGGCGAGCACCTGGGAGAGGGTGTTCATGGACGGCTTCCACACGCCCAGCACACCGATGGCGGCCATCGCGAGGACGGCGGTCAGGGCGGTGCGCCAGGTGCCGATGACCCAGGCCAGCGCGGCGACGATGAGCAGCGTGCCGTACCAGGGCAGCGCGGTCAGGCCGTCGCGCAGCGGGTTGAGCACCCAGTTGGTGAAGTGCGCGGCCCAGTCGGCGGTGCCGCCGATGACCGGGACGCCGGAGTAGAGGTGGTCGACCATCCACTCCTTGAAGTCGTTCACCGGGTGGGCGATGTCCACGAACCAGGCACCGGGCCAGACCGCGGAGCCGGTCAGCCGGCCGATCAGGGTCAGCAGGGCGGTGAGCGCGGCCACGCCGGTCCAGACCTGCCAGCCGCGCAGCCACGCCGGGCCGGCGGTGTTGGCGGTCGCGCCGATCCGGGCGCCGGCCGCGGCGGTGGTGCGGTCCATGACGATGGCCAGCAGCACGATCGGGATGGCGGCGGAGAGCGCGGCGCCGACGTCGACGGAGGCGAGCGCCTGGTAGACGCGGTCACCGAGGCCGGCCGCGCCGATCATCGAGGCGATCACGACCATGGACAGCGCCATCATGATCGTCTGGTTGACGCCGAGCAGCAGCTCCTTGCGGGCCAGCGGGAGGCGGGCGGTCAGCAGCCGCTGCCGTCCGGTGGCGCCGAGCGAGGAGACCGCCTCCAGTACGCCGGGGTCGGCGCCGCGCAGTCCGAGCGCGGTCAGCCGGGCCATCGGCGGGGCGGCGTAGATGACGGTGGCCAGCAGCGCGGCCGGCACGCCGATGCCGAAGATCAGCACGACGGGCAGCAGATAGGCGAAGGCCGGCAGCACCTGCATGGTGTCGAGGACCGGGCGGAGGATCCGGAACAGCCGCTCGGAGAGCCCGGCGGCCAGTCCGAGCAGGGCGCCGACGACGACCGAGGCGGCGACCGCCACGACCATCAGCGCCAGCGTCTGCATGGTCGGGACCCACATCCCGAGCGCCCCGCTGACGAGGAGGGAGACCAGCGCGGTGGCGGCGATCCGCCAGCCGGCCACCCGCCAGGCGATCAGCGTGACGCCGGCGGTCACACCGGTCCAGCCGAGGGCGAGCAGCAGCAGGTAGACCGCTCGTACGGAGATGACCACGGCGTTGGAGAGGTGGCCGAGGAAGTAGACGAACAGCCAGTGGTTGTCGCGGTTGTCGATGATCCAGTCGCTGGTCTTTCCGAGCGGTCCGGACAGGTCGACGGTCAGCGCGGAGGGCCAGGCGGCGCCGGGCCAGGCGGCGTGCACCAGCGGGACCAGGACGGCCGCGGCGACGGCGAGCAGCAGGAGCTTGGCGAGGCCGCGGCGGTCCAGCAGGGCCTTGAGCGGCCCGGCCTTGGGGGCGTCGGCGCCGAGACCGCGCTGAACGGCGGGGGGTGCGGAGGCAGTACTCATGCTCGGCCCCGCTTCACGGTTCCGGTCGGCACGCCCAGGGCGGCGGCGCGCTGCGCCTCGCGCCAGCGGCGCAGCAGGGCGGCCCGCAGCCGGGTACGGCGGGAGGCGACGGGGGCTCTGGAGCCCACGGCGCGGACGGCGCCGTGGCGGGGGGTGGCGGCGTACATCATCAGGCAGCCACCTCGCCGGGCCGGTCCTCGTCGATCCGGGCGACCACGTTGAGCAGGCAGGCGTGGTCGACGACGCCCAGGCAGCGGCCGCCGTCGACGACGCGGGCCGCGCCGCCGGAGCGGGCGACCGCCTCGATGGCGTCCGAGATCAGGGTGTCGGCGGCCAGCGCCGGGCCCTGGTCGGCCTCGCCGTCCTCGGCCGGGCGCATCGCGCGGCGGACGGTCAGCACCTGCTCGCGGGGGACGTCCCGGACGAAGTCGCGGACGTAGTCGTCGGCCGGGGAGCCGACGATCTCCTCGGGGGTGCCGAGCTGGACGATCTCGCCGTCGCGCATCAGGGCGATCCGGTCACCGACCCGCAGCGCCTCGGAGAGGTCGTGGGTGATGAAGACCATGGTGCGGCCCTCCTCGCGGTGCAGGCGGACGACCTCTTCCTGCATGTCGCGGCGGATGAGCGGGTCGAGCGCGCTGAACGGCTCGTCGAACAGCAGGACCTCGGGGTCGACGGCGAGTGCGCGGGCGAGTCCGACGCGCTGCTGCTGACCGCCGGAGAGCTGGCCGGGGCGGCGCTTCTCCAGGCCGGCCAGGCCCACCTTGTCGACCATCTCGTTGGCCTTCTCGCGCCGTTCGGCCTTGCCGACGCCCTGGATCTCCAGGCCGTAGGCGACGTTGTCGACGACGCTGCGGTGCGGCAGCAGGCCGAAGTGCTGGAAGACCATGGCGGCGCGGCGGCGGCGCAGTTCGCGCAGCGCGGTGCGGTCCATGGCGCGGACGTCCTCGCCGTCCATCTCCAGGTCGCCGCTGGTCGGTTCGATCAGCCGGGTCAGGCACCGGACGAGGGTGGACTTGCCGGAGCCGGACAGGCCCATGACGACGAAGACCTCGCCCTTGTGGACGTCGAAGGAGACGTCGCGGACGGCGGCGGTGCAGCCGGTCCGCTCGCGCAGTTCGGTCACGCTCAGCCCGGCGACGGAGGTGTCATCGGGGATCTTGTCGGCCTTGGGGCCGAAGACCTTCCACAGGTGGCGGACGGAGAAGACGACCTCGCGGCCGTCCTCGGCCGCGTCGGTGGCCTTGCGGGCAGCGGGTATCTCGGATGCGCCGGCGGCGGTGGTAGCCATCACGCATCACCTCCCTCGGTAGGAATCTTCTGGAGCAGTTCGGCGCACTTCTCCCCCACCATGAGCACGCCCAGCATCGGGTTGACGGCCGGCATCGTCGGGAAGACCGAGGCGTCGGCGATCCGGATGCCGTGCAGACCGCGGATCTTCAACTCCGGGTCGACGACGGCGAGTTCATCGTTGGCGGCGCCCATCTTGCAGGTGCCGGCGGGGTGGTAGACGGTGTGCGCGGCCTTGCGCACCAGCTCGCTGATCTCCGCGTCGTCGGTCACGTCCGGACCGGGGAAGACCTCGCGCTTGAGCCACTTCTTGAACGGCTCGGCCTGGGCGACCTTGCGGGCCAGCTTGATCCCGTCGACGAGGGTCTGCCCGTCGTAGTCGTCCTCGTCCTCGAAGTACCTGAAGTCGAGGGCGGGCTTGACCTCGGGGTCCGCGGAGGTGAGGTACAGGCGGCCGCGGGAGCGGGACTTGGGGATGTTCGGGGTCATCGAGACGCCGTGTTCGGGGCGCTCGTAGCCCAGCCGCTCGGGGTTGTCGGTGAACGGGATCTGGTAGAAGTGGAACATCAGGTCGGGGCCCTTGTGCTCCGGGTCCCGCTTGACGAACAGCCCCGCGTCCGAGTCCATCGCGGAGTTGCCCGGGATCGGCCCGTTGGTCTCCCAGACGATCACCGACTCGGGGTGGTCGATCAGGTTCTCGCCGACGCCCGGCAGGTCGTGCACGACGGGTATGCCGAGCGCCTCCAGGTCCTTCTTCGGCCCGATGCCGGAGTGCATCAGCAGCCGCGGGGTGTCGACGGCGCCGGCGCAGACCAGCACCTCGCGGGCGGCCTCGACGTAGACCTCCGCGCCGTCCTTCGTGCGGACGTGGACGCCCTTGGCGGTGGTGCCGTCCAGCTCCAGCTTGTGCGCCCAGGTCTCCAGCATCAGCGTGAGGTTCGGCCGGTCGCCGGCCTCCATGTGCGGGTGGAGATAGGCGACCGAGGCGGAGGACCGCTTGTTGTTCTCGGGGTGGTAGGAGAGGTCGAAGAAGCCGACGCCCTCGTCGAACGGCCGGTCGTTGAACCCGACGACCTCCGGCACGCCGAGGGCGGTCTTGGTCGCCTCGATCCAGTCGGTGGCGATCTGGTTCTGGTCCTTCTTCGCCACCCGCACGATGTTGTTGCGCAGCTTGCCGAAGTAGGGGTCCATCTCCTTCGCGCCCCAGCCGGTGGCGCCGGCCGCCTCCCACTCGTCCCAGTCGGACGGCAGCGGCTTGAAGGAGATCAGGGTGTTGTGCGACGAGCAGCCGCCGAGGACCTTGGCCCGGCTGTGCAGGATGTGCGAGTTGCCGCGGGGCTGCTCGGTGGTCGTGTACTCGTAGTCCAGCTCGCCGCCGAGGAGGCCGAGCCACTTGCGCAGCGTCAGCACGTCCTCACGGTCGATGTCGGACGGGCCGCCCTCGATGACGGCGACGGTGACGTCCGGGTCCTCGGTGAGGCGGGAGGCAATGACGGAACCGGCGGTACCACCGCCGACCACGACGTAGTCGTACACGGGCATGGAGGGTGCTCCTTCTTGCAAAGACCTTGGGCGGTGCGGGGGTTGGGGGATCGGGGCGGGGGCGGCCGCTGGTCGGCGGCGGTCGCTCAGCCCGCGAACCACCGCACCGGCGCAGGCCGGAGGTTCTCGTAAATGTGCTTGCTCTCGCGGTACTCGTCCAGACCCGTGGGGCCGAGTTCCCGGCCGATGCCGGACTTGCCGAAGCCGCCCCACTCCGCCTGCGGGAGGTAGGGGTGGTAGTCGTTGATCCAGACGGTGCCGTGCCGCAGCCGTGCGGCGACCCGGCGGGCGCGCGCGGTGTCGGCGGAGAAGACCGCGCCGGCCAGCCCGTACTCGGTGTCGTTGGCGAGCGCGACGGCCTCGTCCTCGGTGGTGAAGGTCTCCACCGTCAGGATCGGCCCGAAGGTCTCCTCGCGGACGACCTTCATCTCGCGGTGGCAGCCGTCCAGCACGGTCGGCGCGTAGAAGTAGCCGGTGGCCGGGCGGACCGCGGACGGCTCGGGCCGGGCCCCGCCGCACCGCAGCTGGGCACCCTCTGCCAGCGCGGAGGCGACGTACGCCTCGACCTTGTCGAGCTGCGCTTGCGAGACCAGGGGACCGCACTCCACGCCGTCCTCGGTGCCCCGGCCGAGCTTGATCTTCTCGGCGCGGCGGGCGAGTTCGGCGACGAAGCGGTCGCGCACCGACTCCTCGATGATCAGCCGGGCGCCGGCCGAGCAGACCTGGCCGCTGTGGATGAACGCGGCGTTGAGCGCCTGGTCGACGGCGGTGTCGAAGCCCTCGTCCGTGGCGCAGGCGTCGGCGAAGACCACGTTCGGGTTCTTGCCGCCGAGCTCCAGTGCGATCTTCTTGGCACCGGACACCGCGGCCGCACCGGCCTTCGTGCCGCTGACCAGGCCACCGGTGAAGGAGAACAGGTCGACGTCCGGGTGCTCGGCCAGCCGCTGGCCGACCGGCACGCCGGTGCCGGTGACGATGTTGGCGACCCCGGCCGGCAGTCCGGCCTCGACCAGCAGCTTGACCAGGTGCACGGTCGACAGCGGGGTGACCTCGCTGGGCTTGATCACAAAAGTGTTGCCGGCCGCAAGGGCCGGCGCGATCTTCCAACTGGCTTGCAGCAGCGGGTAGTTCCACGGAGTGATCAGTGCGCAGACACCGACCGGCTCGTGCACGACCACGCTGTGCACATCGGCCGAACCGGCGTCGACGACCCGACCGCCGCTCTCGTTCATCACCACGTCGGCGAAGTACCGGAAGGCGTTGGTGACGTCGTCGATGTCGACCCGGCCCTCCTCCAGCGTCTTGCCGGTGTCCCGGCTCTCGATGAGCGCGATCTCCTCGCGGTCGCGCTGCAGCAGGTCGGCGACCCGGCGCAGCAGCGCGGAGCGCTCGGCGACCGGCGTACGGGGCCAGGCGCCCGCGCCGCCGTCGAAGGCCCGGGCGGCGGCCGCGACCGCGGCGTCCGCGTCCTCGGCACCACCCTCGGCCACCACCTGGAGGGTCGTCGCGTCGGCGGGGTCGAGGACCTCGCGGGTGGCCCCGGACGCGGCGGCCCGCCACACCCCGGCTATGTGAATGGTCTCGCTTGCCGACACGATTTTTTCTGCCTTCCGGTTTCCGGTCTGTTCCCACTGGTGCAACCACTGGCGTCACCAGCAACGAGGACCCCTCCCCGGAAGCGCCTGACCTATGCCCAAACATTCATGGAAAGTGAGCCGACTCACTCGGTGTGCAGCGGAATGTCCTAGAACGTACCCTGAATAGCCGTATGTCCAAGCGGGGAGCTCACGCCGTACGACCCGCCGGCAGCAGGAGGTCCGTGCGGCCGTCCCTCACACCGCCCCACCGCCCCTCCGCCCCCTCCGCCCGGAGGTATCGAGATGACCACCAGACGGCGTGCCGTCACCGCCACCGCCCTGGGCTGCGGAGCGGCCCTGCTCGCCGGGGCCGCCTGTACGGCCGCCGCGGCGGCCGGCGATCCCGACGGTGAGGGCGACCTCGCGGGAAAATCGGCCCAGCAGATCTCCGACGACGCCCTGCACCAGCTCGTCTCCGCGAAATCCCTGCGACTGCGCACCGAGACCACCGCCGATCCCACCAAGCTCGACCTCACCCTCGACAAGGCCGGCAACTGCGCCGGCGCGATCAGCAAGGGCGACCTCGGCCGTGTGGAGATCATCAAGCACGGCAACCAGGTGTGGATGAAGCCGGACGCGGCGTTCTGGAAGAGCCAGCTGCCCGGCGAGGAGGGTGCCCGGGCGGCCGCCAAGTACCGCAACACGTTCCTGCACGGCACCGCCGACCACGACGCCTTCCTGCAGAACCTCGCCACGGCCTGCGACCTCACCGCCTTCCAGAAGTCCGCCACCGGCCCCGGCGAGCCGCCTCCCTCCGGCGAGCCCACCCCCACCACCAAGCTCACCAAGGGCCACCCCACGACCCACGAGGGCACCCCCGTCCTCCCCGTCGTCAAACACACCGACGGCGTCACCGAGACCCTCTACGTGGCCATCAAGGGCACCCACTACCCCCTCAAGCTCACCGTCGAGGCCGACGACCAGAAGGGCACCGTCCTCCTGAGCAACTACGGCACGCCCGTACCGGACAAGACCCCGGCCCCCGGCGACACGGCCGACATCTCGGCACTGGAGGACCTGTTCCAGGGCACGCACACCGCGTGAATGGCACGAATGGCATATGCCGCTACAGCGCGTAACCGGCCCGGGTGCCTATCGTTGAACCGTGCGGCTGCCCGTACGACGTGGCAGCGGGGAGGAGCGGCACGATGACCATCAGCCTTGAGCGGACCGAAACGATCACGATCGACGGGATGGAGATGGCCGAGCGCGAAGAGCCGACCTTGGACGAGCTGTTCGAGCGGCTGGAGAACTCCGTCCCCGAGGGCTACAAGTTCGAGATCGTCGGGGGAACAATCTTCATGTCGCCGCAGCGTGCCGCCCACTGGGAAACCATCCTGGACATCGTCGAGCAACTGCGGGCCCGCTACCCGAGGAAGCGCGTCATGTCCGACGTCCGCGTCGATTTCCCGGGCAAGCTGAACGGCTTCGCTTCCGACGTGCTCGCGATCGCCGAGAGCTCGACCAAGGACCGGGACGGCCGCTGGCACTACCAGGACATCGAGTTCGTCGCCGAGGTCGTTTCCGCAAGCACCGCGGGGAACGACTACGGCGTGAAGAAGAAGGCCTACGCCGAGGCCGGCGTCCCGGTCTACGTGATCGCCGACCCCTACATCGGCCGCTGCCGCGTCTTCACCCAGCCGCAGGACGGCGAGTACAAGGGCGACCTCACCGTGCCGTACGGCGAGCCGATCGACCTCACCGGCACCGTCGTGGACCTCACCCTCGCCACGAACGACTTCCCCCGCCAGGGATCCGCGGCGCGCGAGACCTCCCCGACCGAGTGAGAATGCAGGCATGGTGCAGACAGCGGCGAAAGCAGTGCTGGAGGGCGGCCCCGCGGACCTGCCCGAGCGGATCGTGCCTGCCGATCCGCACGGCAGCGAGCTGAAGATCCCCTTCCGCGGCGGCTACGAACACTTCCGGCCCACCACCCGCCAGCAGCACACCTCCGAGGGCGCGCTGCCGGTCTACGAGTGGTGGGAGCGCACCGAGATCGCCGAATAGGCGGGGTGCGCGGGCCGTCAGCCTTTCGGGGCGAACGCCTGGAGGGCGATCCGCTGGGTCTCCTGCTGGAGCGGCCAGTCGGCCTCGGTGCCCAGGACGAGGACGGCGAACTGCCGGCCGTCGTCGGTCGTGAAGGCACAGTCGACGACCTTGACGCGGGTACCGAGCCGCTCGCTGTCATAGGCGTAGACCAGCTGGGCGGCGTCCGTGCCGGGCGCCGGGCCCTCGAAGTCGCCGAGGCTGATCTCCTCGTAGCCGGGGTTGCCGGCCAGCCCCTTCGACGCCTGTTCCAGTGCCGCGCGCGGACCGATGTCCGGTTCGGTGATCTCGAAGACCTGCAGCAGTCCGCGGTCGTCCGGCGCGGTGTAGAACACCCCGGTCTTGCGCTCGCTGCGCTGCCAGCTGTCCGGCACCGCCGTGGTGAACCCCTTGTCGTCATGGACGAGGCGGTAGCCGGCGGGCACGGCGGGAGAGGAGACCGCGTCCATGGGCGGTGTGCTGTCGGTGCTGGGCGGGGTGGTGTCGGTAGCGGTGGAAGTGGGGGTGTGCGGGGCGGAGGCCCGGGTGCGGGCGGCGGGCGGTGCGTCGCCGTCGCGGCCCCACAGCAGATAGGCGCCACCGGCCCCGGCACCGATCACCGCCACGGCCAGCCCGGCGATCAGGGCGGTGGTGCGGCGGCGAGACCCGGGGCCGGGAGCGGGACCCGGGCCGGGAGTGGGTACGTGTCCCGGAGGGACCCCGGGGTCGGGTAACCAGCCGGAAGGCGGCTGCGGTGGTGTGCCCACGCTCGGGGCGAAGTCCGGGCGGGGCGGCATCGGACCGCTGTACGGGGCGGGCGCGGGCCTGCCGTCCTCCCAGCTCTGGGTCTCGTCGTTCCAGCGGGCCGGCCCGCCGCGTTTCATCGTCAGCCTCCCACCAGGGCCGCGACCGCCTGGGTCACCGCCGCCCCGGACGCCAGCAACCCGACCACCGCGCCGGCGTCGGTCAGCGCCGCCCGCAGCCGCGCCAGCCGCCCGGGTCCGGCCGCCCCGGTGCCGCCGATCTCCTCCTCGGTCCCGGCGAGTTCCTCGTCCAGCGCGGTCACCTCGGGGCTCCGCACCGCCCGGGCCAGGTCGCTCCGCAACTCCCTTACCGCACGCAGGAGTTCCTCCTGCGCCGGATCGGCGGCCGGTGTGCCGCCGCCTTCGTTCTGCGTCACGGTGTTGTGGTCGCCGATGGCGAAGGCGCCCCGGACGCTGCCGATGTGGATGCCGTTGCCGCGCGCGTCAGCCGTTGCCACTCTTCTTCCTTCCCTTCGGGGCGGTGCCACCCGCGGTGGTGTTCTGGGTGATCGTGTTGTTGTCGCCGATGCCGACGGCCCCCTGGGCGGACTCCACGTAGACGCCGCCCTCGGCGACGTGCACGATCCGCTGCTCGAACTCGTCGGTCTGGTAACCGGCCTCGCGCAGCGCGGTGGTCACCCCGGCCGTCACCCGCTGCTGCACGGTCTTCAGGTACCGCGCCACGTCCATGTCCTGGAACAGCGACGCCTCGCCGTACGAGCCCAGTTCACGCACGGAGACGCCGGGGCCCTCCGGGAGCGCGGCGCCGTGCCCGGCGGTGGCCAGCCGCCACGCCGAGCGCAGCCCGCGCGCCAGGGTGAGCACCGCGTCGCCGGCCGAGCGCGGCGTCTGGGCCAGCGCCCAGACCGCCTTGCCGAAGTGGTGGTGGTGCCGGTACTGGTGGGCGAGCCGGTCGGCGTCCTGGAAGAGCTGCCGCAGCGGCCACAGCACGTGCGGCGCGACCTCCAGCATCAGCATCCCGCCCTGGGTGTGGACCCGGACGAAGACCGTGGTGACGATGCCCTCGTTCCAGCCGCCGACCCGGATCCGCAGGAAGTGCCGCCGGGTCTCGCCGCCCTCCTCGACCGCGGCGGCCCGGTGCTGCGCGAACGCCTCCGGCCCGTACGGTGCCGCGGCCCGGTCGGGCAGTCCCTCGACCGGCAGGAAGACGCACTCGTCGATCTCCAGGGTGCGCAGCCGGTCCCGGACCGCGGCCGCCGCCTGCGGTGATCCGTGCGGCGACGGCACCCGCAGCGCCTCCACCAGCGGCACGATCCGGGCCAGGATCGCGGCGTTGTCCAGCGGCTCGGTCTCCCGGTCCGGGTGCGGGACCAGCTCCACCGACAGCGACCAGGTCTTGTACGGGTCCCCGGCGCCGCAGAACGGGTTGGCGGCGCGGTACATCACCAGCGGCCCGTGCTGCTCGATCCGCACCCGGTCCCGCAACCGCCGGAACCGGACGCCCTCGGCCCGCTCCGCCGGATCGGACATCACATCCGGGAACCGCTCCTTGGACAACTCCCGGGCCAGCGACCGGGCGAACTGCCCCTGTTGCAGCCCGACCAGGACGGCCAGCGCGACCGGCAGCAGCAGCGTGACCCAGAACGGGACGGCCAGGACGGCCGAAGAAGCGCCGTAGTCGCTGCCGCTGTCGTACGAGGAGCCGTACGAGGACCCGTACGAGGAGCCGGACCAGCCGTCGCTCCCGCCGCTGTCCGACTGGAAGAGGGACAGCAGGCCCGGGATCAGCCGGCCGGGCGTCCAGAGGCTGACCGCGAACGCCGCGGCCACCATCCCCACGAGGAAGAAGAGCAGGGAGAGCCGGCCGTACCAGCGGAGCGCGAAGGACGCCGAGCGGGCCAGCCACTGCGGCAGGGGCGCCCGGCGGACCAGGCGGGACAGCCCGATGAGGACGACGGGGAGGACGTAGAACGTCACCATCCCGCCGGACAGCGGGATCGCCACGATCCACAACCCGAGGATCGCCGCCGCCCAGCCCAGCTCCAGCCACCGGGCCCGCAGCGCGTGGGCGAGCACCCGGGCCGCGTCGATCCCCAACGAGGGCGCGGCGAACCGCTCCTCGTGGACGTAGAGTTCGTCGATCACCGCGTCCCGGAACCCCTCGTCCAGGTACGTCCCGGCGCACAACAACCGGGTGGCCTCACTGGCACCGGGCGGGACGGGTTCGAGCGGGGCGGGCTTCGTCAGCTGCGCGGGTACGTTCATCCGGACACCGGCCTCCCCCAAAAGCCTTGCGGAAGCCGCAGCATAGGCCAGGGAAGCACTCCGTGTCAGGGAGTTAACGCAAGGTCACGACAGCGTCATTTTCTTGACCGCAGTCACAAAGGACGACCACTCACCCGCGGGGAAGAACAGCACGGGCCCGTCAACGTTCTTGCTGTCCCGGACGGGGACGACGCCGGGGATACCGGGGGCTACTTCGATGCAGTTGCCGCCGTTGTCGTCGCTGTAGCTGCTCTTGATCCAGGTCGCCGCGCCGAGTTCGTGCCTGTTCATGCTGCCCGTACCCTTCCATCACGTCGCTGATCAAAGCGGCGGACTCGCAAGCTGACGGGATGTCGGCCCTGAGCACATCATAGGTCTGGCTGTGTCGTACGTAGACGGCCGGATCGTTGGTGAAATGGCCGCTGTCCAGCGATTCCGAGTACACCCACCGCTCGTCGGGCAGCTCGATCAACGACATGGAGCCCCTGGGGCGGACAAGCCCGAAGATGTCGGCCGGGGCCACCTGGAGGCGGATATTGGACCGCTGTCCGGCGCCCAATAGATGCGCACATTGGTCACGCATGACCTCCGGGCTCCCCACCCCGTTACGCAGACAGCTCTCGTCCAAGACCACCACGTACAGCGGCCCATCGTCGTCCAGAAAGCGCTGCTGTCGGCTGAGTCGGGCATGAACGCGCGACTCGACATCGTCGGCGTCTGCGTGACGGCGGCTGAACAGTGCGCGGGCATAGTCAGGTGTCTGCAACAGCCCCGGGATGACGCGCTCTTGGTACTCCCGCAGGGCCACCGCCACCGCATCCATCTCGGCCCGCCGCCGGAACCAATCCGGGTGCTCCACCTGCGGATACCAGTCGATCCGCCCCCACAACCGCAGCAACACCCCACCCGTGCCGAGGATTTCGTCGCAGGCGTCGGCGAAGGTTTCCTGCGGCACCCGGACGCCCGCCTCGACACGCGCCACCTGCGAGCGGTCACAAGGGACCTTGCACGCCAAGGCTTCCTGGGTGAGCCCGGCCGCTTCCCGGTGATGCTTCAGCACCTCGCCGAACACAGCGGCCGTCGTGGCCGCCGTTCCTCCTGCGGCGTTGCGTCGATTCACGGAGCCCCCTTCGTGACAGTTGGGAAATGTCACGCGCTCAGCGTTGTGACCGTCGGTCTCGCTAGGCAACGATGAACGCACCCAGAGTAACGAACGGCGAACCCCCGCGACGTTGGCAGACGTCCGGGGGCGTGGCCTTCAACCCAGAGAGATTGATGACATGCACCACGTTATCCGGCTCTTCGAGCCCCTGCTACGGCTGTTACTGCCCGGCTCGGGGCGGCACCGGCCCGCAGAGGAGCCGCCGCCGGTACCGCCTCCCGTCGTTCCGCCCCGTTGGGTGCCCGTACGGCACACGGAGTTGCTGCGGGGTGAGGACTCCGCCCTCGTGCGGCCGTATCTGATCGCGCACGAGCGGCGGCAGTACGCGCGCCGCATGCCGGAGGTGGTGTGGTAACGGGCGGCGCGGGACCGGGCGTTCAGCTGGGCGTGCCGGTGCCGGATCCGGAAGCGGTCGGCGGCTGCGATGTGTGTGAGGCGCTGGCGCGGCAGCGGGTGGCGGCGTATGCCGTGGGGGACCGGTCGAAGGTGTCGGACTGCAATGTCGAGATCCGGCGGCATCCCCACCGGTCGTGAGGAGCCGCCAACGGAACGAGCCCGCACCGCCGTTGAGGCAGTGCGGGCTCGTCGTGGAAGCGGGGTGGCTCAGATGAGGCCGAGGGCGCGGACCGCCTCGCGCTCCTCCGTCAGCTCCTTGACGGAGGCGTCGATGCGGGTGCGGGAGAACTCGTTGATGTCCAGGCCCTGGACGATCTCGTACTGGCCGTCCTTGGTGGTGACCGGGAAGGAGGAGATCAG
Organism: Streptomyces sp. NPDC048197; assembly: GCF_043202395.1. Taxonomy (NCBI): domain Bacteria; kingdom Bacillati; phylum Actinomycetota; class Actinomycetes; order Kitasatosporales; family Streptomycetaceae; genus Streptomyces; species Streptomyces sp. NPDC048197. Next base: position 210,803 of record NZ_JBIDAJ010000007.1, read on the forward strand.
GCCCTCCGGGACGCCGTAGGAGCCGTCCGACGGGATGCCCATCGAGGTCCAGTCGCCGTCGGCGGTGCCGTTGACCCAGGTGTGGACGTGGTCGATGGCGGCGTTCGCGGCGGAGGCGGCCGACGAGGCACCGCGGGCCTCGATGATCGCGGCGCCGCGCTTGGCGACGGTCGGGATGAAGGTGTCGGCCAGCCACTTCTCGTCGTTGACGGTCTCGGCGGCGTTCTTGCCGGCGACCGTGGCGTGGAAGATGTCGGGGTACTGGGTGGCGGAGTGATTGCCCCAGATCGTCAGGCGCTTGATCTCGGAGACCGGGGTGCCGGTCTTCTGCGCGAGCTGGGAGATGGCGCGGTTGTGGTCGAGGCGGGTCATCGCGGTGAAGCGCTCGCGCGGTACGTCCGGCGCGGCGGCCTGGGCGATCAGCGCGTTGGTGTTGGCGGGGTTGCCGACGACCAGGACCTTGATGTCGTCCGCGGCGTGGTCGTTGATGGCCTTGCCCTGCGGCTTGAAGATGCCGCCGTTGGCCTCCAGGAGGTCACCGCGCTCCATGCCCTTGGTGCGGGGGCGGGCGCCGACCAGCAGGGCGACGTTCGCACCGTCGAAGGCCACGTTCGGGTCGTCCGAGATGTCGATGCCCTGCAGCAGCGGGAAGGCGCAGTCGTCGAGCTCCATCGCGGTGCCCTCGGCGGCCTTCAGCCCCTGCGGGATCTCCAGGAGGCGCAGCTTGACCGGCACGTCCGCGCCGAGCAGATGACCGGAAGCGATGCGGAAGAGGAGGGCGTAACCGATCTGGCCGGCGGCGCCGGTGACGGTGACATTGACGGGAGTGCGGGTCATGGCGATCTCCTGCGCGGTGTTTTCCGGGGGCAAGCCCCTGGACCACCAGGGGTGGCGGTGGGTGTCCCTGCCCAGCTATCGAGGTCTCTTGGTATCGAGAGACCCGGCCGTCAGGCTATCGGACCCCTGCCCGGTGCCGGTGACGGGTCGGTGTGGCACGCCTCACCGGGTGTATCGGCGCGCCCGGACGGCGGCCCGCCCGGACCGCGGTCGACGTCGGCCCGCCCGGCCTCCGCTCCGGCCGGCCCGCACGGTTCGTGGCGGCGGCCGCCCGCTCAAGGAGGGGGGAGGCGGGCGGCCGCCGGGTTCTGCCACACCCGTGGGGGGATAACCGGCGCCTGCCCGGGATAACCGGGCGCATGCCCCCCTTTTTTCACCGGACGCCCCGCGGACGTCGATTCCCGGCCAGCAGCGGCACTCCGGGCCGCCGCGGCCGGCCTCGCCGCCCGGGGGCCGGCCGTCAGTGTCCGGGAGCCAGCAGGAGCACGGCGGCGAGGGCCATCAGCAGGGCGCCGAGCGCGCCGACCGCCAGCATCAGCGCCCGCAGGCGACGGGCCCGCCGGCCGGCGGGCGCACCGGGCCCGGCCGAGGGCTCCGGGGCGACCGCCGCCGACCGGCCCGGCCGGTCGGCGTACGCCCCCTGTTCCGCCTCTTCCGCCCTCCCCGCCTCGTCCCGGGCGGGCAGTTGCGCGACCTGCGTACGGACCGCGCCCGGCGCCGCCGCGGCCTTCCGTACGGCCCACGCCGGGGCGGCCCGGATCGCCTCCCTCGGTACGTCGTGCCGCAGCTCGGCCCGGCTCCAGGCGCGTTCGGCCGGTTCCCACCGCATGACGAGGTGTCCCGGGTCGGTGCCGGTCGCCTCGGCGAGCGCGACGACGGCACGGCGCGGCGGCAGCAGCCGCCCGTCCAGATAGCGCTCCCACGACGTCTTGCTGTAACCGGTGCGGTCCGCGACGGCGGCCACACTCAGCCGGCTGCGGTCCACCAGACCGCGCAGCCGTTCCGTGAACTCCCCCACCGCCGGATCGAGTTCTTGCGGCAGTGCCTTCCAGCGAGGCATGGCCTCCCCCTGTTCGCCCACTCACGCGCCGTACCGCGGCGCGACTCCCCCGGACCTGCCCTATTCACCCCCAGGAGGGACACCGCCATCCAGTGGAACGTCCCTTTCCCGCTGGGCGCACGGGAGCATTCGGGCCTGCGCCGCGCCCTCGTCGTGCCTCCCGGGCGCGCCCCGCACCGCCGTCCGCACCCGCGGCTCCGGCGGGCCGGTGGGTGTCGGCTGTCCGTGGGCATCGGCTGTCCGTGGGCGTCGGCGGGCCGTGGGCGTCGGCGGGCCGCTCAGTGCGCGAAGCACTCGCGGGGGCCGCCGCCCGCCGGGTAGAGGCAGAGCCGGATGCCCCGCGGGCCACGGACCGCCGCCATTGGCGTGACGAGGTAGCCCTCGGCGTCGAACCGGTCCCTGACCCGTACCGACCGCGGCAGCGAGCCCGGTGCGGTGAGCTCGATGCGGTCCCCGATCCGGCCGCCGCCGAGCCGCCCCCATACAGCCGCGCACGCCGTGCCGTAGCGCACCTGGAGGTGCTCCCCGCGGGCGGTGGTGGCCTCGACGACCGTGTCCACCATGCCCTCGCCACCGCAGAACATCGACTGCGGGTCCTTGCCGTCGCAGGACCGTCCGCGGCAGCCGGTCACCGCCGAGGAGCTGGGCGCGGCGCTCGCGGCCGGGCCACCGCGGGCCTCCCCCGCCCGCTCCCCCGCCAGGAACGTCACCGCCACGGCCAGCGCCAACCCCCCGGCACCGGCCCCGGCCGCCACGGCCACCACCCGCCGGTGCCTCCTCGGGGGCGGCGGCTGCTCGGGCTGTTGCGGCGGTGCCGGATGAGCCTCGGGCGTAGGGCCAGGGTCGGCCGCTGCGGCCCGCGCGGCCGCGGCCTCCGCCCGGGCCGCGGCGGGCGCGGCCCGTCCGCTCCAGGCCGCGTCCGCCAGTTCCCACAGCGCCAGCAGCCGCCCGGCCGGCTCGCCCGCCAGCCGGCACAGCGCCTCCACGGCGTCCCGCGGCGGCAGCTTCTTGCCGTTGAGATAGCGCTCCCAGGAGGACTTGCTGTACGGGGTGCGGGCCGCGAGCGCGGCCAGGCTCAGCCCCGTACGGCCGCGCAACTCCCGCATTCCGGCGGCCAGTCGGGAGCTCTCGACGCCCTCGCACAGTTCGCTGCCCGGGCCGCTCACCGGCGCAGCACCTTCCAGGTGTCGGGGCCCACGATCCCGTCCGTGGGCAGCCCGGCGGCGGCCTGCAGCCGCTTGACGGCGCGCATGGTGTGCTCCCCGACGATGCCGTCCACCGGGCCCGGGTCGTAGCCGTGGTGGTTCAGCAGGCACTGCGCCTCGACCACCTCCCAGCCGGTCACGCCGCCGCTCAGGATCGCCGTGGTGCTACGGCTGCGGTCGGCGGTCAACACGCCTGCGGTGCGCCGGACATGGCAGCGGAAGGTCTCGCCCACGCGGTGGGTGAACGCGGGTGTGGCGGCGGTGGACCGGCCGGCCGCCGCGGTGCCGGTCCCGTGTCCGCCGGCACCGTCGTCCTGCCAGGGCGGGACGGCCAGCAGCACCACGGCGGCCACCGCGACCACCACCAGGCCGCCGAGCAGGGCGAGCGGCGCGCCCCGCAGCCACGAACGACCGGGCGCCGCAACGGGGGCGGGGGCGGCGGCAGTTGCGGGCGCGGCGGCCTCGGTCCCCTCCGTGGCCCCTGGGGAGCGGGGCTGCCCCGTCCGTTCCGCGCCCCACGCCTGCGCCGCGACCTCGTGCAGCGCCAGCAGCCGGGTCGCGTCGGCGCCGCAGACCCGCGCCAGCGCCTCCACCGCCTCCCGCGGCGGCAGCTTCTTGCCGTTGAGGTAGCGCTCCCACGACGACTTGCTGTACGCGGTCTTGGCGGCGAGCGAGGCCAGGCTCAGCCCGCTGTGGTCCTTCAGCCTCCGCAGCTGTACGACGAGCTGCCGCACCCGATGGTCGAGAGTTTCGGGCAGCCCTTTCCAACGCGACATGTTCCACCCCATACGCGTTTGCTCTTCCCCCGAGGCCAGCAGCCCCCTACACGCCGATGATGGCCCGGATGCACCCTCCGGTTGCCCTTTTTACGGTTTCCGCACGGTATCCGGACATCCGTACCGCCTCCTTCCCCTCGCCCCGCCGTCCCACCGCGGCGTCCGTCAACCCCGCGTCCCCGCAGGTCAGCGGCTGGGACGTCCCAGGGGTTCCCCATCGGTCCGGAGGCTGTGGCCGGCCGTGCGGCGGGGGGCGCACAGTCGGTGACGCACCACGGCGGCGCGGTCCACCCCGCGCCGCCTCCTGACCACCTACGGGGAGGAACCCGACCATGAACGCTCGCAAGCGCCTCGCCCTCACCGCGGCCGCCGCGGCCGTCACCGGAGGACTCGCGCTGGCCCCGGCCGTCAGCGCCAGCGCCGCCCCCGCCCCCGCGAAGCAGGGCTCGGCCACCGTCCTGCGGGCGCCGAGCAACTGTCCCCGCGGCTACCTGTGCGTCTACCCGCAGGCCAACTACAAGGGGACGCCGAAGAAGGTCGCGGGCAACAACAACGACCTGCGGCACTACGGCGGTGCCTTCAACTACCCGCTGTCGGCGTACAACAACGGCACCCGCTGCAACGTGACGGTCTGGGAGAAGCCCTACCGCCACGGCCACCACGCCAAGCTCAACCGCGGCACCGGCTGGAAGTTCATCGGCGCCAACCTCATGACCATCTACTCGAACAAGTGGTGCTGACGCCCTGAAGCACACGGCGGCGGCCCGTCCTTCCCCGGGGGAGAGGACGGGCCGCCGTCGTGCCGTTGCGTCGCGGACGCTGCGGGCGCCGCGTCAGCGCACGGTGAAGTGCACGATGTCGTCCAGGAACGGGACGTGGATCCACGGCTTGGGCTGCACCATCATCGACAGCACCACGATCACGAAGCCGAGCACGCCGTACGTCGCCAGGTCCGTGAAGCGGGAGCGCACCGCGAGCATGCCCACCGACGGCAGCGCCCAGCGCAGCGCGGCGCCGCCCAGCAGGGACAGCCCGACGACCAGGCTGCCGATGCGGAACGCGTCGAGCGCGACCAGCAGCAGCCCGAGGGCGACCCCGCCCATGACCGTGAGCAGCGGCCACTGCCGGGCGGGCGCGGAGTGCTCGCCGGAAGCGGCCCGTCCGCCGCCCTCCGGCCGGGCCGTGTCACGGGTCAGCGTCGGGAAGCGGCGCGAGGAGCGCTGCGGCTCGGAGGCGCCGTCCGAATGCGCTTCGGCTGGCATGGCTGGCAGTCCCTTCGGTTCCTGGTCCGGCGGTCCGCCCGGCCGTCCGCGGCCGGGCGTCACCTCTTCGAGGGTACGGGCAAGCAACGGGCGGCTCAGCCGGCCGCGCGCTCGGCCGCCTCGACGACGTTGACCAGCAGCTGGGCGCGGGTCATCGGGCCGACGCCGCCGGGGTTGGGGGCGACCCAGCCGGCCACCTCGGCCACGCCGGGGTGCACATCGCCGACGATCTTGCCCTGCTCGTCCCGGCTGACGCCGACGTCCAGGACGGCCGCCCCGGGCTTGACGTCCTCCGGCTTGATGATGTGCGGCACACCGGCCGCCGCGACGATGATGTCGGCCTGCCGCAGGTGCGCGGACAGGTCCCGGGTGCCGGTGTGGCACTGGGTCACGGTCGCGTTCTCGGACTTGCGGGTGAGCACCAGCGGCATCGGGCGGCCGATGGTGATGCCCCGGCCGACCACGACGACGTGGGCGCCCTTGATCTCGACCTCGTGGCGGCGCAGCAGCTGGACGATGCCGTACGGGGTGCACGGCAGCGGGCCCTCGATGCCGAGCACCAGCCGGCCCAGGCTCATCGGGTGCAGCCCGTCGGCGTCCTTGGCCGGGTCCATCAGCTCCAGGACGCGGTTGGCGTCGATGCCCTTGGGGAGCGGGAGTTGGACGATGTAGCCGGTGCAGGCCGGGTCCTCGTTCAGCTCCCGGACGACCGCCTCGATCTCCTCCTGGGTGGCGGTCTCCGGAAGTTCGCGCTGGATCGAGGCGATGCCGACCTGTGCGCAGTCGCGGTGCTTGCCGTTGACGTACCAGCGGCTGCCGGGGTCGTCGCCGACCAGGAGGGTGCCCAGGCCGGGCTGGACGCCCTTGGCCTTCAGGGCCTCGACGCGGGCGGCGAGCTCGGACTTGATAGCGGCTGCGGTGGCCTTGCCATCCAGAATCTGGGCAGTCATGTCTCCATCCTCCCGGATGAGGGCGGTCACGTTCCAATCAGGGCGTGCACGGCGCCCGCGCGCCGGGTGGTGCGCCGACCGGACCCGGGGCCCATCTGCCCCTGCATTTTCCGGACATGATATGGCCGGAAGTGATCATTGCACTTGGACAACGGCTCCGCTATCTGACTGGACAGAGTCAACGCCCACCTAGAAGGATTGACGCCGCAGTGCCGCAGGCATCGTCGGGGGCGGGCCAGTGAAACCTGTTTTTCCTCCGAGTCACGCTGCGTCGTCCCCCACTGACCCAACGGAGGAAAACACCCCATGAGTTTCGGCGACCCGAACAACCCTTACGGCCAGCAGCCGCAGGCCCCGCAGGCGCCCTACGGGCAGCAGCCCCCGGTGCCCCCGCAGGGCGGCCCCGGCTACGGCTACCCGCAGCAGCCGCAGGCCCCGCAGCAGCCGTACGGCTACCCCCAGCAGGGTCAGGTCCCGCCGCAGCAGCCGTACGGCGGCTACCCGCAGCAGGCCGGCTACGGCATGCCGGGCATGCCGCAGGGTTACGCGAGCTGGGGCGCGCGCGTGGGCGCCTACCTCATCGACTACCTGATCGTGGGTCTGCTCCCGACGATCCTGTACTTCGTGGCCCTGGCCATGTCGGCCAGCGCGGCGACGGTCACGCCGGACACCTCGTCCTGCCCGCCCGGCGACATCCAGTGCATCAGCGACGCCTACAACAAGGCCGCGGACACCGCCACTCCGGTCGGCTCGTTCGTGCTCATCGCGATCGCCGGTCTGATCGGCCTGGCCGCCGGTCTGTTCGTGCTCGCCAAGGAGGGCAGCACCGGCCAGACCCCGGGCAAGAAGGCCCTCGGCATCCGCCTCGTCAAGGAGGCCACCGGCCAGCCGATCGGCTTCGGCATGGCCTTCGTCCGGAAGCTCTGCCACATCCTCGACGGGTTCTGCTGCCTGGGCTACCTGTGGCCGCTGTGGGACGAGAAGTCGCAGACGTTCGCGGACAAGATCGCCGGCACGGTGGTCGTCAAGTCCCAGTAACGCCCCGGCATTCCGGCCGGGGCCACCGCCCCGACGGACGTGCGCCACTCCCCGAAGGCCCCCTCGCAACAGCGCGATCGGGGCCTTCGCGGCTCCGTTCAAGTCGCCTGAAGGACACCGCTCGTGAGCTACCCCAACCCCAACCCCTACGGCCCGCCTCCGGGCCAGCAGCCCGGCTACGGCTATCCCCAGCAGCCGCCGCAGCCCTCGCCGTACGGCCCGTACCCGGGCGGCCCGATGCCCGGCATGCAGCCGCAGTACCCGACGGTGATGCCCGGTGGCGTCAAGGCCGCCCGGGTGATGCTGTTCGTGCTGGCCGGGCTGAACCTCATCGGCCTGGTCCTCGCCGTGATGGGGCTGGGCGGCGTCAGCAAGGCGTCGCACAACGCCTCGGCGTACAGCACCAGTGACGACATCACGGCGATGAACATCGGCAAGGGCGTACTGATCGCGGTCATCGTGGTCATCGTGATCTTCACCGTGTCCGCGATCACCCTGGCCCTGCAGTTCGCCAACGGCGGTTCCGGCGTCCGCATCGGCACGATCGTCTTCGGCGTGGGCAACATCATCCTGAGCCTGCTCACGTTCCCGCTCGGCCTGGTCCACACGGTCCTGGGCATCCTGGTGCTGGTCTTCGTCTCGAAGGACGAGGGCAACGCCTGGTTCAACCGGCCGCGTTACTGACCGCGCCGCACATACGGCGGAGGGCCGCACCCCGGCTGGGGTGCGGCCCTCCGGCCGTTTCGGGCGCTCAGTGGAAGAAGTGCCGGGCGCCGGTGAAGTACATCGTCACGCCGGCTTTCTTGGCGGCCTCGACGACCAGTTCGTCGCGGATCGAACCACCCGGCTGGACGATCGCCCGGACGCCGGCCGCGATCAGGATCTCCGGGCCGTCGGGGAACGGGAAGAAGGCGTCGGAGGCCGCGTACGAGCCGCGGGCGCGCTCCTCGCCGGCCCGCTCGACGGCCAGCTTGCAGGAGTCGACGCGGTTGACCTGGCCCATGCCGACACCTACCGAGGCGCCGTCCTTGGCGAGCAGGATCGCATTGGACTTCACCGCGCGGCACGCCTTCCAGGCGAACGCCAGCTCGGCCAGCTGCTCCGGCGCCAGCGCCTCGCCGGCCGCCAGCGTCCAGTTGGCCGGGTCGTCACCGTCGGCCTGGAGCCGGTCGGTGACCTGCAGCAGCGCACCGCCGTCGATCTGCTTGACCTCGACCGGGGCGGCCGGGGCACCCTCGGCGCGGAGCACCCGGATGTTCTTCTTCCGGGCCAGGACCTCGACCGCACCGTCCTCGTAGCCGGGCGCCACGATGACCTCGGTGAAGATCTCGGCGACCTGCTCGGCCATCGCCACCGACACCGGGCGGTTGACGGCGATCACGCCGCCGTACGCGGAGACCGGGTCGCAGGCGTGCGCCCTGCGGTGCGCCTCGGCGACGTCCGCGCCGATCGCGATGCCGCAGGGGTTGGCGTGCTTGATGATGGCCACACAGGGCTCGGCGTGGTCGTACGCGGCCCGGCGCGCGGCGTCGGTGTCCGTGTAGTTGTTGTACGACATCTCCTTGCCGTGCAGCTGCTCGGCCTCGGCCAGCCCGCCCTCGCCGGTCACGTACAGCGCGGCGCCCTGGTGCGGGTTCTCGCCGTAGCGCAGCACGTTCTTGCGCGCGTACGTCGCACCGAGGAAGTCGGGGAAGCCGCTGTCGTCGGCGGCGGCGTAGTCGTCCGCGAACCAGCCCGCCACCGCCACGTCGTAGGCGGCGGTGTGCTGGAAGGCCTCCGCGGCCAGCCGCTTGCGGGCGGTCAGGTCGAAGCCGCCGTCACGGACCGCGGCGAGCACGTCGGCGTACCGGGCCGGGCTGGTGACGACCGCGACCGAGGGGTGGTTCTTGGCGGCGGCCCGGACCATCGAGGGGCCGCCGATGTCGATCTGCTCGACGCACTCGTCGGGGGTGGCGCCGGAGGCGACGGTCTCCCGGAACGGGTAGAGGTTCACGATCACCAGGTCGAACGGCTCCACGCCCAGCTCCGCCAGCTGCTGCCGGTGGGCGTCGAGGCGCAGGTCGGCCAGGATGCCGGCGTGCACCTTCGGGTGGAGGGTCTTGACCCGGCCGTCGAGGCACTCGGGGAAGCCCGTCAGCTCCTCGACCTTGGTGACCGGCACCCCGGCGGCGGCGATCTTCCCGGCCGTCGACCCGGTCGAGACGAGCTCGACGCCCGCCGCGTGCAGGCCCTGGGCCAGCTCCTCCAGCCCGGACTTGTCGTAGACGCTGACCAGCGCGCGGCGGATGGGCCGCTTCGTACCTTCGGCGGTCACGAGATACGTACCTTTCGTCCCTCAATGCGGTAGCCGTGCCGGGCCAGATGCCCCACGACCTCGACGAGCAGCGATCGCTCGACTTCCTTGATGCGCTCATGCAGCGCGGCTTCATCGTCCTCGTCCCGGATCTCGACCACGCTCTGCGCGATGATCGGCCCGGTGTCGACCCCGTCGTCGACGAAGTGGACGGTGCATCCGGTGACCTTCGCGCCGTACGCGAGGGCATCGCGCACGCCGTGGGCACCGGGAAAACTCGGCAGCAGCGCCGGGTGGGTGTTGACGGTCCGGCCGCCGAACCGGGCCAGGAACTCCTTGCCCAGGATCTTCATGAAGCCGGCCGACACCACCAGGTCCGGCTCGTACGCGGCGGTCGCCGCGGTCAGCGCGGCATCCCACTCCCCGCGGCTGCCGTGGTCCTTGACCCGGCAGACGAAGGTCGGCAGGCCCGCCTTCTCGGCCCGCTCCAGGCCCGCGATGTCACCGCGGTCCGCGCCCACGGCCACGATCTCGGCGCCGTACTCCTCGGCTCCGCGGGCGGCGATGGCGTCCAGCAGGGCCTGCAGGTTCGTACCGGAACCGGAGACGAGCACGACGAGGCGCGCCGGACGGGCGGGCCCGGCGGGTCGGGCGGGCGGGGCGGGGGGCGGGGACGAAGCCACGGCGGGGCTCTTTCTCGATCTCGCGTGCAGTGAGCTCACATGCTTTGTGTGGTCGTACAAGGCCGCGGGTACCGCAGATCCGGGGAACCCTACGAAGGCGCCGACCGTCAGCAACGATACCGGCACACCGAGCGGCCCCCGCGGGACGGGGGCGAGGACGGGAGGTAGCGTCGGGCGTGAGACTGCACGCAGTTCGTGGTATCCGGCCGCCGGTCGCGAAGGCCCGCGTACGGACGAGACAAGGGGAAGACACACTCCAGATGACGGACCGACGCCGCCGCGCGGCCCTCCTGCTCCCTCCCCCGGCCACCGCTGGGAGCCACCCCCGGCCCGCCACCGCCCCCGGGGTGGTGGTGCTGCCGCGCGGCCGCATGACGTCGTCCTCCGGTCCGTCCTCGCCGGGCCCCGACCGCGACAACCCGTTCGCGCCGCCGCCGGCCGGCACCCCCGACCAGGAATGGCGGCCCCGGCACCCGGCCCCGTACGCCCAGGGCCAGGACCAGGACCAGGAAGAGGGGCAGGGCCAGGGCCAGGGGCAGGACGGCGGCGACCGGCCGCAGCCGGGACCGGACGAGCCGGCGCCCAGCTGGGGCAGCCAGTGGAGCCCCCGGCAGCCGGGCCGGCAGAGCGGCGGCTTCGGCAGCCGTCCGGGCAGCCGCAACGGCCAGCCCGGCGGCGGCCCCGGCGGCCCCGGCAATCTCCGCTGGGACCCCACCGACCCGGCCCAGCGCCGGGCCCGCTACGCCCTGCTCGCCGGCATGTGGGCGTTCTTCTTCGTGCTCTTCAGCCTCTCCGAGGTCGCCCTGCTGCTCGGCGCGCTGGCGATCTACTGGGGCATCAGCGCGCTGCGCGCCAAGCCGGACCCGGCCAAGGCCACCGCATCGGCGACCACCGCCGCCATGGAGGGCCGCCCCGCCCCCCACCGGCCGCCCGCCCAGGGCCCGCGCCCCGGCGCCCCGGCCACCACCCGGCCGCAGGTCACCGCCGCCGTCGGGGGCCTGGTGACCGCCTCGCTCGCGCTGATGCTGGTGGCCGCGACGTTCACCGTCCAGATCGTCTACCGCGACTACTTCACCTGCGTGAACGACGCCCTGACGCAGTCGTCCGGCAAGTCCTGCGAGAAGCTCCTGCCGAAGGAACTGCGTCCGCTGCTCAGCGTGCAGGAGTAACCAGCGGGCACGGCGACCGCCCCGGTCGCTCAGCCCCCGGGAGCCGCGGCGGCCGCCGCCTTGCCGTCGGCCGTCGCCTCCCCCTCGGCCGTTTGCTCGCCCTCGGCCGCCGCCTCTTCCGCTGTCGGCGCCTTCGGGTCCTCCGTCGTCTTGCCGCCCGTTGTCGTCGCCCCGCCCGTTGTCGCCTCCCCGCCCGTCTCGTCGGTCGTCGCGTTCCCGACTTCCGCCGGTGCCGCTTTCCGGGCGCGCCGGAGCTGCCAGGAGCGCACGGCGAGGGCGCCGGGGACGCCGGTGAGGGCGGTCCAGGCGGCCGCCGCGAGGCCGGTGCGCCAGCCGCTCGGGCCGAACGCGGCGAGCCCGCCGTGCCCCAGTGCCCCGCCGGCCAGGCCCGCCAGCACCGCCGCGCCGACGCCGCACAGCAAGGCCGCGAACGCCGCGACACCGGCCGTCCGCCGCCACGGCCAGGGCGCCGGCCAGGACTTCGACCAGGGCTCGTCCGCGGAACCGGAGTCGGTCGCCATACGGGCCACCGAGCGGGCGAGCCAGATCCCGGCGGCCACCGGCAGCACGGCCACCGCCCAGGTCAGCGGCGTTCCCGGGCCCACCTCCGGCACCCCGCCGAGCAGCGGCAGCTGCGGCACCGGGGGGTGCGCCGAGGCGCCCAGCGGGCCGATCGCGCTGCCCGCACCCAGCGTGAAGCCGGGCCCCAGCCCGTAGGCGGCGCCCCAGACCGCCGCGTTCGGGAGCAGCAGCAGGCACAGCAGCAGCACCGTGGCGCGGCTCGCCCAGTCCGGTGCGAGCGCCAGGAGGTCGTGGCGCACCCGGCCGCCGTGCACCGCGAGCCCGACGAGAGTGAGCAGCGCGCCGCCCACCAGCAGCGCCACGAGGCCCGCGCCGGCGGCCCGGCGGGCGGTGGCGAGGCGGTTGCCGCCGAGGGCGGTCAGCAGCCGGCGCGGCACCTTCGCAAAGATTCGCTGGACGCCCTCGGGCAGCAGGGCGGCGCCGCCGTGCCCCAGCACCCGCCAGGTGGTGACGGCCATCGTGGCGAGCGCGGTGCCCGGGACGTACAGCAGCGCGCTGAGCGGGTCCGCGGCCAGCCGGCCCACCGAGCCGTAGCCCAGCGCCGCGCCCGCGACCAGCAGATATCCGGTGAGCAGCGCGCCGAGCAGGGTGCGCGGCGCGGCCGGACCGGCCGCCGGACCGGGGTCGTCCGCGGTGGCCAGGGTGTGCCGGGCGGCCCGGTGCAGCAGCCACACCGGCAGGACGGCGAGCAGCAGCGGGGTGAGCGCCACCGGCGCCGGCACGGCCGAGTGCGGCACGTCCCGTAGGAGGCCCCCGCCGTGCGCCAGCAGCCACAGGTCCGCGGCGAGGTGCAGCGCCCGGGACAGGCTGGTGTCGGGGTAGGGGGCGGCGACCCACAGCAGCAGCACCGCGACCGTCAGCGCGCCGAGGCCGAGGCCGGCGGCGGTCACCCCGCCGAGGAAGGCGGCGCCGAGCGCGGAGGAGCGCCGGGTCGCGGGCCGGCCGGACGGGGACCATGCGGGGCCGCTGCCGAGGTACTCGCTCACGCCGCCATGCTGCCAAGAAAGCGAATTTCCACCACGTACCGGCGAAATGATCGTCGTGTCGCCCGTGTCGCGACTGATGCCCCTTTGCCGCTTTCCACACTGCTGTGCATGACCGCGCACGCCTCCCCGCCCGCTGCCGGGCGGTCCCCCGCCGCCACCGCCTTCGACGCGCTGCACACCCGGCACGCCGCCGCGCTGACCCGGCAGGCGTATCTGCTCACCGGGCAGCCGCGGCTCGCCCGGCGGGCCGTGCGGCGCGGCTTCCAGCTGGCCTGGCAGCGGTGGCCGGAGGTCGCGGTGGCCCCGGACCCGGCGGGCTGGGTGCGGGCCGCGGTGTACGACCACGCGCTACGGCCGTGGCACCGCCTGCTGCCGGGAGGACGGCCGGCCGACGGTGTGGCGCTCCCGGATGACGCGGACCGTGCGCTACGGGAGGCGCTCATCGCGCTGCCCGCCCCGTACCGGCGGGTGCTGCTGCTGCACGACGGCCTCGGGCTCGGCCTCCACGCGACCGCCGCCGAGGTGGAGGCCAGCACCCGGGCCACGGCCGGAAGGCTCACCCACGCCCGGGACCTGCTCACCGCCCGGCTGCCCGAGCTGGGCCTCGCCGGGCAGCCGCCGGCGCGGCAGGGCGCGCTCCTGCGGGACCGGCTGGCCGCCGTCCTCACCGGCCCGGCGGACGACGGGCCCGCCACCGGGGAGCCGCCGCCGACCGGTGCGCAGGTACGGGCCGGCGGCGAGCGCAGCGCCCGCCGGACGACCCGCGCCGCGTTCGGGCTGACCGGACTGTTCGCGCTGGTCACCCTGTCCGTCGCGGTCGCCACGCCGGACCACTACGCCGGGCTGCCGGTACCGCCCGTCGCGAAGGCAGCGACCACCCGGCATCCCGGGCCCGACACGAACCGGTCCGTCCACCGCACCCACCCGAACCATGCCCGGCTCCTGCCCGAGGTGCGCTGACCGGCCCCCGCAAACGGGCGCGGGCCCGCACCCACCAGGGGTACGGGCCCGCGTCCGGTTTCACGGCGAGCACTGCGCCGCAGGACGGGTCCGGCGGTGCCGACGCCGCGAGGCCGGCAGGAACGTCTGCCGGGCTCGGCCGAGGTCAGCCGACGAGGATCTCGCGGGCCAGCCGCGCGGTCTCCGACGGGGTCTTGCCGACCTTGACGCCGGCGGCCTCCAGGGCCTCCTTCTTCGCCTGGGCGGTGCCGGAGGAGCCGGAGACGATGGCGCCGGCGTGGCCCATGGTCTTGCCCTCGGGCGCGGTGAAGCCCGCGACGTAGCCGACGACCGGCTTGGTGACGTTGGCCTTGATGAAGTCGGCCGCACGCTCCTCGGCGTCGCCGCCGATCTCACCGATCATCACGATCAGGTCGGTCTCCGGGTCGGCCTCGAACGCGGCGAGCGCGTCGATGTGCGTGGTGCCGATGACCGGGTCACCGCCGATGCCGACGGCCGACGAGAAGCCGATGTCGCGCAGCTCGTACATCATCTGGTAGGTCAGCGTGCCGGACTTCGACACCAGACCGATGCGGCCGGGCTTGGTGATGTCGCCCGGGATGATGCCGGCGTTGGACTGGCCGGGGGTGATCAGGCCGGGGCAGTTCGGGCCGATGATGCGGGTCTTGTTGCCCTTGGCCTTCGCGTACGCCCAGAAGGCGGCGGAGTCGTGGACCGCGATGCCCTCGGTGATCACGACGGCCAGCGGGATCTCGGCGTCGATCGCCTCGACGACGGCGGCCTTGGCGAAGGCCGGCGGGACGAAGAGCACGGAGACGTCGGCGCCCGTCTTCTCCATCGCTTCCTTGACGGAACCGAAGACCGGGACCTCGGTGCCGTCGAAGTCGACGGAGGTGCCGGCCTTGCGCGGGTTGACACCGCCGACGATGTTGGTGCCGTCACCCAGCATCAGCTTGGTGTGCTTCATGCCAGTGGCACCGGTCATGCCCTGGACGATGACCTTGCTTTCCTTGGTGAGGAAGATAGCCATGGTTGTTAGTGTCCTCGTCCCTCTTACTTAGCGGCCAGCTCGGCGGCCTTGTCGGCCGCGCCGTCCATGGTGTCCACGCGCTGCACCAGCGGGTGGTTGGCCTCCGACAGGATCTGGCGGCCCAGCTCCGCGTTGTTGCCGTCGAGGCGCACGACCAGGGGCTTGGTGACCTCTTCGCCCTTGGACTTGAGCAGCTCCAGGGCCTGCACGATGCCCTTGGCGACCTCGTCACAGGCGGTGATGCCACCGAAGACGTTGACGAACA
Source organism: Streptomyces sp. NPDC048197 (assembly GCF_043202395.1). Taxonomy (NCBI): domain Bacteria; kingdom Bacillati; phylum Actinomycetota; class Actinomycetes; order Kitasatosporales; family Streptomycetaceae; genus Streptomyces; species Streptomyces sp. NPDC048197. The sequence goes on from NZ_JBIDAJ010000007.1 coordinate 225,899, forward strand.
CGGACTTCACGTCCGGGTCGCCGAGGATGATCTCCAGGCCGTTCGCCATGACCTCGGCGGAGGCACCGCCGCCGATGTCGAGGAAGTTGGCCGGCTTGACGTTGTTGTGGTTCTCGCCGGCGTAGGCGACGACGTCCAGGGTGCTCATGACGAGACCCGCGCCGTTGCCGATGATGCCGACCTGGCCGTCGAGCTTGACGTAGTTCAGACCCTTGGCCTTGGCGGCAGCCTCGAGCGGGTTGGCTGCGTCCTTGTCCTCCAGGGCCTCGTGCTCCGGCTGGCGGAACTCGGCGTTGGCGTCCAGGGACACCTTGCCGTCGAGGGCGATGACGTCACCGCTGGCGACCTTGGCGAGCGGGTTGACCTCGACGAGGAGCGCGTCCTCGGCGATGAAGGTCTTCCACAGGGTGACGAGGACCTCGGCCACCTTCTCGGCGACCTCGGCCGGGAACTGCGCCTGGGCGACGATCTCGCGGGCCTTCTCGATGGAGACGCCCTCGTTGGCGTCGACCGGGACCTTGGCGAGCTTCTCGGGGGTCGTCGCGGCGACCTCCTCGATGTCCATGCCGCCGGCCACCGAGGCCATGGCCAGGAAGGTGCGGTTGGTGCGGTCGAGGAGGTACGAGACGTAGTACTCCTCGGCGATCTCCGGCGCGGTCTCGGCGATCATCACCTTGTGGACCGTGTGGCCCTTGATGTCCATGCCGAGGATGTCCGTCGCGCGGGCGACGGCCTCGTCCGGGGTCGCGGCCAGCTTGACGCCACCGGCCTTGCCGCGGCCGCCGACCTTCACCTGCGCCTTGACGACGGACTTGCCGCCCAGCCGCTCGGTCGCCTCGCGGGCCGCCTCAGGCGTGTCGATGACTTCACCGGCCAGCACCGGTACACCGTGCTTGGCGAAGAGGTCCCTCGCCTGGTACTCGAACAGGTCCACGCGCGTCCGTCCCTTGTCTTCTCAGAATCGCCGTAGTGATCGCGGTTCGTTGTCTGCGATGGGCGTGCCGCGAAGGGCAACGTGACGGCGCTGTCACAGGGGAGGCGTATACACGGTGTCCGGATACGCGGCATGTCCGTCTCGCAGGTTATCGCCGCAGCACTTGAGGTCCTAAATCGCAGATCACACTCCAGCGGTGATTACGGTCACAGATCCTTTGGCCACGCTCGGTCCCCGCCCGCTTTCCGGCACGCGGATCATGGAACGGGGCTGCCCTGGGACCGGGCATCGGCAGCCTCTCAACTCCCCTTTCGGATCGGTGAGTTGGCGACTCCAACGGGAGGAAGGCGCACCCGGTGACCGAGCGGCCGAGGCTTCGTCGCACTCGCCGCTCTCCTCCCCTTTTTCTCGTTTTCCTCAATTTCACGGCGCGCTCACCCGCCCGTACCGGCGTTTATGCCGAAGCTTCCCGACCCCGAACACGCCGAAGCCGGGCGGCCCTCCCCCACGGAGGACCGCCCGGCTGCTTTGGGGGTGATCCGGTGCCCAGATGCTTTCGGGGCCCCGGCGCCCAGCTGCTTTCAGGGCGCCCCGGCTCCCGGCCGCCGCCGCGGCCGGGGACTGAGCTGTTCCGGGGTGCCCCGGCACCGGCCGCCGCCGCGGCCGGAACCTGAGCTGTTTTCAGGGCGCCCCGGTTCCGGTCGCCGCCGCGACCGGAACCGGTGAAACCGGCCTAACGGCCTCAGACACCCTTGACCGGGAGAACCGGCAGGACCGGCAGGGCCGGGATGCCGGTGGCGCCGGTCAGGTCACCCACCGAGGCCAGACGGCCCTCCCCCACAGAGGACCGCCCAGCTGCTTTCGGGGCGTCCCGGCACCGGCCGCCGCCGCGGCCGGAACCGGTGAAACCGGCCTAACGGCCTCAGACGCCCTGGACCGGGAGAGCCGGCAGGACCGGCAGGGCCGGGATGCCGGCGGCGCGGGTCAGGTCACCGGGCACGGCCGGGACGGCCTGCGCCGGGGCCGCGCCCCGCACACCGGCGACGGTCTGGGTGGCGGTGGCCTTGCCGTCGGTCACGACGACGGTGACCAGGCCCTCGGCGAACGGGGTGGCCGCCGCAACCGTGCCCTGCGCGAACGTCACGGCCTCGGCGGCCTTGCCCTGTGCGAAGGGGACCGCGTCGGTGGCGGAGCCCTGCGCGAAGGCCACCGCGCCGGTGGCCCTGCCCTGCGCGAACGGCACCGCGTCCGCGCCGACACCCTGCGCGAACAGCTGCGCCCGGCCCCCGGCCACGGTCGCGAACGGAACGGTCCGGCCGACCGCGTCGGGCAGTGCCGGGGCGGCGGGCAGCATGCCGGCCGTGAGGCGGCCGGCCGCGCCGAGGTCCGCCGCGCCGGCGGTCTTCTTGGCGGCCTTCAGGGCCTTCTTCGCCTGCTTCGCCTTCGTGGCCGGCTTGATCTGATTGATCTGATTGATCTGCTTGGTGGGCTGCACGTCGGCGGCCTTGGTCAGCAGTCCGGTGCCGGGCGTGGGCAGGCCCTGGGTGGGCACCCCGCCGCCGAGGGCACCGGTGGCCTTGCCCACCACGTCGCCCACGGTCTTCTGCGCGGTGCCGGTGGTGGTGCCGGTCGCGGTGCCGGTGGCGGTGCGCGCGGCCTGGGTCGCCGTACCGGTCACGTCGCCGGTGGGCAGCTGCTGAGTGGCACCGGTCGCCGCTCCGGTGGTGGGCAGCTCCGGAGTGCCGACGGGCAGTTCGGCCGCGTTGGCGGCGACCGACCCCAGGGCCCACAGGCCCGTGGCGGCAGCGGCGACGACGACCGCACGACGGATGTTCGTACGCATGGAGGTGAAGTCCTTTGAATTCAAGAGGGTGTGAAGGGCAGACCTGTCCCGCCCCCGCGCGGCAGGTCCAGTGGAGACGCGGAGCGGTCTGCCCTAGCCCGGGAATTCGAGGATTTCTTCGGCACGGCGGCGCGTCGGGGCACCGTCGGCCGTACGGACGCCACCGGGCAGCAGCCGGAAGCGCGGTGCGTCCGCCGGTGCGGCGGCGTGCTGGTCCCCGCGGGGACCCTGCTGGTCGCCGGCGGAGTGCGGGGCGGGCGGCATCGGACCCTGCGGGAGCCGCTGCTCCGGCAGGCCGGGGCGGTCCGCGTCGCGCTGACCGGCGGCGGCGGACGGCAGGTCCGGGGCGGCCTGCTGAGCCTTCCCCTGGACGCAGTGCACCGGCGGGACGACGGCGCAGCCGCCGGCCGGAGCCGCGGTCCGCGCACCGGACGGCCGGTCGCCGCCGGTCACGCCACCGTCGGTCACGCCACTGCCGTGCGGCGAGCCGCCGCCGTGGCCGGGCCGGCCCGGGCTCTCGACGGACGGCAGCTGCACGGGCAGCGCACCGCCGAACGCGTCGCCGATCTCGCCCACCGCACCGGTCACCGGGCGGGTGACCGTGCCGGCGACCGGCCCGGCCTGGTCGGCCTGGTCGGCCTGGTCGGCGACGGGCCTTACGCCGTCGGCAAGTTCGCTGCCGGCGCTGCCCGCGTGCTCGGTGATCCGGGCGCCGGCTGCGGCGCCCTCCTGCTCGACGGCCGTACCTGACGCACCGGGCGTGTCGGACGTACCGGAGCCGGCCGGGCGGTGCGCCCGGGACTCGTGGCCCGCGCATTCGGCGGACCCGTACCGGGTGGCGGCCCGGTACGGGGTCGCCCGGCCCGCGGTCGACCGGTCCGTGCTGGTCCGGTCTGCGGCGGCCCGGTCATTGGTGCCCACGCTCCGGCCCTTGGTGGTCCGGCCCTTGGTGGTCCGGCCCTTGGCGGTCCGGGCCGTAGCGGTCCGGTCCGCGGAGGTCCGCTCGCGGGCGCTCGGCACCTGCGTGTGCGTGCACGTCTGCGTCTGCGTATGCGTGGGCATCTGCGGGTGCGTGTGCGTCTGCGGCGGGGACGCGGTTCCAGACGGCGCCGGCGAGCTCGCACGGTCGTCGGCATGGGCGCCGGGTCCGAAGGCGAAGCCGAGCACGGCGAAGCCCACCAGGAAGAGCCCCGCCAGCAGCGCGCGCCGCACGGCCACCGTGCGCGGCAGGCGCACAGGTCCGGGCAGAGCGAACGCAGCAGACAAGGAGGGGCCTTTCCATACGGATGCCGGGCCGGAGATACCGCCCAGCGGTAGCTGGGGGGAGGAGACACCCGGGCATAAGCCTCGGGGTCACCCACATCGCGGGCGATCGAGCGATGTCCTGATCCTTGCACGAATCGCCAGGTGCCCTGCAACTCCTTCCGGCGCGCCTGTCACCGTTGCTCCGTCATGTCCGGTATGGGAAGCGGGCGTTTCTCCAACGCAGCCGCCATCACGTCCGGAAACCGATCAGGCGTACAGGCGAACGCCGGCGCGCCCAGGGCCGCGAGGGCCGCGGCGTGCTCCCGGTCGTAGGCCGGCGCGCCCTCGTCGGACAGCGCGAGCAGCGTCACGAACTGCACTCCGGACGCCTTCATCGCGGCGACCCGCTTCAGCATCTCGTCCCGGATGCCGCCCTCGTAGAGGTCGCTGATGAGCACGACGACGGTTTCGGCGGGGCGGGTGATGCGGGACTGGCAGTAGGCGAGCGCGCGGTTGATGTCCGTACCGCCGCCGAGCTGGGTGCCGAAGAGGACGTCGACCGGGTCGTCCAGCTGGTCCGTCAGGTCGACCACGGCGGTGTCGAAGACGACCAGCCGGGTGTCCAGCGCCCGCATCGACGCCAGTACCGCCCCGAACACCGAGGCGTAGACGACCGAGGCGGCCATCGAACCGGACTGGTCGATGCAGAGCACCACGTCCTTCTTCACGGACTGCGCGGCCCGGCCGTAACCGATCAGCCGCTCGGGGACGACCGTGCGGTACTCGGGGAGGTAGTTCTTGAGGTTGGCGCGGATCGTGCGGTCCCAGTCGATGTCGCGGTGGCGCGGGCGGGCGATCCGGGCGGAGCGGTCCAGCGCGCCGGTGAGCGTGGCGCGGGTGCGGGTCGCGAGCTTCTTCTCCAGTTGCTCAACGACCTTGCGGACGACGGCCCGTGCGGTCTCCCTGGTCGTCTCCGGCATGACCTTGTTGAGCGAGAGCAGGGTGCCCACCAGATGGACGTCCGCCTCGACCGCCTCCAGCATCTCCGGCTCCAGGAGGAGCGCGGAGAGCCCGAGCCGGTCGATGGCGTCCCGCTGCATCACCTGCACCACGGAGGACGGGAAGTACGTCCGGATGTCGCCGAGCCAGCGGGCCACCCCGGGCGCCGAGGCGCCGAGCCCGGCGGTGCGCCGGCCGCCGTCCGGGGCACGGCCGCCGGGAGCCTTCTCACGGCCGTAGAGCGAGGCCAGCGCCCCGTCCATCGCGGCATCCCGCCCACGTAGCTCATGCCCCGTACCGTCCGCGCCGCCACCCCCGAGCACCAGCCGCCAACGACGGAGACGTTCGGCTTCGGAGGTGGGGGCGGGAGCGGGAGCAGGGGCGGGGGCGCGAGCAGGGGCGGGAGCGAAGGGTGAGGTCGCGGTGGCTGATGGGGCGGTTGCCGGGGTGGGGGCTGCTGTGGTTCCGGCCTGGGGGCCGGGAAGTCGGGTGGTCAACTCATGGCTCCTGTCAGGTCGTTGTGTGCGCTGTGCGCGTTGTGCGCGCCGGGGCGCTTCTCGTCGAAGCCGTCGAAGCCGTGTTGTTCGATGCCGAGCAGCAGGCGGAGGGTGGGCAGGACGGCGGCGGCACGGTCGCGGTCCAGGCCGGGGCCGAAGCCGGGCACGGGCGCGGCGTCGGTGACGGGTTCAGTGGGGCCGGGCGAGGGGGCCGCGGGGCCGCGGCGGATCAGTTCACCGAGCGTGCGCCGCACCCCGGACTCGTACTCCGCGAACGTGCGGCGCAGCAGCGGCAGTACGTCCGTGAACGCGGTGTCCGGCACGCCGGTCAGCCAGCGGTCGACCAGGGCGAGCAGCCGTTCGTCGTGGACCAGCAGCATGCCGCCGTCCCCGCCGGACCCGCTCCCGAGGAACCCTTCGATCCAGCCGGCGGCGTCGGTGGGCGGGGTGCCGGGCGACAGTGCGAGCCCCATCAGCCGCTCGGCCCCGTCCGCCCCCAACTCACCGCCGTCCAGCAGAAGTCGGACCGCCCTCCCACGGATCAGCCCGGGAACCGCCTCCCGCCCACTGACCGCCCGCAACACCCCGGCCCAGCGCTCCCGCAGGCCGCCACCCTCCCCGCTCGCGGATTCCGACCGCATCCGCGACTCAGGCTCAGACGTGGCGTGCAGCCCGGAGCTCGCCCCAGACGCGGAGCCCGGCCCGGACGCGGCGTGCAGCTCAGACGCAGAGCTCGGCCCGGACGCGGAGTGCGGCTGGGCGAGCAGGGTGACCGCGCGGTGTGTGGCGTCGAGGTGGGTGTGCATTTCCGCGGCGGCGTCGGTGTCCAGGCCGAGGCAGGCCGGCGGCAGGCCGACGAAGACCCGCTCGGCCAGGCCGACGGCGACCTCGCGGAGCGCCCCGGCGTCCGTGCCGCGCACATCGCCGTACCGCACCGACCGGACGAGCGCGGGCAGCGCCTGGGCGAGATGGCCGACGTCCGCGTCGAGCGCCGCACGGTCCGACAGCACCCGCATCACCACCGGTAGGGCGTCCGGGAGCCCGGCGAGCAGGCACCGCTCGGCGAGCGCGGTCACCTCGGCGAGCGCGGCCGCCCCGGACGCCTCGGCGGCGGCCTTGGCGGTGGCGGCGGCACGCACGGTCGTGCCCCAGATGCCGGCCTCGGCGACCCGGACGGCCAGCTCTGGTTCCCAGCGCAGCCGCCAGGTCTCCCGGAACGTGCCGGTGCTGCCACGGGAGTGGACCGGCTCGCCCCAGGGGATGCCGAGCAGTCGCAGCCGGTGCAGCAGCCGGCTGCGGCCGCCGTCGGTCTCCTTGCGCAGGTCGAGCTCCAGCTCCCGTTCCAGCGCCTCCGGTTTCAGCCGCAGGGTGCGCTGGCTGCGGGCCAGGTCCCGCTGGAGGGGCACCGCCGGGGCGTCCTCCGGGACCTCGCCCAGCACCTCGCCGACCACCAGCCGGTCGTGGATCAGCGCGGAGGGCGCGTCGGAGCCGTCGCCCATCACGGCCCGGACCGCGTCGTCGAGTTCGGTCAGCCCGGCGAGCGGCCGGCCGCGCACCGTGGCCAGTCCCTCCGCGAGCCGCACCGCCTCGATGACGTGGGCGGACGAGACCGCGTAGTCCTCCTCGCGGAGCAGCCCGGCGACCTTGGTCAGCCAGCGTTCGACGGGGCGGTCGGGGGCGCTGAAGAGGTGGCCGTACCAGCCGGGCGAGGCGATGCCGGCGCCGTAGCCGCTGCGCCGGGAGAGCCGCCGGTGCGTCCAGGGGACCCAGGTCACCGCGGTCTTCACCTTGGGCAGGCCCTTGAGCAGCCGGCGGTCGGCGGTCACCGTGCTGCGGCGGCGCAGCGCGGGGACGTGCCAGGCCCCGCACACCACGGCGACCGCGTCGCCGAACTCCCGTCGTGCGGCGTGGAGTTGGAGTCGCATATGGGCTTCGCGCACCGGGTCACGGTCATGGCCACCGTCGCCGTACGTCTCGCGCAGCGCGCCCATCGCCTCGGCCAGCGCCGCGAACGGGGCCAGCGCGTCCGCCTCGGGGCGTCCGGGGTGGACGGCACCCGTCCCGGCGCGGTGCTCGACCACGTCCTCCCACCAGCGCTCGGGGTCGTCGTACCCGGCGGCCTCGGCGAGCGTCCGGATCGGATCGACCCGCACCTGGTCCTGGTCCTGGTCACGGCCCTGCTCCCCCAACAGGCCGCGCTCTACGTCCCGTTCGCCTCCACGAGCCGTCTCGCCCGCCTCGCCCGCCTCTCCCGCTTCCTCTGTCTCCTCCGTCCCGTCCGCCTTGCCCGCTTCCTCTGTCTCATCCGCCCCGTCCGCCTTGCCCGCCTCCTCTGTCTCTTCCGTCTCGTCCGCCATGGCGAGGGTGTGGGCCGCGGGCAGGTCGATGAACCGGACCGGAACGTCGTGTTCCAGCGCCCAGCGCAGCGCCACCCACTCCGGGGAGAACTCGGCCAGCGGCCAGAACGCGGCGCGGCCGGGATCGTCCTGTACATGGGCGAGCAGGGCCACCGGCGGCCGCATACCGTCCTGTGCGGCCAGCGGTACCAGGTCGTCGGCCTCCGGCGGGCCCTCGATCAGGACCGCGGCGGGCGCGCACTGCTCCAGGGCGGCCCGCACCGCGCGCGCCGATCCGGGGCCGTGGTGCCGCACCCCCAGCAGGAACGGGCCGCTGCCGTCCGGCGGGGCTTTCGTGCCGTGCGTGCTCATGCGCTCACCTCCCGGCAGGCGCGGTAGAAGTCCTTCCAGCCGTCGCGCTCGCGCACGACCGTTTCGAGGTACTCCTGCCAGACGACCCGGTCGGCGGCCGGATCGCGGACCACCGCGCCCAGGATGCCCGCGGCCACGTCGCCGGCGCGCAGCACGCCGTCGCCGAAGTGGGTGGCGAGCGCCAGGCCGTTCGTCACCACCGAGATGGCCTCGGCCGTGGAGAGCGTGCCGGACGGGGACTTGAGCTTGGTCCGGCCGTCGGTGGTGAGGCCGTCGCGCAGCTCGCGGAAGACCGTGACGACCCGGCGGATCTCCTCCAGGCCCTCGGGTGCGGGCGGCAGCTCCAGCGAACGCCCTATCTGGCCGACCCGCCGCGAGACGATGTCCACCTCGTCGTCGGGTGTCGCGGGCAGCGGCAGAACGACGGTGTTGAAGCGGCGGCGCAGCGCGCTGGAGAGTTCGTTGACCCCGCGGTCGCGGTCGTTGGCCGTGGCGATCAGGTTGAAGCCGCGGACGGCCTGTACCTCCTGGCCCAGCTCGGGAATGGGCAGGGTCTTTTCCGAGAGGACCGTGATGAGCGTGTCCTGGACGTCGGCGGGGATCCGGGTGAGCTCCTCCACCCGTGCTGTCATGCCCTGCGCCATCGCGCGCATCACCGGGCTGGGCACCAGGGCCTCGCGGCTGGGGCCGTGGGCGAGCAGCCGGGCGTAGTTCCAGCCGTAGCGGATCGCCTCTTCCGGGGTGCCGGCGGTGCCCTGGACGAGCAGGGTGGAATCGCCGCTGACCGCCGCCGCCAGATGCTCCGAGACCCAGGTCTTGGCGGTGCCGGGCACACCGAGCAGGAGCAGCGCACGGTCGGTCGCGAGGGTCGTCACGGCGACCTCGATGATCCGGCGCGGGCCGACGTATTTGGGTGTGATGACCGTGCCGTCGGCGAGCGTGCCGCCGAGCAGGTACGTGGCGACCGCCCACGGCGAGAGCCGCCAGCGCGCCGGCCGCGGCCGGTCGTCGGCCGCGGCGAGGGCCTTGAGTTCGCCGGCGAAACTGTCCTCGGCGTGCGGGCGCAGCGCTTGGCCGCCCCCGGCCCCCTCCGCCGTCGTGTGCGTGTCGTCCGTCGTGTCGTTGATGAGCTCGGACATGGGTCCCCCTCGTCGCAAGAATCCGCGGCCGACGCCCGGGAAAAATCCCTCCGGCCGCTTGCTGTTCCCAGCCTGCACCACACCACTGACAACGCCCCGAAAACCGTCTCTGACCTGCGAGTTCGCCATGCGTGAGGGGCATTGTCAGTGGGTCGTCGTAGCGTCGGAGACATGAATCCGCAGGGGGAACGCTGGACGACGGATCAGGTGCTGGCACTGGCGCCTGACGAGGCATCACGCAAGGCGGGCGGCAGGCTCGCGGCGCCCGGCCCGTGGTCGGAGACCGGCGCGGACGGCAGCGCGGTGTGGGGGCTGTGCAAGGGCAGTGGGAAGAAGCCGTACCAAGCGGTCGTGGACGTCAAGGGGCCGGCCTTCAAGTGCAGTTGTCCGAGCCGCAAGTTCCCGTGCAAGCACGCGCTGGGACTGTTGTTGCTCTGGGCGGGGGACGAGGGTGCGGTGGCGGCCGGCGAGCCGCCGCAGTGGGCCGGTGAGTGGCTGGCCGCGCGCCGGGAGCGCGCGGAGCGGCCGGCGGCCGGTCCGTCCGGCGCCGCCGCCTCGCGCGGGCCCGCCGATCCGGATGCGGCCCGGCGCCGGGCGGAGCGCCGGATGCAGCGGATCGGCGCGGGCGCCACGGAGCTGGAGCAGCGGCTGACGGATCTGCTGCAGTCCGGTCTGGCCGCGGCCGGCCGGGACGGTGGCGGCGCCCCGGGCGACGGCGGCGGAGGAGGCTCGTGGGAGGAGACGACCGCGCGGATGGTCGATGCCCAGGCGCCCGGTCTCGCCTCCCGGGTGCGGGAGTTGGGCTCGCTGGTGGCGTCCGGTGCGGACTGGCCGGCCCGGCTGCTGGAGGAGTGCGCGCTGCTGCACCTCCTCGATCAGGGCTTCCTCGGCATCGACCGGCTGCCGGCCCCGCTGGCGGCCACAGTCCGCGCGCGCGTCGGGCTGACCACGGACGCGGCGGACCTGCTGACCGGCCCGGATGCGGCGCCGGTCCGGGACCGCTGGCTGGTGCTGGCCCAGCAGGACAGCGACGACGGCAGGCTGACCACCCGCCGGATCTTCCTGCGCGGCGAGCGCACCGGCCGGATGGCGCTGCACCTGTCGTTCGCCGGCGCCAACCGCCCGCTGGAGCCGGCCCTGCCGCCCGGTCTGGTCATCGACGCGGACCTCGCCTACTACCCCGGCGCCCGCCCGCTGCGCGCCACCCTGGGCGAGCGGTACGCCCCGGCGGTCCCGGGCCCGGTGCCGCCGGGCTGCGGTATCGACGCCGCCCTGGCCGCGTACGGCGATGCGCTGCGCGACGACCCCTGGCTGGACTCCTGGCCGGTGGTGCTCGCCGATGTCACCCCGATACCGGGCCGCGACGGCCGGCGCTGGCAACTGGCCGACGCGGACGGCGAGTCGGCGCTGCCGCTGGACCCGCGCTGCCTGGGCGGTACGGGCGTCTGGCAGCTGGCCGCCATATCGGGCGGCGCGCCGGTCACGGTCTTCGGCGAGTGCGGCCACCGCGGCTTCCTCCCGCTGACCGCCTGGGACCCGTCCCCGGTGTCCCTGTGACCCCGATTCCCGGCCGCGCCGGAGCGCGCGCTTCCGAAGACGCCATCCATCACCGATGCCTGGAGGACGGGCATGACGACCACCACCAGCCCTGAGACCCACCCGACCGACCCGACCCATCAGACCGCCCCGACGGCCTCGATGCCTCCGGCGACCACGCCGGCCCCCTGGCCCGATCTGGTGAGCGCGGCGCTGCTGGGCACCGATCGGCGGCTGCCCCCGATGGCCGTACGGCCCGGGCAGAGTGCCGCGGCGGCCCTGCTGGACGCGGCCGCGGTGAGCACGGTGCGGCGGCGCGCCGCGCTGCGCCCCGCCCCGGCCGGTGAGCGGCCGGCCCCGGCACCGGACGACCCGCGGCCGCCGCTGCCGGCCGCGGCGCGCCGCAGGCTCGCCCTGCTGCTCGCCGACCGCGGCGGTACGGGGAGCGGCAGCCGCCGCGGCGCGGCTCCCGACCTGACCGAACTGCTGCCCCAGTGGCTGGCCGCCGCCGACGAGTACGGCTACCGCGCCCCGGAGGCCCTGCTGCCCGCGCTGCTCGACGCCGCCCGGGCCCGTACGGACCTGCGGCCGGCCGCGCTGGCGCTGGCCGGGCCGCGTGCGCTGTGGCTGGCGCGGCTCAACGACGCCTGGAAGTTCGCGCTCCGGGGGACCGGCGGCGCGGCCGTCCTGCCCGACGGGGAGGCGCCCGAGGAGATCGCGCAGCGGTGGGAGGAGGGGCTGTTCGCGGAGCGGGTGGCCCTGCTGACGGCGGTCCGCCGCCGCGACCCCGAGGCGGGCCGGGAGCTGCTGCGGACGACCTGGTCCACGGAGCGGGCCGAGGACCGGCTGATGTTCCTCGACTCGCTGCGCGAGGGGCTCACGGCGGGTGACGAACCCTTCCTGGAGCAGGCGCTGTCCGACCGCAGCCGCACGGTCCGGGCCACCGCTGCCGAGCTGCTCTCCGCGCTGCCCGGTTCGGCCCTCGCGGCCAGGATGGCGCAGCGGGCACACGTCTGCGTGACCCTGGATCCCGCGGCGGGCCAGGAGGCGGTGATCCGGGTCGAGCCGCCCCAGGAGTGCGATGCGGGGATGCAGCGGGACGGAGTGGTGCCCAAGCCGCCCTCGGGTCGGGGCGAACGGTCCTGGTGGCTGGGCCAGTTGGTGGAGGCGACCCCGCTCGGCGGCTGGGCGGAGCGGTTCGGCGGCCGCGGTCCGGCGGAGATCGTCGCGCTCCCGGTGGCCGACGACTGGCGGACCGAGCTGCACGACGCCTGGTGCCGGGCCGCCGTGCGCCAGCGGGACGCCGCCTGGGCGCGGGCCCTGCTGGGCGTGCCCGGCGCGCCGTCCCGGACCGGCCAGGTCGCCCCGGCCGGCTCCGCACGGGACCTGACGAAGCTGCTGACCGTACTGCCGGACGGGGAACGGGCCGGCTGGGTGGCGGAGTTCATCGCCGCGCACGGCCTGTCGGACGCGTTCCGGATGCTCGGGGTGTGTGCGGTCCCCTGGGCGGAGCCGCTGGGCCGGTCCGTCGTCGACGCGCTGGACATCGCCCGGGACGCCGGCAGCTATCCGTGGAGCTTCAGCGGGGTGATGGGCCTGGCCGAGCGCTGCCTGGACCCGGCGGCGGCGGACCGGCTCGCGATGCTCACCGCGGTCACCGACGAGCCCGAGGGCGCCTCGCCCGGCTCCGGCGGCTACTGGTCCGAGGCGTTCCAGCGGCTGGTCGGCACGCTCCGGCTGCGCGCCACGATGCGCGCCGAGCTCCTCCCGCCGCCGGACGCCGAGGCCGCCGGCGGCATCGGCCCGACCACCGCCGATGCCGCTGCTGCCGCCGAGGTTGAGACAGCTGCCGATGCCGCTACGGCTGCCCCGGACGACGGGTCCGCGCCATGATCACTCTCGTCGCCCCGGGGGCCTCAGACCGCCAGCGGGCGGACGTTCGCGTTGACCCACTCCACGATCGAGGCGGTGGTCGCGCCGGGCGTGAAGATCTCGGCGACGCCCTGGGCCTTCAGCGGGGGAATGTCGGCCTCGGGGATGATGCCGCCGCCGAAGACCTTGATGTCCGCCGCGTCGCGCTCCGCCAGCAGGGCGATGACCTTCGCGAAGAGGGTGTTGTGCGCGCCGGAGAGGATGGACAGCCCGATCGCGTCGGCGTCCTCCTGGATCGCGGTGTCGACGATCTGCTCCGGGGTCTGGTGCAGCCCGGTGTAGATGACCTCCATACCGGCGTCGCGCAGCGCCCGGGCGATGACCTTGGCGCCCCGGTCGTGCCCGTCCAGCCCCGGCTTGGCCACCACGACACGGATCGGCCCCGACCGGCCCGCCGCGCCAGTCCCCGCCTGCGCTCCGTCCTGCCGAGCCACACTCATCACTGCCTCCAAGCCCTGCACGGCACGGTGGTGCCGCAAAGCCGACAATCGGGCGCGCGACCGCGATCCGGCGGCCACGACGTGAACGAACGTTATCGCCAGCATCCAGTATCCAGCCGTTTCGTGACATCCGGCGAGGGGGAAATCACACCTGGGACACGTTCGCTACGCGCCGCGTTCCGTGCGTCGTGCCGCCAGGGCCGGGCGGAGTGCGCGCGGGCCGGGCGTCCGGGGAGCCGCAGCCGGGCCGCCGCACCATGGATCGTCACGCGCATCGGGACGAGTGCGCCCGTGCGCCGCCGCTCATGGCTTCCCACGAGGGCATCGGGGGTCAGCGCCGCCTGCCGCATGCCGTTCGGGAGGTCGGTCATGCAGACCCTGCCCTGTCTTCGCACCACGCTCGTGGACCTGGCGGTCCTCGCCGGGCATCTGCTCCTCTATCCCACCGGCATGTCCCAGGAGCGTTCCGTGCCACGGCCGTCCCACGCGACGGAAGACGCCCCTCCGCTCCTCCCGACCGAAGGCCGGGCGCATCCGCCCGTCCTGCTGCTGCACGGCTTCATCGACAACCGCTCGGTCTTCGTGCTGCTGCGCCGTTCGCTGTTGCGCCACGGCTGGTGCCACGTCGAGGCGCTCAACTACTCCCCGCTGACCTGCGACCTGCGGAAGGCGGCGGAGTTGCTGGGCCGGCATGTGGCGGACATCTGCGCGCGGACCGGTCACCGCCGGGTGGACCTGGTCGGGCACAGCCTGGGCGGCCTGATCGCCCGCTACTACGTCCAGCGGCTCGGCGGCGACGCCCGGGTCCGCAGGGTCGTCACCCTCGGCACCCCGCACGCGGGGACCCGTATAGCCCCCTTGATGTCGGCGCACCCCATCGTCCGCCAGATGCGCCCCGATTCCGAGGTGATAGCGGAGTTGTCGCTGCCGGCGCCGAATTGCCGGACGCAATTTGTCGCTTTCTGGAGCGAGGCGGATCAGGTGATGATTCCAGCCACCGCGGCCAGAATCGATCACCCGGATTTGCTCGCCCACAACGTCCATGTCGCCGGTGTCGGACATCTCGCCCTCCCGGTGAACGGCACCGTCGCGGCCGGCATACGGGAGGCACTGGCCGCGGCGGACCCGGCAGCCGAAGAAGGCGCGGGCGGAGCCATATCCGTGGCCTGAGACCGCTCCGCTCCGTGACGGGATATCGAACAGCCATCGAACGGGGCGCCAAGAACTCGCATGGCCTCTGCCGAAAGGCGGCCAAATGCCCGGTCTCGCGCAGCGTAAAACCCGTGGAAGATTGTCGCCGTCGTGTACCGCCGGGTACAGTCGCCGCTAATTCTCCTGCTGCCGAGGCGAAAGAGAAGTTGGTGAACGACCGTCACCCATCGGAGGCCGCGCTTCCGACCGGCTCCGCTTCCGACGCCTCGTATGCGCACTATCCGGCCTACGAGTCCTACGGGCAGCAGCATTCCCCGGCCGGTGGTGCCGAATACGGCGACGGCGACCCCCTCTTCGGCTCGCTCCCCGGCGCGTACGACACCGGTGCCCACGCCACGGGCGGTTACGACACCGGCGGCTATCCCGGCGGGACGTACGACACCGGCGCCTACGACATGAACACCTACGGCACGGGCAGCTACGGCGCCGGCGACTACGGCACGGGGACGTACCCGACGGCGGGCGACGGCTACGCCACCGGCACGTACGACACCGGCGGCTACCCCACGGCCCAGTGGGACACCGGCGCCTACGACCCGTACGCGCACACCGCCTACGAGACCCCGGCGCAGGACCCGAGCGGCTACGACACCCACGGCACCACGGTCTACGGCGTCGGCGGGTACGACACCGGGAACCACCCCACCACCGGCTACGACACCGGCAGTTACGCCGTCGGCGCGTACGAGGCGTACGGGACGACCGGGGCCTACGAGACGCTGGGCACGCAGGAGCCCGCCGGGACGTACGGGACGACGGGCGGCTATGACGCCCTCGGGCAGCAGGCCACCGCGGTCGAGGAGACCGCGGCCTTCGACAGGGCGGCCTTCGACACGGCCGCCTTCGAGATGGCGAACTTCGAGACCGCCACCTTCGACACCGTCGGCGTCGGCGCCCTGCACACGGACCAGCCCGACACCGCGAGCTACGAAGCCACCGCGATCTGGTCCACCACCGACCAGCCGCTGATGGCCGGCATCCCCGCCCAGCCCGGCCCGCCCCCGGCCGACTCCGCCGCCTGGGACGAACACGACGACCACGACCACACCGACGCCACCGACGAGGCCCCGGGCCAAGGGGCCGCCGCCGTGGCCGAGGCCCCGACCCAGGCGATGCCGGTGACCTCTCCGGCCCCCGCCCCGGCCGGCCGGCGGGTCACCGGGCCCGCCGCCGGGAAGCCGGTCCGCGGCCGCGGCCGGCGCCGCCCGGCGAAGCGTTCGGCGCTGCTGACCGTCGCCGTGCCGTCGGTCGCCGCCATGGGCGTCTGCGGGGTGGCCGCCGCTTCCGTCGCCGGTCTCGGCGGCAACGACAAGGACGACACCACCACCCAGGCCACCGCCCCCGACCCGGGCGGCGTCCAGCGGGCCGCGGCCAACAAGAAGCTCGACACCCAGCTCGCCGGACTCAGCGCCGGCGCCGACGACTTCCGCGACCGGGCCAGCCGTACCCAGGAACGGCTCGACCTCAAGGAACGTCAGGCGCAGGAGCGCAAGCGGAAGGCTGAGGAGGCCGCCCGCAAGGAGGCGCTGCGGCCGAAGTACGTACTGCCGGTGACCCAGCACGGGCTCAGCGCGCTCTTCGGCCAGGCCGGTGTGAACTGGATGTCCGTGCACACCGGAATCGACTTCCCGGTCAGCTACGGCACCCCGGTCATGTCCGCCACCGACGGCACCGTCCGGACCCAGTGGAACTCCGCCTACGGCAACATGGCGATCGTGACCGCGCCGGACGGCACGGAGACCTGGTACTGCCATCTGAGCAGCACCAAGATCCGGTCGGGTTCGGTCAAGGCCGGTGAGCAGATTGCCTATTCGGGCAACTCCGGCAACTCCACCGGCCCGCATCTGCACTTCGAGGTGCGTCCCGGGGGCGGCGCGGCGGTCGACCCGATCCCGTGGCTGCGCAGCCACGGCCTCAACCCCAACTGACGCCCGGCGTACCGTTCCTGCAGCGCAGGCCACCGGCCGGCGCTGCAGGATTACGTCAGAGCTGCCGGGCCTGCGTCAGAGCTTCTCCACCGGCGCGTACCGCAGCAGCAGCCGCTTGGGCTTCTCGCCGCCGAAGTCGATCGTCGCCTCGGCGTTGTCCCCGCTGCCCTTGACGGCGACGACCGTACCCAGCCCGAAGCTGTCGTGGGTGACGCGGTCGCCGACAGCCAGCGAGGCCACCTGGCGGTCATTGGTCCGGCGGGTGGCGAAGCCGCTCGGCCCCTTGGTGCGGGACGAGGACAGCGAGGAGCCGATGCCCCCGCCGAAGCCGCCACCGCCGCCGCCCCGGGACGACAGCCCGCCCATCGACGCGGACGGTGTCGCCGGGCCGGTCCGCTTCCACTCGACGTAGTCGTCCGGGATCTCCTCCAGGAACCGCGACGGCGGGTTGTACGAGGGCTGTCCCCAGGCGCTGCGCATCGTCGAGCGGGTGACGTACAGCCGCTCGCGGGCGCGGGTGATGCCGACGTACGCCAGCCGGCGCTCCTCCTCCAGCTCCTTGGTCTGGCCCAGCGCGCGCATGTGCGGGAAGACGCCGTCCTCCATGCCGGTCAGGAAGACCACCGGGAATTCCAGGCCCTTGGCGGTGTGCAGCGTCATGAGGGTGACCACGCCGCTGCCTTCCTCGTCCTCGTCGGGGATCTGGTCGGAGTCGGCGACCAGCGCGACCTGTTCGAGGAAGTCGGAGAGTGTGCCCGGATTCTCCTCGCCGCGGTCCTGCTCGAATTCCAGGGCGACCGCGGCGAGTTCCTGGAGGTTCTCGATCCGGGTCTCGTCCTGCGGGTCGGTGGACGCCTGGAGCTCGGCGAGGTAGCCCGTGCGCTCCAGGACGGCCTCCAGGATCGTGGCGGGCCCGGCGCCGGACTCCACGATCGTCCGCAGCTCCTCCATCAGGACGTTGAAGCGCTTGACGGCGTTGGCGGAGCGGGCCGCCATGCCGTACGCCTCGTCGACCCGGCGCAGGGCCTGTGGGAAGGTGATCTTCTCGCGGAGCGACAGGGCGTCGATCATCGCCTCGGCGCGCTCGCCGATGCCGCGCTTGGGGACGTTCAGGATGCGGCGCAGCGGGACGCTGTCCTCGGGGTTGGCGAGCACGCGCAGGTACGCGAGGACATCGCGGACCTCCTTGCGCTCGTAGAAGCGCACTCCGCCGACGACCTTGTAGGGCAGCCCGACCCGGATGAGGATCTCCTCGAAGACGCGGGACTGGGCGTTGGTGCGGTAGAAGACGGCAACGTCGCCGGCCTTGGCGTCGCCGGCGTCGGTCAGCCGGTCGATCTCGTCGGCGACGAACTGCGCCTCGTCGTGCTCGGTGTCGGCGACATAGCCGTTGATCTTGGCGCCGGCACCGGCGTCGGTCCAGAGGTTCTTGGGGCGGCGGTTCTCGTTGCGCTCGATGACGGCGTTGGCGGCGGACAGGATCGTCTGCGAGGAGCGGTAGTTCTGCTCCAGCAGGATCGTGGTCGCGTCCGGGTAGTCCTCCTCGAACTGGAGGATGTTGCGGATCGTGGCGCCGCGGAAGGCGTAGATCGACTGGTCGGCGTCACCGACGACGCACAGCTCGGCGGCGGGGATGTCGGCGGTGCCGGTGCCCACGAGCTCGCGGACGAGGGTGTACTGGGCGTGGTTGGTGTCCTGGTACTCGTCGACGAGGACGTGCCGGAAGCGGCGGCGGTAGTGCTCGGCGACGTCCGGGAAGGCCTGGAGGAGGTTGACCGTCGTCATGATGATGTCGTCGAAGTCCAGGGCGTTGGCCTCGCGCAGCCGCGCCTGGTACATCGCGTACGCCTCGGCGAGTGTCTTCTCGAAGCCATCCGCAGCGGTGCCGGCGAAGGTCTCCTCGTCGATGAGCTCGTTCTTGAGGTTGGAGATCTTCGCGCTGAAGGACTTGGGCGGGAAGCGCTTGGGGTCGAGGTCCAGATCGCGGCAGACCAGGGACATCAGGCGCTTGGAGTCGGCGGCGTCGTAGATCGAGAAGGAGGACGTGAAGCCCAGCTTCTTGGACTCGCGGCGCAGGATCCGCACGCAGGCGCTGTGGAAGGTGGAGACCCACATGGCGTTGGCGCGCGGGCCGACCAGCTGCTCGACGCGCTCCTTCATCTCACCGGCGGCCTTGTTCGTGAAGGTGATCGCGAGGATCTGGCCGGGGTGGACGTGGCGCTCGGCGAGGAGGTGGGCGATGCGGTGGGTGAGCACCCGGGTCTTGCCGGAGCCGGCGCCGGCGACGATCAGCAGCGGGCTGCCGGTGTGCACCACGGCGGCCTTCTGCTGGTCGTTGAGCCCCTCGAGCAGCGCGGCGGGGTCGAGGGCCGGGCGGGCGGCGCCGTCGCGGTAGTACGCGTCCCTGGGCACGGGCGCGTCGAACCGCCCGCCGAACAGGTCGGCGGGGATCTCCTCGGGGACCGGCCCGTGCTCGTCCTCGGGGGGCGGCGGGGGCTCCTCGTCCTTGTGGCCGAGGTCCGCCAGGAAGCTGTCGTCAAAGAGGCTGCTCATCGCCCACCGAGTCTAGGCCGCCGCACCGACAGCGTGCCGGGGACTGTGGACAAGTGGCCGGGACGGCCGGAGAACGGGCGTTGCGGACGGCGGCCGCACACACCGCCCGAAAACGGAACGACATCTCTCAGGTCACGAAAAGGTTTCGGGCATATCGAACATCAGCCTTCACAGGAGCCACACGAGTTGGCTAACGTCCTCGCTCAGGCAGCCCGCCTCCCCGCGGACGACAGCGTTCGCACGGGCCGCCGACGCCGAGTCCGGCCCTGCCCGCGACGTGTCCCTCCGGTCACGCCCGGGTCACCCGGAGCCGGGGACCCACCAGCAACACCGGGGTGAATCGATCCGTCCGACCGACGCCAGCGGACGTACGGACCGTAGGGCACGGCCTTCCGTCAGCGACACCGCCCGAACCCGACAGCTAACCCGGTAGGCGGTCCACGGAAGGAGTTGCCGGCCTTGGCGTCCCATCGCAAGCCGCGCACCAGCGTTCTCGTCTCGCCCGGGAGCCGCCGTACGGCGGCCGGGCTCACCACCGCCGCACTCGCCTCGGTCACCCTGCTCTCGCAGACCGCCGACGCCGCCCCCAGAGCCCCCCGGCCCACCATCGAAGACGTCAAGCAGAAGGTCGACGGCCTCTACCGGCAGGCCGAGGTGGCCACCCAGAAGTACAACGCCGCCAAGGAGCGCGCCGATCACCAGCGCGAGACCGTGGACCGGCTGCTCGACGCCGCGGCCAAGCGGGCCGAGAAGATGAACGCGTCCCGGCGGGAGCTCGGGACGTTCGCCTCGGCGCAGTACCGCACCGGCGGGATGAACCCGACCGCGCAGCTGATGCTCGCCAAGGACCCGCAGCAGTTCTTCGACCGCAGCCACCTGATGGAGCGGCTGACCGGGCGGCAGCAGCAGGCCGTCACCGACTACCAGCAGCAGGCCGCGGCGGCCGCCCGCCAGCGGGCCGAGGCGTCCCGCAGCCTGGATCAGCTGCAGAATTCGCAGGCCGCACTGAAGGAGTCCAAGCGCTCCGTGCAGCAGAAGCTGGCCGAGGCCCGGCAGCTGCTGTCCCGGCTGACCGCCCAGGAGAAGGCGCGGCTGGCCGAACTGGAGCGCCGGAAGGAGGCGGCGGCCAAGCGCCGGGCCGAGGAGGAGGCGCGCAAGCAGCAGGAGCGCGAGCGGCAGCGGCAGCACGACGGCGGCTCCACCGGGGGCCAGACCGGCGGGGACACCGGCGGCTCCACCGGGGGCTCGCAGTCCACCAAGGCCGAGAAGGCCCTCGCGTTCGCCCGCGCCCAGATCGGCAAGCCGTACGTCTGGGGCGCCACCGGGCCCTCGTCCTACGACTGCTCGGGGCTGACCCAGGCGGCGTGGAAGGCGGCCGGGGTCGATCTGCCGCGCACCACCTGGGAACAGGTCAAGGTCGGCCAGCGGGTGGCGACCAAGGACCTGCAACCCGGTGACCTGGTCTTCTTCTTCGACGACATCAGCCACGTCGGCATGTACATAGGCGGCGGCAAGATGATCCACGCACCGCACCCGGGCGCGAACGTCCGGGAGGAGTCGATCTACTACATGCCGATCTACGGGAGCGTCCGCCTGGGCTGACGCCCGCCCCCGCTCCCCCTTGGCCCACCCCCCACGGACACCCCCCACACGCCACCGCGCGGCCCTCGCCTCCGGATCCCGGAGTGCGATGACCGCGCGGTGTGCTGCTGTGGGGGGCGCTGTTGCCGGGCCCTGGGCACTACGGGCCCGGCTCCGGCGGCCGGCGTTCGCAGGGCCGGCCGGCGTTCTCAGGTCCAGAGGACGGCGATGAAGATGTTGGCCATCGTGAGGCCGCCGACCGCGCCGAACAGCGCCTTGTCGATCTGCTCCTCGTCCCGCTTGACGTAGACCAGCGCCAGGATCACCACCAGGACGGCCATCTTGATGCCGATCTTGATGTTGTTGACCGGGTGGTCCTGCGCCTGGTTGAGGCCGACCAGCACGATGCCGGTGACCAGCATCGTCAGCGCGCCGTGCAGCATGGCCGGAACGAACCGGGCGGTGCCCGCACCCATCGCCTTCATCTGCGTCAGGAAGCCGCCCAGCAGGGAGGCGATGCCGATGATGTGCAGGCCGACGAAGATATTGATGACTACGTCCATGGGGCCGGATCGTATCCGCCGCATAGCACGCGCTTTCCGGCAGGGCGTCCACATTCGCCGCTTCGGTCAGCGCGGAGCGGCCCCGGCGACCGGGCGATGACGCTCCGGTCAGCCGCGTTCCGGCAGCGGTCGAAACCGGACAATGCCGCGCAAGTGCGCCCACCCCCGTGACAGCCGGGCTTAGCGTCCTCCTCCAGGCGGCCGACTCCCGCCCCGCCGCAAGGGAAGGAAGTGACGGCCACCGTGGCCTCGCACCGCAAGCCCAGGCAGCATCCGCTCGCCTCGCTCACCGGCGGCTCGCGCACCGCGCGCACCGCCCGTACGGCCGCCACGCTGGCCCTCGCCGGCGCCGCCACCGCCACCGCGTTCGACGGCACCGGCCAGGCGGCGGACCTCTCCACCCCCGCCCAGGTCAAGGGCCGGGTCGATGCGCTGTACCAGGAGGCAGAGGTGGCCACACAGAAGTACGACGGCGCGCAGGAAGCCGCCAAGACCGCACGCGAGGAGCTGAGCAGACTGCAGGACGAGGCCGCCCGCCGGACCCAGAAGCTGAACACCGCGCGGGCCGGGCTGGGCGCCCTGGCCGCCTCCCAGTACCGCTCCGGCGGTGTGGACCCGACCGTACGGCTGCTGCTGTCCGCCGATCCGCAGCGCTATCTGGACGGCGCCGCGGTGCTGGAGCGGACGGGGGCCCACCAGGCGAGCGCGGTGGCCGGGTACGCGCGCCGGCTCGGCAGCGTGCGGCAGGTCCGGCAACGGGCCGAGGAGACCGCGGAACGGCTGACCCGGAACGAGTCCACGCTGAAGAAGCACCGGGTCACCGTCGTCCGGAAACTGGACGCCGCGGAACAGCTGCTGGCCCGGCTGACGGCGGAACAGCGGGGCCGGATGGCCGGACGGGACGGCTCCCGGGCCGGGACGGCGGGCGGCCGGGCGGACCGCGGGGGCGGCGGGCGGGACGGCGGTCTGCTCGGCGGGATCCCCACCGGCTCGGCGGCCGCGGCCACCGCCTCCGCGCAGCAGGCGCCCAACGCACGGGCCGCCCGGGCGGTCGCGTTCGCCTACGCGGCGCTCGGCAAGCCGTACGTCTGGGGAGCCACCGGGCCCGCCGCGTACGACTGCTCGGGGCTTACCCAGGCCGCGTGGCGGTCGGGCGGGGTCTCCCTCCCGCGCACGACCTACACCCAGATCAACGCCGGCCCGCGCATCGACCGTTCCCAACTGGCGCCCGGGGACCTGGTGTTCTTCTATACGGCCGTCAGTCACGTGGGGCTCTACATCGGTGACGGGAAGATGATCCACGCGCCGCATCCGGGCGCGCCGGTGCGGATCGCGCCGATCGACCAGATGCCCTTCGCGGGCGCCACGCGGCCGGCGTAGGGCCACGCGGCCGGCGTAGGGCCACGCGGCCGGCGTGCGGGAGCCACACCGCCGGCGCCGGGAGCCACACCGCCGGCACCCGGGGGGGCACGTCGCCCGGCGCCGGTGGTCGGGGCCGGTGATCGAGGGCCGGTGATCGAGGGCCGGTGATCGGGGGCCAGTCTGCTGGCTCAGGCCCGCAGCTGCAGGCCCAGCCAGCGGAAGATCTCCGGCACCTGGTTGCGCCACACCACCGTGGTGTGGCCGCCGGCGTTCGCCGCTATCTGGTGCACGGTGACCGTCGTCGGGCGCTTCGCGAGCTGCTGGAGGCCGAGGCCCGCCTGATAGCCGTCGCCTGCCGCGCCCGACACGTACAGGGCGGTGCGCGGCGGGCGGCCGGCCGCGTTGGCGGCCTTCAGGATGTGCAGCGGGTTGGACTGCACGCGCAGCGTGGGGTCCTTGCCGGCGAGCGAATCGGGCTCCAGCGCCGGGTCGTTGTAACCGGACATGGCGACCGCGGCGCGGTAGCGGTCCGGGTGGGCCAGGGCCAGCTTGGCGGCGCAGTGGGCGCCGGCCGAGTAGCCCGCCAGGGCCCAGGAGTGCGGCCGGTCGCCGGCCCGGAAGTTGTCGACGATCATCTGGCGGACGTCGACCGTCAGCCAGCTGTCCGCGTTGACCTTGCCGGTGATGTTGACGCAGCCGGTGTCGGCGCCGGTGAGGAGGGTGGTGCGCGGCGCCACGAGGATGGCGGGCTTGATCTCGCCGCGCTGCATCTTCGGGCCGAGCTGCTCGGCGACGTGCAGGGCGCCGAACCAGGCCTTCGCCGACCCGGGGTACCCGGGCAGCAGCTCGACGACCGGGAACTTCTTGTTCCTGAACGCGGGGTCGTTGTACTGCGGCGGCAGCCAGACGTACACCTCACCGACCACGCCCGAGATGCGGCCCTTGAGGTTGGTCATCTGGACGCCGGGGCCCACCTTCGGGTCGTCGGCGGGCCGGAACTGCTGGATCTGCCGGGGCTGGTTCTTGATCTGCCGGCCGCCCATGCCGTCCGGTCCGAGGTCCTTCGCGACCGCGACGTGGCTGTCGGTGCCGAGCAGGTCGCCCCAGGTGTCGTAGAGGTTGTTGGCGTTGTTGACCAGGACGAACACCACAGTGATGGCGGTGATCTGGGCGAACAGCAGCATCAGCAGCCGCGCGAGACCGCGCAGCAGCGGCGGGCCGGCTATCCGGCTCCAGATGGCGAGCGGCAGCACGACGGCGATGACCAGCAGCGCGATCGAGGTGAGGAAGAAGGGCGTGCCCGTCAGGCTCATCGGGAACTCGCTTCCAGGAACGCATGACGCGAAGGACGTGGGGTGGGGTGGTTCGGGCCCCGCCTTCGGCAGTGAGCCTCTCCGCGCCCTTAGATGGCGATCCGCGTGGTCCTGGTTGCCCGTCTTTGGCCCTTCTTTACGCCCTTCTTCACACCCCCTGCACGTCCCGTGTGGTGCGTGTGAGGTCCGTGTGACCTCCGTCCCGCCGTCCCCGCGCCGCCCGCCCGCCGTGCCTGCGGCCGCGTGTGCTGTCTCCCGGGCCGCCCCGTCCGTCAGACCAGGCGGCGGGCCGCGGCCCAGCGGGTCAGCTCGTTGCGGTTGGACAGCTGGAGCTTGCGCAGCACCGCCGAGACGTGCGATTCGACCGTCTTCACGGAGATGAACATCTGCTTCGCGCACTCCTTGTACGCATAGCCGCGGGCGATCATCCGCAGCACCTCGCGCTCGCGCTGGGTGAGGCGGTCCAGGTCCTCGTCGATCGGCGGGGCGTCCGTCGAGGCGAAGGCGTCCAGGACGAAGCCGGCCAGCCGCGGGGAGAAGACCGCATCGCCGTCCGCCACCCGGAAGATCGCGCTGATCAGGTCCGTGCCGGTGATCGTCTTGGTGACGTAGCCGCGGGCGCCGCCACGGATGACGCCGATGACGTCCTCCGCCGCGTCGGAGACCGACAGGGCGAGGAAGCGGACCGGCTTCTCGGGGTCGGCCATCATCGTGGCGCTGCGGCGCAGCACCTCGGCGCCGCCGCCCCCGGGGAGGTGGACGTCCAGCAGAACGACCTCGGGGCGGGTAGCGGTGATGACCGTGATCGCCTGGTCGACGTCGGCGGCCTCGCCGACCACCTCGACGCGGGTCCGCTCGGTCTCGCCGATCTCGGCCTGAACGCCCGTACGGAACATCCGGTGGTCGTCGACCAACACCACCCGTACGGTGCGGTCGCCGTCCTCCGCCCCGCCGTTGCCGTCCTGCTGCACGCCCTCGCTGCTCATGTCTTCCGTCCGTCCCTCGTGGTCTGCCCGGTCATCATCCCGTGTCCTGCCCGGCCCGGTCATGCGTCGGGCTCCTGCGCGGTGCGCTCCATCTCCAGCTCGACGACCGTGCCGCCCTCGGGGGCGGAACGCAGCCGGGCGGTGCCGCCGTGGCGCTCCATACGGCCGATGATCGACTCGCGGACGCCCATCCGGTCGGCGGGAAC
Source organism: Streptomyces sp. NPDC048197 (assembly GCF_043202395.1). Taxonomy (NCBI): domain Bacteria; kingdom Bacillati; phylum Actinomycetota; class Actinomycetes; order Kitasatosporales; family Streptomycetaceae; genus Streptomyces; species Streptomyces sp. NPDC048197. Next base: position 250,876 of record NZ_JBIDAJ010000007.1, read on the forward strand.
GGCGTCCAGGTCGAACCCGGGACCGCGGTCGCGCACCGAGACGAAGACCGATGAGCCCTCCACCTCGGCGAACACCTGGACCGCGCCGCCCTCGCCGCCGTATTTGGCGGCATTGACCATCGCCTCGCGCGCGGCCTGCATCTGGGCGCCCAGCGCCTCGTCCAGCGGGCAGTCGCCGACGACCACGACCTCGATCGGGACGCCGTGGTGGTCCTCCACCTCGGCGGCGGCCTTGCGGACCGCCTCCGCGAGCGTGGCCGGCTCCTCGTCCTCCTCCTTGCCGCGGCCCTCGGGTTTGTAGAGCCAGGCGCGCAGTTCGCGTTCCTGGGCCCGGGCCAGCCGCGCCACCTCGCGGGGGTCGTCGGCGTTGCGCTGGATCAGGGTGAGGGTGTGCAGCACGGAGTCGTGGACGTGGGCGGCGACCTCGGCGCGCTCCTGGGCGCGGATCCGCATCAGCCGCTCCTCGGAAAGGTCCTGGGCCATCCGCACCAGATACGGGCCGGCCAGCAGGGCGATGCCGACGAGGACGGCGAGCGCGGCCTGCAGCACCGAACCGAGGTGCCGCACCGAGCCCTGGAGCACCACGATGCCGGTCACGCCGACGCAGACCAACAGCACCCCGGCCGCGCCGCGCAGCACCGGCAGCAGCCCCTTGCGGCGGCCGAGCTCCAGCCACTGGGCGCGCCGGGAGTTGTCCGCCTGACGCCACACCAGGGCGACGCCGGCGCCGATCAGCAGCACCGGCCAGAGATAGCCGTCGGCCTGGCCGAGCTGGAAGCGGGAGGCGACCACGGCCGCGCCGATCAGCAGGGCGATCAGCGCGAAGACCTGCCCCCGGTCGGGCCGGCGGGTCAGCAGCCGCCGCCTGCCGTCGCCGGGAGCGGGCTGCCGGTGCTCCACGCCCCCGACGCCCAGCGGGACGAAGAACCAGAACGCGGCGTACAGCAGGGCGCCCATGCCGTCGGCCATGAAGAGGGCCACGAAGACGATCCGCACCCAGGAGACCGGCAGGCCGAGGTGCCCGGCGAGGCCGCGCGCGACGCCGCCGAGCAGCCGCCCGTCGGCGCTGCGGTAGAGCTTGCGCACGGGCGGCTCGTCGGGGTCCGGCGCCGGGGCGTAGATCGTCTCGGCGCGCGGTGGTGCGGTGGTCATGTCCCCGATCGTCACACGCGCCGGGCGCCCGGGGCATCAGGGTCGACCCTGAACCGGCCCTGAGGTTCCCCTGAGCCGGTCAGGGGGTCAGCTCTTGGGCGCGCTCTTGCGGAAGCCGTCCTTCACGTCCGAGAAGACCTTCTCGAACTTCGTCCAGTTCGCCGCGGGCGCGGAGACGTAGAGCGCGTACTCCTTGTCGCCCTCGCGTCCGAAGCCCAGGTCGATCCCGCGGTACGTGCGGGCCCGGCCGCCGAACGTGAACTCCCAGATGGCCGCGGGGTCTCCCTGGAAGACCGTGTCCTGCAGGCGCAGCCGGCTGTACACCGGGTACAGCTTCCTGAAGTCGGCCTCGACGTCCTTGAGGTGCTGCACCTGATCGGCCGAGGAGAAGTCCAGGACGCTGACGGTGAGCTGGGCGAGTTCGGCGTTGGAGGCGTAGACGATCTGCCGGCCGCCGTCCTTGACCTGGCGCCGCCATCCGTCGGGCACCGGGAAGGTGACGCCGAGCCCGCGTTCGACGGCCTTGTGGTAGCCGGCCGGGAGGGGCGGCGGCGGTCCGATGCTGCTGCTCGGCACGCCCGGCATCACGGGCACGCCCTTGTCACCCGCCGCCTTGTCGCCCGTCACCTTGCCGGCCGCGGCGGGCTCCTCGCCCTGCGTCAGATACCAGGCCGTTCCCGCGCCGCCGCCGACGACCAGCACCGCGGCGATGCTCAGGGCCACGCCCCGGCCGCCCCGCCGCTTACGGGACGCGGGGGCGCCGGCTCGTACGCCCGGACGGCCGCCGAGGCCGCCGTCCGGGAGGGCCACCCGGCCCGTGACGCCGCCGTCGACGGGCAGGCCCGTTCCGGTACCGGTGGTTGCTCCGGCGCGGCCCGGGCGGGTCGGTACGCCGCCCGTGTGCGGCACCGCGCGGGTCGTCGCCTCCGAGCGCTCGTCCGGTGCGGCCGGTTCCTCGCCCGCCGACCCGGGGGCGAGCGGCGGCCAGCCGAGCAGCGCGGTCTCCGCGTCGGTCTCGGCGGCCCGCAACGCCTGCTCGACGATCTCGGCGGTCGGCCGGTCCTCCGGTTCCTTGGCGAGCAGCGCCTCGACGAGCGAGGTGAGCGGCCCGGCGTTGCGCGGCGGGTCGAGCGGGTCCATGGCGATCGCGTAGGCCGTCTCGACCGCGGTGTTCTTACGGAACGGCGGCCGTCCCTCGACCGCCTGATAGAGCGTCGCGCCCAGCGCCCACAGATCGGAGGCGGGGCCCGGGGTGCCGCCCTTGACGCGTTCCGGCGCCAAGTAGTCGATGGAGCCGACCAGCTCGCCGGTCTTGGTGAGGGTGGAGGTCCCGGAGGCGACCGCGATGCCGAAGTCGGTGAGCACGACCCGGCCGTCCTCGCCGAGGAGCACGTTGCCGGGCTTGACGTCGCGGTGCAGCACACCGGCGGAGTGCGCGGCCCGCAGCGCCGCGATCATGCCGCGGCCGATCCTGGCGGCCTCGCGCGGGGTGACCGAACCACCGGTCCGCGCGGCCTCCTTGATGGCGTCGCCGAGGGTCGTGGAGGGGACGTACTCCATGACGATGCAGGGCAGCCCGGCGTCGTCCACGACGTCGTGGACGCCCACGACGTTGGGGTGGTTGATGCGCGCCGCGGCCTGCGCCTCACGGGTGGTGCGCTCATGGCGGGTCGCCAGTTCGTCCGCCTCCAGTTGCGGCGACACATGCAGGCGCTTGACGGCGACCTGACGCCCGAGGAGTTCGTCCCGGGCCCGCCAGACGGTGCCCATACCGCCCTGGCCTATCCGCTCAACCAGGCGATACCGCCCGGCGACCAGTCGCCCCTCGTCCACCGACGCCGCCTCCGCCACCGCACGCCCCTCCGGAAACCCGTACGTATCCGAGGCGCAACGATAGTCTCCGGCGCCGGCGGTCAGACCGCGGCCCACCGCAGGCCGACTCGTGTCCGCCGGTCCGGGCGGGAGCTCGTGGCATATGCCCGCCGGCGGGGGATTTCCGCACGGCCCCGAGAGGTCTCGGGGATGCCGGCGACGGATCTCAGGGATCTGCCAGGGTTTTCACGGATGTCGCGGCCGCGTGGATCTTGTCACCATGGGCCCATGAACGAAGCAGCCCCCGTCGCGGAGCCGGCACCGTCCGACCCCGCCGGCCCCACCCCACCGCATCCGCCGCTGCGCCGCAGCCGGCGGCACAAGGTCGTTGCCGGGGTGTGCGGCGGGCTGGGCCGGCAGTGGGACCTCGACCCGGTCATCTTCCGGATCGTGCTGGCCGTGCTCTCCGTCGGCGGCGTGGGCCTGATCCTCTACGGCTTCGCGTGGCTGGCGATCCCCCTCGACGGCGAGGAGGAGAACGAGGGCCGCAGACTGCTGTCCGGCCGCGTCGAGGGTTCCGCGCTGACCGCCCTGCTCTTCGCGCTGGTCGGCTGCGGACTGTTCCTGACCACGCTCGCCAAGGGCAGCATGATGTCGTTCGCCATCATGCTGCTGCTGGCGGTGGGCGGTTCGGCGTACTGGTCGCGGCGGCGCCGGCAGGCGGCGGCCCAGGGCCCGGAGTCGATGGACGCCGCCACGGCCCAGGCGGTGGCCGACGCCCCGCCGGAGACCAAGGCGCCGCCGGTGCCCGCCAGTCCCTCCTGGTGGCGCGATCCGCGCTCGGGCGGCGGCGGCTATCTGTGGGGCCCCGAGACCACCCCGCTCCCCCTGGACCTCACCTACCGCTTCACCCATGGCGCGGGCGCGGCCACCGCTTCCGGTCAGGACGCCTGGTCCGGCGCCGGCCGGCCGCCGGGACCGCACATGCCGGCGGGCGGCGCCCACCCTGCCCGCAGCCCCCGCAGAATCCGGCGCCCCGGCCGCCCGATAGGCGGCTGGACCTTCCTGCTCGCCCTGTTCGGCGGCGCCGGCACCGCCCTCGCCCGACACCACACCTTCGTACCGTCCGTCCAGGCGGGCCTGGCCGCCGCGCTGGTCGTCTTCGGCCTGGGGCTGGTCCTCAGTGCCTGGTTCGGGCGGACCGGCGGCGGCACGGTCTTCCTGATGGTGCTGACGGCCCTGACGCTGGCCGGCGTGACGGTGCTGCCGCGCACCTTCACGGCCGACTGGCAGGACCGCAGCTGGGCCCCGACCACCGTCGCCGCCGTGCAGTCGCACTACGCACTCGGCTCCGGCTCAGGCGAGTTGGACCTCGGCGCGTTGTCCCTCAAGGGCGGCCGTACGGTCCACACCAGCGCCGAGGTGGGCGCCGGCCGCCTCCAGGTGATCCTGCCGCCGGGCGTCACCACCCGTCTGCACATATCGGTCGGCCTGGGCGACATCCGGCTGCCCGGCGAAGCGGCCGAGCACGTGGAACTGCTGGCGGGCGGTCAGGACAAGACGATCACGCTGCCCGCCGAAGACCTGAAGCAGGGCGAGAAGCCGCACGGGGTGCTCGACCTGGACCTCAGCGTCGGTGCCGGCCAGGTCGACATCCAACGCGCCACCCCGGTCCCGGCCCCCGCCCCGGCCCCGTCGGCATCCGTCTCACCGACGCCCGCCCCGCCGGCCGGCCGGCCCACGGCGTCCGCCGCCCCGCGACCGGCCGCGGCACCGGCCACCCCGACCCGCGAGGGAGCCCCCCAGTGAAGCGCCACCCCTTCGAACCGGCCCGGTTGATCTCCGGCGTCACCGCCCTCACCCTCGGCACGGGCTACGGCCTCGACGCCCTCGATGTCTGGGATGCGCCCGGCCCCTGGCTGCTTCTGGCGCTCCCCGCGGGCCTCCTCCTCTCCGGCATCACCGCCGCCGTGTGGGCCACGATCCGCCGCCACCGCACCGACCGTACCGACCACGCCAACCGCACCGACCGCGCCGAGGAGGCACCCACGACACAGCACCCATAATTCCCTGGGCCCGACGGGTGTCCCGAGCGGCGTCCCGACGGGTGTCCTGACCGGCGTCCGACCGGTGTCCTTAGCCGAACAGCTGCGCACCGTGTCGTTTGCGGCGATTGGCGAGGGCCGCGTCGAGGGAGAAACGCGGCGTGCCGGCCAGCACGAGCGGCAGCCAGGCCACCAGGTAGGCGAGGTCGTTGCCGTAGTAGTACGGCGTGGTCGCCCAGCTCACGGTGAGCCACAGCGTCAGCGAGATCAGCGCACCGCCCAACGCCGCGAGCCGGCCCAGCAATCCGACCAGCGTCCCCAGTCCGACCGCCAGCTCGCCCGCGGCGATGGCGTAACCGAAGCCCACCGGGCTCTTCTCTGCCAGGTCGACGAGTTGCGGCAGGGCCGCCACGTCATGGACCTGACGCAGCATCTCGCCGAGCGAACCGGACCCGCCGGCCGCCAGGAAGGCCCGGTCGGTCAGCTTGTCGATCCCCGCGTAGAGGAAGGTGACGCCCAGGAAGAGGCGCAGTGGGAGCAGCGCGTGGCGCGCCAGTGGTCCGCGCAGTCCGGCGGCAGGGCCGTCGGTGCCCGAGCCCGCCAAGTCGGCACCGATCGTGCGATTCGCGTGAACCATGACGTCCGCCTCTCCGTTGCCACCGGGAGCGACGATTGTGCCCGCACCCGCGCCTCAGAGGGAGGTACGTACGCACCTGCGCAAGAGGTTCAACGGACCGCTGCACTTCCGGCGACTGCCGCACACAGAATCGACACCCGGGGGCTCAGTCCCCCATGTCGATCGGCCGGGAACCCACACCTATCGGCCAGGAACACACATCGATCGGCCAGGAACCACGCCCGCCGGCCAGGACCACACGTCGATGGGCCGGGAACTCACGTCGATCGGCCAGCAACCCACACCGCGGCCATGGACGCACCCATCGCCCAGGAACCCACCTCAATAGGCCGGCCCCCGCCTCGATCGCTCAGTCCACCACGTCGATCGGAAAGGCCGCCGTCTCGACTCCCGCCGCCGTGATGACCCGGACCTCCACCCGGCCCGGTTCGACGTCGACCGGGACCGGGACCGTGAGCACGCCGTCCGTGGGGTTGGCGAAGCCGCCGGCCACCGGAACCAGCGGCACGGGGACGTGGACCGCGCCGATCCGTACGACGGTGCGGGCCAGCCGGTCGGGCGTGGTCGCTCCCGGGGGGACGAAACCGGCGCCGCGGATCTCGATGTCGTCGCCGGTGCGGACCGGCGCCGCGAGATCACCCAGTTCGCGGGCGCGGACCACCGAGAGGATCACCGGCCGCCCGCCGGTCACCAGCTTTCCGGCGAGGTACGCCGTCCCGGAGACGCCGGCCAGGGCCACCAAACCCCAGGGAAGCCGCGGCAGTTGCTCCGGCTGCCTGGCCAGCCGGACCAGGGCGAACGCCAGCACCGCGGCGTTGGCCAGGACGTACTGCACGTCCAGGAAGCTGCCGCGGCCGGCATCGTCCGTCAGCAGATCGGCGCCCCGCGGCCGCTCCGCGGGCACCTTCTGCAGCCACCCGGTCCGTACCCGCACGGCCACCAGCCCGTACGCCAGCACCGCCACCCCGCAGACGAGGCCGAGCAGCCCCAGCGCCGTACCGGAGTGGACAAGTGCCAGGCCGCGGAGCAGACGGTGCCGCTCGTCGGGGCCGGTCGCGAACGCCAGCCGGACGGCCATGATCAGCACGGCGTACAGCACGACCGCCGCCCAGGCCGCGGCCACCGTCCGCGAGGTCGACAGCCGGCCGTCCTCCCCGATCAGCGGCGCCAGCGCCCCGCCGTGCGACCGGTGCAGCCAGGCCGCCGCCGTCACCCCCAGCGCCAGCAGGACGGCCGCGAGCAGTGCCGCCGTACGGAACACCGTCCAGCCGGCGCCGATCGCGGTCAGCGCCTCACCGACCAGCAGGGCCACCACGGCGCCCCAGACCACGAGCAGGGTGCGCCACCGCACGGCGGTCAGCCAGGCGACGCCCTCGGCGGCACCGCGCCTGGCCAGCTCCCGTGCCGACAGGGTCAGTTCGTCGGAGACCCATTGCCGGGCGGCGCCGGCCGAGCGCGCGAGTCCGGCCGGGACGCCGCGCCCGGCGGCGAAGTCCTCGCGCAGCGCGACGAACGCGGCGACCGCCTGCCGGTGGCCCGTCCGGGCGCCGTGCGGGCACCGTCCGCACCGGCACTCATCACCGTCGGCGCGCTCCGCGCTGCCCTCCGGCTCGCCCGTTCCGGCCATGCTGCCCGCCGTATCAACCGACACGTCCGTTACCGTCCCGCCACCGCTGCCATCAACTGGTCCCGTGTAAAGGCGAATTGTGCCTCAATCGGCGACGCCGACAGCAAACGTCCAGCTGGTGCCGGGTGGTAGCGACATCGGTGCGTTGACGCGGCCTCGGTACGTTGACGTGACATCGGTGCGCTGACGCGACATCCGTACGTCGACGCGGCGTCGGTACGTCGTCCCGCCGCCACGGCCCAGCCCGCACCACGCCCCTCTCCCCTCCCCTCCCCTCCCCCGCCCCGCCTTCCGCACCTCCGCTCGGCGGGCGAGCGCGGAAAGCCGACACTTCCCCTATTCGGGCGAACCGGGGCGCGGTCACGGCTGAGCCGTTCGCCCGCTGCGCAAGCTCTCGCCGTGTGCCAAATACACGAAGCTGCACCACCGCACCGACACCACCCACGACGACACGGACCGGACCGCCCGAGGGTCAGGCAGGCGGGTTGCCTGGCCGCCGCGGCCGCCGTCCTGCTGACGGGGATGGTGGCGCTGTTCGCCGCCGCGGCCCCGGTGAGCGCCGGCGAACCGGCCACCGCCGGTGGGCGGATGGCCGTCCAGGCCCGGCACGAGAGCCGGTACCAGGGCCTGCACGAGAGCCGTTACCAGGCCCGGCAGGAGAGCCGGCATGAGGGCGGCTACGGCCGCTCGGCCGCCGGCGACAATTGCGCCTACGCCGGGACCGCCCCGCCCGTGGACGTACCGACCGGCTTCCCCATGCCCCACGGCTGGCACTTCCCCTGCACCAAGGCGACGCCGCCGCCCGCTCCGTCCCGCCCGCCGACCCCGCGCCCGCGCCCGCGCCACCCCAAGCCCGCACCGTCCCCACCCGCACCCCGACCGACGCCACCCCCAACTCCCGCGCCTCTCCCGCCCCCACCGCCTTCACCGTCACCGCCGGCACCGCCGCCCCCTCCCCCCTCACCGGCCCCCCGCACGCACACCCCTGACCCGCCGCCCTCACCGCGGCCGGAACCCCGCCGCCCCGCCCCGCCCGCGCCCGTGCTGCCCCGCAACTACGCCCCCCGGACGTACCACAAGGCGCACGCCGGGCGCTCGATGGTGACCACGACCCTGCTGATCACCGCCCCGGCCGTGCTGGCCGGCGCCGCCCTCCGTCCCCGTTCGAGCTCCTCGTCCGGTTCCGCCGGGCGCCGTTCCTCGTAGGAGGTCCCCATGTCGCAATGGCTGGTGCTGGGCATCGCCATGGCCGCGGTCTGCGGCGTCGTCCTGATCATCACGGTCCTCAAGGAACGCCGGATCGCCGACGACCACGACCACGACCCGACCGAAACACCCGATGTGATCGAGTACCTGACGATGATGGTGGGGGTGGTCTACGCGATCGTGCTGGGCCTGGCCATCGCGGGCGTCTGGGAGGCCCGGAGCGCGGCCGAGGACACCGTACGGGCCGAGGCGCAGGCGCTGCACGAGGTCAGCGAGCGGGCCCGGGCCTATCCCGCGCCGGTACGGGACCGGATCCGCTCGGACGTGGACGCCTACGTCTCCTATGTCGTCCACAAGGAGTGGCCGGTCATGTCCGACCAGGGCCAACTCACCCCGCGGGGCACGGAACTACTGACGAAGGTCCGTGCCGACGTGACCGACTACCACCCGCGCAACGACTTCGAAGGGCAGTCCTACCAGCCGCTGGTCGACCAGGTCGGGGTGGCCGACGGGGCCCGCAACGCCCGGGCGGACGCGGCCGATTCGACGCTTCCGGGGGTGGTGTGGTTCGGGCTGATCACCGGCGGTGCGATCTCCGTGGGCATCATGTTCACCCTGCAGATCCGGCGGTCGGGCCGGGAGATGCTGATGGCCGGCCTCTTCAGCGCGTTGATCGCCTTCCTGCTGTTCCTGGTCTGGGACTTCGACTCGCCGTTCAGCCGTGGCATCTCCGCCGGCGCGGACCCGTTCCTGGACCTCTTCCCACACCTGTGACCGCGCCTTGCACCACGCTTTGTGCCGCGCTTTGTGCCGCGCCCCAACCCAACGGCTGACCGTATGGCGTGAGTTCTCATAGTGCGAGGGCCGCTCGCAGTGTCCCCCGGGCAAAGTCCGGGGGACACTCACGCGTCGGGCCGGGCTCCTAGTCGAAGAGATCCGGCTCGCTCCGCGTGATCTGCTGGTACAGCGGCTGGTAGTTGATCCATGCGACCAGGTCGTTGCCCAGCTGCTCGCGGGTGTGGACGGCATTGTGGTGATCGATCAGGACCGGTTTTCCGGCGGCCTTCGCGGTCAGCTGGACCTGGCAGGAGCGCTCCATGGTGATGAACCACCACGCCGCCGCGTCCACCGAGTCGCCGACTGTCAGCAGTCCGTGGTTGCGCAGGATCACCGCCTTGTGCGGCCCGAGGGCGGCCGCGATCCGGCGGCCCTCCTCCTCGTCCACCACGACGCCCGTGTAGTCGTCGAAGAGCGCGTGGTCCTCGTAGAACGCGCAGACGTCCTGGGTGATCGGCTCCAGCAGCTCACCGAGGGCCGACAGCGCCCGCCCGTAGGTGGAGTGGCTGTGGGCGGCCGCGATGACGTCCGGGCGGGCCTGGTGGACCTGCGAATGGATCGCGAACGCCGCCTGGTTGACGTGGTAGCGGCCCTCGACGACCTTGCCCTCGGCGTTCACCAGGATCAGATCGCTGACGGTGATGAGCTTGAAGGACATCCCGAAGGGGTTCACCCAGAAGCAGTCGGGGAACTCCGGGTCGCGCGCGGTGATGTGCCCGGCGACGCCCTCCTCGAAGCCGAAGCGCCCGAAGAGGCGCAGCGCCGCGACCAGACGCTCCTTGCGGTGGCGTCGCTCGTCCTCGACGGTCTGGTGTGTCGGCGGCATGGCGAACTGCAGCTTTTCGGTGGGTATCGGCGTCGGTTCGGGCATCGCCGTTCTCCTTCTGGCATGTACCTGGCTCGGGCGGCTCGCTGCGGAAGCTACCCTCCGCTACCCCAGGTAACCAGCCCCGCGACGTGCCCGGATGGTGCGCACCGGCATGATGGGCGTCCGGACGTGAGGCACCGGACGGGTGCCGGCGACGGTCGCCGGACGGCGTCGGTGCAGGGGGTGGACGATGACGGCCCACAGGACACTGTCGGTCAGCAAGGACATCGACGCGGCACCGGAACGGCTCTTCGCCGTCCTCCGGGACCCGGCCCGGCACGCCGCGCTGGACGGCTCCGGGATGCTGCGCGGCCGCCCCGAGGGGCCGTCGCCACTCGGCCCGGGCGACCGCTTCACCATGGGGATGGCCCAGGGCCCGGTCCCGTACCGGTCGGTGAACGTCGTGGTGGAGTACGAGCCGGACCGGCTGATCGCCTGGGAGACCTGGGGCGAGCTGCGCGGCCGCCGGCTCGTCGGCGGCCAGCGCTGGCGCTACGTCCTGACGCCCCTGGACGGTGCCGCGGACGGCCCCGCCGCCACCCGGGTCACGCACACCTACGACTGGTCCCGCGCCCGCTTCCCCCGCCTCGTGGTCGAACTCCCCGGCTATCCCCGCCGGATGGGCCCGGCCATGACCACGACGCTGGAACGCCTGGCAGCGGCCGCACGGGAGGCCGGAAACAGCTGAGCGTCGCCGGCGTCCTTACGGGACGACGACGGAAACGGCCGAGCGCCGCCGGCGACCGTACGGGCGGTGCACGGCCGACGGCGGGGGCGTTACGGGTTACCCGTTACGCGTTACGCCCCTGCTCCCGCCCGTAGCCGCTGAGCAGCTCGACGCCGCGGAGCAGCGCGGAGTGATCCAGGGCGCCGTCGCCGCGGGCCACCGCGGAGGCGATCAGCTGGGCCGCTACGGCACCGGCCGGCAGCGTGGCGCCGACGGTGCGGGCGGCGTCGGTGACGATGCCCATGTCCTTGTGGTGCAGTTCCAGCTTGAAGCCGGGGGTGAAGTCGCGGGCGAGGATGCCGTCCTTCTTGCGGGCCAGGACCGTGGAACCGGCCAGGCCGCCGCCCAGGACCTCCAGCGCGGCTCCCAGGTCGACCCCGGACTTCTCCAGGAAGACCACGGCCTCGGCCAGCGCCTGCAGATTGACCGCGACGATCAGCTGGTTGGCGGCCTTGACGGTCTGGCCGGCGCCGTGCGGTCCGCAGTGGACGACGGTCGCGCCGACCGCGTCGAAGACCGGCCGGGCCGCGTCGAAGTCGGCCCGCGCACCGCCCACCATGATCGACAGCACGCCCTCGACGGCGCCCGCCTCACCACCCGAGACGGGGGCGTCCAGCACCCGGATGCCCTTGTCGGCTGCGGCCTTCGCCAGGTCGACGGAGGTCTGCGGGGTGATCGAGGAGTGATCGATGAAGAGGGTCCCCGGACGGGCGTTCTCCAGGATGCCGTCGGGCCCGTAGGCGACGGCTTCGACCTGCGGGGACGCCGGGACCATGGTGATGACGACGTCCGCGTCCCGGACCGCCTCGGCGATCGATCCGGCCTCCTTGCCGCCCGCCGCGACCAGCGCGTCCGCCCGGCCGGGGCTGCGGTTCCAGCCGACGACGGTGTGCCCGGCCTTGGCGAGGTTCACCGCCATGGGGCTGCCCATGATGCCGAGACCGAGGAAAGCGATCGTGCTGGTACTCATTGCTGCGCCCACTTACTTCCATATAGCGGATTCAGACTGCCGTAATACGGAAGCAATCCTCCGCCGCGGGCCGCATGCCGTCAACCGCTACCCCCCAGCGCCGCTTCTCGGCGCCGCTTCTCAGCGCCGCTTGTTGATCGCCGTGAGATCGATGTCGATCGGGAAGGGCACGGAGACCTTGATCCGGTCGTGGTAGATGCCGGTGGGCGTGTACGCCCCGGTCGCCGGGTCGAGCTCATAGACGTAGACGACCGGGAGGCCGTTGCTCTTCTCCACCCGCCAGAAGTGCGGGACGCCGGCGGCTGCGTACTTGTGAGGCTTGACCTCGCGATCACGCGCCACGGAGTCGGGCGAGACGACCTCCACCGCAAGGACGACGTCTTCCGGGCGGTACCACGTCTGGTCCGCGTCGTCCGTGACGCCTTCCTGGCGGAACACCACGATGTCGGGTTCCGGTTGGTTCTTGCCGTCCAACCGCACGGCCATCTCCCGGTCAACGTCCAAATGACCCGGCGCTTGAGCCAGGAGTGCATTGTCCAAGAGGCGCATGGTGCGCGAGTGAAATCGAGTCTGCGGACTCACGAAGACGAGACTCCCGTCGATCAGCTCCGTATGCGGAGGAAGGTCCGGAAGCCGGTCGAGGTCGTCCGCGGTCCAGCCGCCCGGGGGCGGGACGGGGTAGTTGTACTGCTCGTCCAGCTCGTACTCGGGTGCGGCGCTCATGATTGCTCCCATACGACGCAGTCTCGCCTGTGCAGTCAGCGTACCGAGGGGGAACGACAACGCCGCCGCTCAAACGAATGAGCGACGGCGTTGCGTTGACATCATCGGGAGATCAGACGATCACTCCCACTCGATGGTCCCCGGCGGCTTGCTGGTCACGTCCAGGACCACGCGGTTCACGTCCGCGACCTCGTTGGTGATCCGGGTCGAGATGCGGGCCAGCACCTCGTACGGCATCCGGGTCCAGTCGGCCGTCATGGCGTCCTCGGAGGAGACCGGGCGCAGCACGATCGGGTGGCCGTAGGTGCGGCCGTCGCCCTGGACGCCGACGGAGCGGACGTCGGCCAGCAGGACCACCGGGCACTGCCAGATCTCGCGGTCCAGACCGGCCGCGGTCAGCTCCTCGCGGGCGATCGCGTCGGCCTCGCGCAGCAGGTCGAGGCGCTCCTTGGTGACCTCACCGACGATGCGGATGCCCAGGCCGGGGCCGGGGAACGGCTGGCGGTGGACGATCTCCTCGGGCAGGCCGAGCTCGGTGCCGACCGCCCGGACCTCGTCCTTGAACAGCTGGCGCAGCGGCTCGACGAGCTCGAACTCGATGTCGTCGGGGAGGCCGCCCACGTTGTGGTGCGACTTGATGTTGGCGGTGCCCGTGCCGCCGCCGGACTCGACGATGTCCGGGTAGAGCGTGCCCTGGACGAGGAAGGCGACCTCCTCGCCGTCGGCGCCGGCCTCGGCGACCAGCTCGGCCTGGGCCTGCTCGAAGACGCGGATGAACTCGCGGCCGATGATCTTCCGCTTCTGCTCGGGGTCGCTGACCCCGGCCAGCGCGTCGAGGAAGCGCTCCTCGGCCTCGACGACCTTCAGCTGGACGCCGGTGGCGGCCACGAAGTCCTTCTCGACCTGCTCGGACTCGCCCTTGCGCATCAGGCCGTGGTCGACGTAGACGCAGGTCAGCTGGTCGCCGATGGCCTTCTGGACGAGGGCGGCGGCGACCGCGGAGTCCACGCCGCCGGACAGGCCGCAGATCGCCCGCTTGCTGCCGACCTGCGCGCGGATCGCGGCGACCTGCTCCTCGACCACGCTGTGGGTGGTCCAGCTCGGCTGGAGGCCCGCGCCGCGGTAGAGGAAGTGCTCCAGGACCTGCTGGCCGTGCGTGGAGTGCATGACCTCGGGGTGGTACTGGACGCCGTAGAGCTTGCGCTCGTCGTTCTCGAAGGCGGCGACCGGGACCATGTCCGTGGACGCGGTGACCCGGAAGCCCTCGGGGGCGGCGGAGCAGGCGTCGCCGTGCGACATCCAGACCGACTGCTCGGCGGGGGTGCCCTCGAAGAGGGTGGAGTCGGTGCGGGAGACGGTCAGGGCGGTACGGCCGTACTCACGCGCGCCGGTGTTGTCGACGGTGCCACCGAGGGTGGTGGCCATGAGCTGGAAGCCGTAGCACATGCCGAAGACCGGGACACCGGCCTCGAACAGGGCACGGTCGAGGCTGGGGGCGTCCTCGGCATAGACCGACGACGGCCCGCCGGAGAGGATGATCGCCTTGGGGTTCTTGGCGAGCATTTCGGCCACCGGCATGGTGGACGGCACGATCTCGCTGTAGACCCGGGCCTCACGGACGCGGCGGGCGATGAGCTGGGCGTACTGTGCGCCGAAGTCGACTACGAGGACGACGTCCGGGGCAGCGGCAGGGGGCGCTGATGGCACTTCGGCGGCCTTCCGGCGGTGTGGAGCAGGGTTGGACTTTCGATTCTAACGGGCTCATACTGTGGCCCATGTTCCAGCAGCTGACCTTCGTCTTTACCTATGGCACCGGCCCGTCCGGCTGCCATGGTCGTGCTGCTTGATCCACTGACGAGCAACTTCCCAGGCGCCCCGGGCCGACAAGGTCCGGGGCGCCTGCGTCTGTCCGGATCTCGATCATCGGCTCCGGGGCCACACCCCCAGGAGACACGGACATGAGCACCTCGACCGCCGGCCCGGCCACCCGTCCCACCACCGGCCGCGCCGCCGCAACCGCACCCTCACCGTCACCCGCCCCGACGCCCGACACCGGCGCCCATACGCCGGAGGCCGCCGGGCTCATCGCCGACGCCCGGCGCCGGATCGACGATCTCGACGGCCGGATCATCGGTCTCGTGCAGGAACGGATGGCCGTCTCGGCCGTCATCCAGCGCGAACGGATCACCTCCGGCGGGCGCCGGGTGAACCTCTCCCGCGAGATGGAGATCCTCGCCCACTACCGCGACCAGCTGGGCAAGCCGGGCACCGCACTGGCGATGACCCTGCTGGAGCTCTCCCGGGGGCAGATCTGAGCCGGCCGGACCGCCGGCGACTGCTGGTGGCCGGTTTTGTGCGCCGAAGGGGTCGATTCCGGTCGGCGGACGGCCGGTGGGCGGTCGGTTCGGGGCGGACGTGATCACCGTCGCGCCGGTGTGATGCCGGTTCCGGGCGTTGCGGGCGCAGGCGGGGCGCATGGCAAAGGAGTGTGCGCCCGGCGCAGCTGCCGCATCTGAGTTCGGTTGCCGACTCACCCGTACGGCGCGTGACCGGCCGCCGCGGGGCTTCGTTGTTCCCGGTGCCACGCCAGCCAGGCGCGGCCTGCAGGACTACGCGTAGACGCCGCCCCACGGGCGGAAGACCGGAGCGATGAGACGCCGGCCGCCTTCCGCGGCCCGCGTCGTGGGACCTCGTTCCGGTGCCGTGACCGGTCAGCAGGGGACAGCAGCCCGGTCACAATCCGATGGGGTGGTCGGTCCTGGGGACGCCCGGGACCGACCGCATCCGGTCGAAACGGTTGCGCCAGGTGAGGCGTATCCAGGACGATGCTTGACGAACGACATACCGCGCCTGGTACGGACTTTTGCCGTGCTGCGTGTCCGCGAACCGCGACGACCCGGCACCGGCATCGGTCCGGACCACCGCGCGCACCGCACCATCGAGCACCACGCACCACCCCTGTAAGCCAGCGGCGCTACCCCCCCCCAGCGCCGCACCTCGGTGCCGGCGCTGCCCTGACGCCGGCACCGAAAGCCAAGGGCCCCGTGGCCGTCCGCACCCCCCTCGCGGACGGCATCCGGGGCCCTTCGCTATGGGGCCGGGGACCCTCTCCAGGGGGGCGCACGCCGGGCGCACGACCACCCTCGGCCGGTCCGTTCCGCCGCTGCCCGCAGGCCCCCTCCGCCCGGCGACTGTGCGATGCCTGTGGACCGGCTGTGCGGCGGCTGTGAGCGATGTGACCGGGGTCACCGAAAGAATTCGGTTCGAGTGGGCAACCTTTTTCGGCCATGACCGGTCATGTACGTGAAATCGCACGGCCATACCGCGCCCCCCAACGCGACGGCCAGCTATCAACTGGTGCCGACCCACGGCACATTGGACCCCGAGAGGTCTTCTCGATGAAGCTTCGCCGTGCCTTGACGGCTGCCGCTGCAACGGCCGTCATAGCCCCTGCCGCCCTGATGGCGGCCCCTGCCGCGTTCGCCACCGGCGCCGACGCCGAGACCACCGCGAGCGCCGAGCCGACGCCGGGCACCCCCGGTCAGGACCAGACCGACGACACCACGACGCAGCCGGAGACGCCGGCGGGCGGTGACGAGACCACCCCGGGCGACGAGACCAAGCCCGGCGAGGAGACCGGTGGCGAGACCGCCACCGGTGGCGAGACCGGGAACGGTGGCGAGACGGGTACCGGCGGCGAGACCGGTACCGGTGGTGAGACCGGCAACGGCGGTGCGGACGGGTCGGGCGGCCCGGGCACCCCGGGTGACGACACCAAGCCCACCAGCGACCCCAAGCCCACCACCTCGGCCAAGCCCACCGCCAAGCCGAGCGGGAAGCCGACCGAGGACACCTGCGCCGAGCAGTCGGACGAGACGGCAATCAGCACCGAGCTGCGCGGTCTGCCGAGCAAGGTCGTGGCCGGTTCCGGCTGGAAGAACTTCACCTTCCGCGCCACCAACACCTCCGACAAGGCGATGAAGTCGGTCGACGCGTACGTCGCGCTGGGCGCCATCAGCACCCACAACTTCGACGACGTCTCCAAGCTGCTGACCGTGCAGTGGTACGACGAGGACTCCCACGCCTGGGAGGCCATCACCGACGAGGACGGCTACTTCGCGTCCGTGGACGGTCTCAAGCCCGGTGAGTACGCCGACGCCAAGCTCCGCCTGAAGGTCGACGCCAAGACCCCGGGCAGCTACGGCTTCGCGTTCACCATCGGCGCGTACCACAACGAGGACGACGTCTGCGGCTTCTCCGACGTCGCGGAGTACGACTTCGACGTCCTGGTCGCCGGCAGCAAGCCGGGCAGCGTCCCGCCGGCCAAGAGCAAGCCGGGCAAGAACCAGCCCAACAAGCCGGCTCCGCAGGGCGACCTGAAGGAGCTCCCGGTCACCGGCAAGCTCGCCGAGACCGGTTCCTCGTCCGCGCTGCCGACCGTCGCCCTCGTGGGCGGGGTCGCGATGGTCGTGGGCGCGGGTGCGCTCTTCGTCGTCCGCCGTCGTAAGACGGACGGGAACGGTGCCGCGGCCGCGTAACCACAGGCCGTGAGCCGCAGGGCCGTTGGGGAACCGACTCCCCAACGGCCCTGTGTCGTACTACGCCAGGGACTTCTTCGGCGGTACCGGCGGCACGGCCAGGAACGGCAGCTTCAGCGCGCCGTGGGCCTTTTCCGGGACGGCCGGGCGGACCGGCTCCACGGGGGACAGCCGCTCGTAGGGCCGCCCCGGGGCGGGCCGCGGGTCCGCCTCGCCCTTGTTGGGCCACAGCGACATCGCGCGTTCGGCCTGTGCGGTGATGGTCAGCGACGGATTGACACCCAGGTTCGCGGAGACCGCGGCACCGTCGACGACGGAGATGCCGGGGTGCCCGTACAGCCGGTGGTACGGGTCGATGACGCCGGTCGCCGCCGAGTCGCCGATCGGGCAGCCGCCGAGGAAGTGGGCGGTGAGCGGGGTGCCCATCAGCTCGCCGACGTTGGAGCCGGCGAAGCCGTTGATCTCCTCGGCGAGCAGGGTCGCCGCCCGGGTGGCCTCGGGGATCTGGTTCGGGTTGGGGGCGCCGTGGCCCTGGCGGGCGGTGAGCAGGCCCTTGCCGAGGCCGCTCGGCTTCCGGTACGTGGTCAGCGAGTTGTCCAGGGACTGCATGACCAGGCCGATGATGGTCCGCTCCGACCAGCGCCGGTTGGAGAGCGCGCGCAGGGCGAGCCAGGGGTGGCGGGCCATGTTGGCCAGCCAGCCCCGCACCCGGCCCGCCGGGCGGTACGGCACCTGGAGGATCGTCAGCCCGCCCATCGAGTTGGAGCCCTTGCCGTACCTGACCGGTTCGATGTGGGTGTTCTCGTCGGGGTGGATCGACGAGGTGATCGCGACGCCCTTGGTGAAGTCGGCCTTCTCCGCGCCGTGCCGCTTGCGGTAGCGGCGGTTGTCGGTCTGGGCGCCCACCAGCGCCTCGGAGTTGGTGCGGGTGAGCGCGCCGAGGCGGCCGGAGACGTACGGGAGCAGCCCGCTGTCCTTCATGCGGTGCAGGAGTGTCTGCGTGCCGTAGGTGCCGGCCGCGAGGACGACGCGGCGGGCGGTGAAGGTCCTGCCCTCGCCCTTCTTCTTGTCGTCCGTCGGGAGCGTCCGGACGGCGAAGCCGCCCCGGGAGTCCTCGGTGAGCGCGACGACCGACGTCATCGGGTGGATCACCGCACCGGCCTTCTCGGCCAGGTAGAGGTAGTTCTCGTTGAGGGTGTTCTTCGCGCCGTGCCGGCAGCCGGTCATGCACTCGCCGCATTCGGTGCACGCCCTGCGGGCCGGTCCGGCACCGCCGAAGTACGGGTCCGGCACCTCCTCGCCCGGCTTCGCCCGCACCGTGCCGTCGGAGTCGTCGCCGTCCCCGAAGAACACCCCGACCGGCGCCATGTGGAAGGACTCCCCGACGCCCATCGCCTCCGCGGTCGCCTTCAGGTGGACGTCGGACGGCGTCATCGTCGGGTTGAGCCGCACCCCCAGCATCCGCCGGGCCTGGTCGTAGTACGGCTTCAGCTCCTCCTGCCAGTCGGTGATGTCCTTCCACTGCGGGTCGTCGAAGAACGGCTTCGGCGGGACGTAGAGGGTGTTGGCGTAGTTCAGCGAACCGCCGCCCACGCCTGCGCCGGCCAGCACCATGACGTTCCCGAGGAGGTGGATGCGCTGGATGCCGTAGAGGCCGAGGGCCGGCGCCCACAGGTAGTTCTTGAGGTCCCAGGAGTTCTTCGGCAGCGTCTCGCGGGTGAAGCGGCGGCCGGCCTCCAGGACGCCGACCCGGTAGCCCTTCTCGGTCAGGCGCAGGGCGGAGACCGAGCCCCCGAAGCCGGAGCCGATGACGAGGACGTCGTAGTCGTAGCCGTCGGTCCGGGTGCCGTCCGGGTCCTGGCTCTGGGCAGAGTTCTCCTGGGGCACTGGCTCTCCCTGCTGTTCGGGGCGGAGGGGCGGGGCTGCCGTGGGGGGTGGTTACCTCAGCCGGAACGCCTTCATGGCGCGCAGGCCGGCGGTCATGAACCGGGCGTACTTCTCATCGGTCAGCCCGAAGGCCGGTGCGAGCGGCATCACCCGCTGGTGGGCGACGGTCTGCGCCTCGGTGTACTTGAGGATGCCCTCGGAGCCGTGCCGGCGGCCCAGGCCGGAGTCCCCCATGCCGCCCATCGGCGACTGCACGCTGCCGTAGCCGGCCGCGTACGACTCGTTGACGTTGACCGTGCCCGTGCGCAGCCGGGCGGCGAGGGCCCGGCCGCGTCGGCCGTCCTTGGTCCAGACGCTGGAATTCAGGCCGTACGGCGTGGCGTTGGCGAGCGCCACGGCCTCGTCCTCGTCGCGGAAGCGGTAGACGGAGACGACCGGGCCGAAGGTCTCCTCGTCGCAGACGGCCATCGGGGCCTGGACGCCGTCGAGGATGGTCGGTTCGTGGAAGAACGGGCCGATGTCGGGGCGCGCGCGGCCGCCGGCGACCAGCTCGGCGCCCTTGGCGACGGCGTCCTCGACGTGCCGGACGACGGCCTGGAGCTGGCGTTCACCGGCCAGCGAGCCCATGTCGGCGCCGTAGGCGAGGGCGTTGCCGAGCCGCATGGCCTTCGTGCGGGCGGCGAAGCGCGCGAGGAAGTCGTCGGCGACGGATTCGTGGACGTAGAGCCGCTCGATGGAGATGCACAGCTGGCCGGCGGAGGAGAAGCAGCCGCGGACCGCGCCCGCCGCGGCCTTGTCCAGGTCGGCGTCGCGGAGCACCAGCATGGCGTTCTTGCCGCCGAGTTCGAGCGAGACACCGATCAGGCGGGCGGCGGCGCCCTGGGCGACCTCGCGGCCGGTGCGGGTGGAGCCGGTGAAGGAGACGTAGTCGGCGTGCTTGACGACCTCGGGGCCGACGACCGGGCCCTCGCCGATCACGACCTGCCAGACGTCCTCCGGCAGCCCGGCCTCGATGAGCTGCTCGCGGGCCCACAGCGCGGTCAGCGCGGTCTCGGTGTCGGGCTTCATCACCACGGCGTTGCCCGCGACGAAGGCGGGCAGGGCGTCGCCTATGGAGAGTTCGAAGGGGTAGTTCCAGGGGGCGATCTGCCCGACGACGCCGCGGGGGTGGCGGAGTTCGGTGACCTTGGTGAGGGTCGGGACGACGCCGGTGTGGCGCTTGGGGCCGAGGTAGGCGGGGGCCTTGCGGCCGTAGTGGCGGGCGGCGACGGCGACCGCCTGCACCTCCTCGTGGGCGTGCAGCCGGGCCTTGCCGGTCTCCAGCTGGATCAGGTCGAGCACCTCGGCCTGGCGGCGCAGGACGAGGTCGTGGAAGCGCAGCAGGACCGCGGCGCGCTGCCGGACCGGGACCCTGGCCCAGCGCTCCTGCGCGGCCCGGGCCCGTTCGAAGGCGGTGGCGACGTCCTCGGGGGTGGACTCCGGCAGGTCGGCCAGCTTCTCGCCGGTGAACGGCGTGTGGTTGGCCGTACGGCCACTGCCGAGCACGCCGCGGGTGAGCCGGGCGGCGATCTCGGGGGTGACCACCTCGGCGGCGGTGCGGCTGCCCGCGGGGGCGGGCGCGACCGGATTGCCCTCGGTCGGCGCTGCGGGGGCCTCGGCGGGGGCCTCGGGGGCTTCGGGGGCCTCGGCGGCGGTGGAGGCAGCGGTTCCGGTGTCCTGCGAGTCCGTCATGTCGGCGAGCGTATTCCTCCCCGGACGCTTTGTGTACCCGGCAGTAACGGGTTTTCACCGGCCGCCCACAATCGCGCCAGCATCCGCTGGCCGTAAGGGCTCTGGTCAGGGACGACCGCGGGCCCGGCGGCCCCGGGGCGGATCTTCGACCGTCACGTCCCGGTCAGCCGGAAGGCGTCGAGGGCGGTGTCGAAGTGACGTTTGGCCTCGGTGCGGGAGCCGACCGGCGAGGAGATCCACACGTCGATCATCCGGCCGTTCTCGTCCCAGCTGAGGTCGTAGGTGTAGCGCGAGCCGCCGTCCGCCGCGCTGCCGTCCCAGACGAACTCCCAGAGTCCCGCCTGGAGTCCGTTGTGCGTGGTCTCGGTGACCTGGCCCGACCGGTAGCCGCGGTAGTTGGCCGGGCCCTCGGCGTCCGCGGTGCGCATCGCGCCGATCGGCCCCTCCGGTACCCGCTTCTGCAGCTGGACGCCGATCCGGAACCGCCTGCCCTGGGAGGAGTAGTAGACCCGGTCGTGCTCGTAGGAGCGGGTGAAGCCGACCGGTACGGCGAGCGCGAAGCCGACCGGATCCTTCACGAGGCGGTAGCCGTCCGGGACCCCGCCGGTGGCACCGGGGGAGGGCGCGGAGGTGACGGTGCCCGTGGGGCGGGGCGTGCCCGGCCGGGCGTTCTTCGGCGGGCCGGTGTGCGAGGCCTGCTGGGAGTGGCCGGGCCGGCCGCCCTGGCCGGCGGCCCCGTCGGTGCCGCCCTGCCGCATCAGCAGGGCCGTGATGCCGGCGCCGGCTCCGGCGACCACCACGACGGCGAGCGCGATCAGCAGTGCCGTACGGGTCCGGCCGGTGTGCGGGCGGGCCGCCGCGGCCAGCGCCCGCTCGTCGAGGGCGTCCCGGATCGGCAGGCCCGGGGCCCGCCCGCCGGGCGGCCCGCTGACGGGGCCGCCGGAGGCGTGCCCCAGGGGCGCGGGGGCGGCGGCCAGGGGCTCCTCAGCGGGCGGATGACCACCGGGCACGGGCTCGCCGGGCAGCGGCACACCGGGCGGGCCGCTGACGGGGCGGTCGTGCGGCGGAGCGGGGGCGCCGGGACCGCCCGGCGTCGGAAGGGGCGGGGTCCCGGGGAACGGCGTACCGGGAGCCTGCGCACGCGGAAACGGCATATCGGGAGCCTGCGCACGCGGAAACGGCGTCCCGGGGACGGCCGGTGTGCCTTGGCCTGCTGGTGTGCCTTGGCCTGCTGGTGGTCCGGGGACGGCCGGCCCGGCCGGGTCGCGCTCCGGGGCGCGGCCCGAGTGGAGGTAGCCGCGCAGCAGCTGCTCCGTCTCCGTCAGCCCCATCCGGCGGTCCGGGTCGCGCTCCAGCAGGCCGCCGAGCACGGCCTGCAACGGCCGGGCGGGCTCGGGGAGTTCGATCTCGTCGTACACGACGGCGTGCAGCACCCCGCCCAGGGAGTCGCGGCGGAACGGCGACTCCCCGTTGAGGGCGGCGCACAGCAGCACGCCCAGCGACCAGAGGTCGGCCTCGGGGCCGGTCTGCCGGCCGGCCATCCGCTCCGGGGCGGTGTACTCCGGCGAACCGACGAAACCGCCGGCGTCGGTCAGCGTGGTGACGCCGGGGACCTGGGCGATGCCGAAGTCCGTGAGCACGACCCGGCCGGTGCCGGACTCCATCAGGACGTTGGCCGGTTTGAGGTCGCGGTGCAGCACGCCACGGGCGTGCGCGGCGCGCAGCGCGCCCAGCAGCGCCACGCCGATCCGGGCCGCCTCGCGCGGCGCGACCGGGCCGCCGCTCTGCAGCCGGTCGGCCAGCGACGGGCCCTCCACGAGCTCCATCACGATCCACGGCCGGCCGTCCTGCTCGACGACGTCATGCACGACGATCACGTTCGGGTGCTTGATCCCGGCGACCGTACGCGCCTCACGCATCGCCCGCTCGCGCTGCACCCGCGCCTCGGGTTCGGCGGTCGCCTCGTCCAAGTGCAGTTCTTTGACGGCCACTTGGCGGCCCAGCAGCTCGTCGGTGGCCCGCCAGACCGTGCCCATGCCGCCGCGGCCCAGCCGTATACCCAGACGGTACCGACCGCCGACCAGCCGGCCCTCGCCCCCGAAGATCCCCATGCCCCCCTATCTTGCCGCACCGCCCCCCGCCCGGCGGGAGCGGCTCCCCACCGTGGCGACGGCATCCGCCCACCCCGCCGCTGACCTGCACCGACCGCGCGCGGGACGGTCCCGCGGGCGCCCGCTGCGGTGCGCCCGCATGATCAACTTCCGCTACCGGGGCAGTCGTTGTGCGCATCGCCGCCGTCATCGGCACCCCACCGGTCCCGGCGTCACCCACGACGTCCACAACCAGGCCGCCGAACTCCCTCCGATCCGCGACCGGGAGTCCTCCGGCGCCTCCCGCGCCATACGGTCGCGACCCGCCGGGGCGCCCGGGACGTCGTCGCGGCGACCGCACGACAAGTGCGCTGAACACACCAACCGGCCCGCACGACACACGGGGTGGAACCTCCACCGGCTCTCCCACCGTCCTTGACACAGTGAGGCTGCCGTACGGGAACGGCCGGTACGGCGGCTGCGGCACGCGGAGCGGGGGTCGGTCAGCATGATGCAGGACGGCGGAACGGTGGACGTCCGACCGGGCACCGACCCCGGCCGCGCCGCTGTCGAGCACAGCGGCGCCTACCTAGCCACCGCTCTGTGCCTGGCGCTCTACGGCGGCGCGCTCGCCGCCTGGACCGTCTACGGCATCGTCCAGTCGGACGGCACCCTGGGCGACTTCCTGGAGGGGCTGTTCAACCCGGGCGCCTCCCCCGTCCTACAGATCCTCGGCCCCTACGAGTGGTCCCTCACGGTGGTGTTCCTCGTGGTCGCGGGTCTGGCGCTGGCCCAGCGCCGGGTGGCCCGCTCCGCGGCGCTGCTCTCCGGCTTCCTGCTGCTCGCCCTGTCGCTGCGGGAAGGCGTGGGCCTCTTCGACACCGCCTACCGCGACCAGTACCGCAACGACCCGCTGGGCGGCTGGACGCTGGCCACCCGCGGGCTGGGGCTGGTGGTGGCGCTGGTCGTGCTGGTCGTGATGTTCCCCGCCACGGAGCGGCGCCGGGCCGGGGCGGGGCCGCGGGCCGCCGGCCCGGACCCCGCGTGGCGCCGCCCGTCGCGGGTCTGCGGGGTGCTGTTCCTGCTGATGGGCCTGGCGCGACTGGGCTGGACCGGGCGCGATCTGACGGCCGGCGGAACGGACGTGGTGCGCTATCTGCGCGGGGTGGTGGACGGGTCGGTGCACGGCACGCTCGACCTGGAGTCGTCCATCGAGTTCACCACCGTCGGTTCGGTGGCCGTGCTGCTGGTCCTCGGGGTGCTGGCCTTCCGTGGCCGGCACGACGTACGGGGCGCGCTGCTGGTGTTCGCGGCGGTCGAGCTGTATCTGACCGTGCGGACGGTGGTGTGGCTGACCGTCACGGGCTTCTTCAACCGGTCCTTCGAGACCACCGAGGGCGCGCTGTCGATGGCGACCACGGCGTACGGCTTAGCGGCGATGACGTCGGTGGTGGTGCTGGCGACCGGCCGCGGCTTCGGGCCGTACGGCGGCCTGCGGGCGGAGGGACTCCGGGCGGCGGGGGCGGGACGCCCGTAGGGGTTCCGGCGCAGCGAGTGCCCTGTAATTCCCCGTAGTTCCCCGTTGTTCCACCGTAGCGGAAGGTGCCCTTGGCGAAGGGTGTCCGTAAGGGGCGTGAGGGTGCAGGGACGTCGTCGTCACGGGCGTCAGAAGCGTTCAGGGGCGGGCTTCCGGCGGTGCGGGGGAGATCCCCCTCCGAACCGCCCCCGCACGCCATGCAGCGGCCGCCGCGTGTGGGGGTCGCGGCGGCCGCCGATGTGAACTGCAACGCGTCCTGGGCTTGTGGCCTCTTCAGTGGTGCAGCATGTGGACCACTCTGCCCGTGAGGCGCCCCGCATGGCATCCTCCCGAGGTCCCGGGCTCACCCCCGCCGCTCGGCGGGGGTCCGGGTCCGTCGAAGGGCGGGGACCGGGACAGAGGTACGGAGTCGCGCAGCGCCGGGCGGTTCCGCGGCTTCGGGAACGGGTGTGAACCAGCAGAAGGCAGAAAGGGGCGGCCGGTGATCCGTGTCGCTGTGGTGGACGACGAACGGCTGGTCAGATCCGGACTCCGGATGATCCTGGGGACCGCCCCGGACATCGAGATGGTCGCGGACTGCGGGGGCGCCGAGGCCGTGGAGACCGTGCTGCGCTGCGCAGCCGAGGTGGTGCTGCTCGACATCCGGATGCCGGACGTGGACGGGCTGACCGTGCTCCGGCAGTTGCACGCCGCGCCGGAGCCGCCGGCGGTGGCGATGCTGACCACCTTCGACGCCCAGGAGTACCTGACCGCGGCGCTGCGCGAGGGCGCGGCCGGCTTCCTGCTGAAGGACTCCGATCCCGAGCAGCTGGTGCGGGCCGTACGGACGCTGGCCGCGGGCGGCAGCGTGCTGGACCCGGGCGTGACCCGGGCCGTGATCGGCGGCTATCTGACGGCCGAGGACCAGGCGGCGGCCGCCCGCGCGGTCAGCGGGCTGACACCGCGGGAGTCGCAGGTGCTCTCGCTGCTCGGCGAAGGGCTGGGCAACGCCCAGATAGCCGGGCGGATGGGACTGGCGCCCAGTACGGTCAAGGACCATGTCCGCGCCGTCCTGGGCAAATTGGGGGGCATCAACCGCATCCAGGCGGCCATCGTCGCCGACCGTGCGGGCCTGGTGTCCGGGGCTCCCCGGGGGGCGTGGTGAGGTCCGGCGGCGGGCGGCCGCTCGCCCGCGGGGCGGCCCGGTGGCGGACGTTCGCGGCCGGGAGGTGGGGTCGGCGGCTGCGCCGGACCGCGCCCGTGGTCGTACCGGTGCTGCTGGCGATCGCCGACGCGGTGCTGGTCAACGGCCTGGAACTCGCCCTGGAGCTGGGCGTTTCGGTGGTCGCCGCGGCCGCCCTGCTGCTCCGCCGGCGCTTTCCGCTGCTGGTCTTCCTCGTGACGCTGCCCGGCCTGTACATCGGCTACATCTGGTTCGCGCCGATGATCGGGCTCTACACCCTGGCGGCCCGGCGCCCCGGCCGGCGGCGGCTGGGGATCTGTGCGGTGCTGCTGATCGCCGCGCACTTCCTGCCGTACCCGATCTCCGACTTCGAACTCACCGCGTACCGCGAGAACACCCTGGTGCTGATCGACGCCTGCGTCACCTCGGCCGCGCCGATCGCGCTGGGCCTGCTGGTGCGCACCCGCCGCGAACTCGCCTCCCGGGTCGAGGACCTGACCCGCAGCCTGCGCCGCGAGGACCGGCTGCTCGCGGACCGGGTCAAGACCACCGAACGCGCCCGGCTCGCCCGGGAGATGCACGACGTGGTGGCCCACCAGGTCAGCCTGATCAGCCTGCAGGCGGGTGCCGTGCAGGTCAGCACGGAGGACGAGGCGGCGCGGGCCGGCGCCCGGACGATCCGTGAACTCTCCGTGCGGACGCTGGAGGAACTGCGGCACATGGTGGGGGTGCTGCGGGCGGACGGCGGGGACGGCGGCGAGGCGAGCGGACTGGCGCCGCAGCCCGACCTGGAGGAGCTGCCGCGGCTGATCGAGATGAGCGCGCTGGACGTGACGTACGAGGGCGGGGTGGTGGCCGGTACGGGCGGCGCGAAGACGGTCGAACGGGCGGCCTTCCGCACGGTCCAGGAGGCGCTCACCAACGTCCGCAAGCACGCGCCGGGGGCGCGGGTGCAGGTCCGGGTCGATCCGGCGGACGAGGTCTGCGGGGAGGCCGGGCCGGGACTGCGGGTGGAGATCCGCAACGGGCCGCCGGACGCGACGGCGACCGCGCCGGTGCTGCCCGGCGGCGGGCACGGCCTGGTGGGACTGCGCGAGCGCGCCCAGAGCCTGGGCGGAACGCTGGAGGCCCGGCCCACCTCCGACGGCGGCTTCATGGTACGGGCGGAATTCCCGTACGGGGCGGGGTGAATGGGGGGCGGGGGACCGGAGGAGCGAGCCGGGTGGCGGGCGGGCAGCGCCGTTTTGTCCCCTCGTACGCTTCCGGGGCTGAGGCTTCGGGGCTGGGGCTGGGGGATGGGCCTCGGAGCTCGGGCTGGAGCTTCAGGCGGAGAGCGGTGCGGCGGCCTCGTCGACGGCGGTGGACAGGTCCGGGTAGACCTCGAAGAGCCGGCGGACGCCGAGTGCGGCCAGCACCCGGTTGACGTGCGAGCCGTCGACGGCCCCCTGGGCGGGCAGGATCAGCCGCAGCCGGCCCTGGCACGAACGCATCAGCCGGCGGGCCGCGATCAGCACGCCGACCCCGCTGGAATCGCAGAAACGGACCTCGGAGAGATCGAGCACGAGGGATCTGCGGCCGTCGGCCACCGCATCGTGCACGTGCTGGCGCACCGCAGGAGACGTGACCAGGTCCATCTCACCGGAAACCTGGAGTACGGCCCAGGGGCCCTGTGCGTCCTCTGCCACCTTCAACGACACGCGCTCGAAGCCTTTCGCTCGCTTTCGGACCGGATGTGCCCGGTTACATCCGGAACTCATCCTTCCCCGGCTCGACTGCCCGGCCTTGATGTCCTGAAACTCATCCTGGTTCCCGGCGGTAGCCGTGGGACGTAACAGGCCGTTCACGCCCAAGGCTATGCCCCAAGGGCGGCAACTTTCCGCCCACCTCCGGTCACACCCGGATAACACATCGCCTCATACGCGCATGAACGATCAGCAAAGGGCAACTTCGAGCGCTCCGCTGCTGCTCCCGGGCGCCTCCCGAGCGCCTCCCGAGCGTTTTACGGATCCGCTCCTCGCCGGGCCCGGGCCGTCAGCCCCTTACCACCCGCATCCCCCTCAAGGTTCGATTTGCCGCAAAGGAGCGTGTGTTGTCAGACCCGCGCATTACATTCGAGGCACGGAGGTTTCCGTGATCGTGCCCACCGTTCCGGGCATGAAGGTGTACAGATGCGCAGGAGTGACGGCTGAGGTGTGAGCCCGCAGGCGACGGGCAGGGATGGGGGTCCGATGGGACACGACGCGCCACCGCGCTGGGACAGGCGGATGCAGCAGCGGCTCGCCCGCGGCGAGGCGGCCGCGCTCGGCGAGCTCTACGACCGCTTCGCCTCGCTCGTGCACAGCCTTGCCTACCGCGTCCTGGAGGACGAGGACGCCGCCGACCGCATCACCCGCGAAGTCTTCGCCGCCATCTGGGAACACCCGGATTCCTACGACCCCAAGCAGGGCCCGCTGCGCTCCTGGATCGCCGGCCTCACCCGCCATCAGGCCGTCCAGCGGCTCCGCCAGACCGAGGCCGCCGGCGCCCGCGACGGCGGCGACACCCCGGCGCAGGCCGATATGGAGCAGAAGATCCGCGAAGCGTCCACCGCCGCCCGCGCCGACTACATCGTCACGTCCATGCCCGCACCCCTGCGGGCCGCCCTGGAGCTGGCGTACTTCCAGCGCCGTGACTACCGCCAAACCGCCGCCGACCTCGGCGTCACGGAGGACGAGGCCCGCCGCCGGCTGCGCCTGGGCCTGCAGCTGCTGTCCACCGCCCACAACGCCACCGCCCTGCCGCCCACCCGCCGCTCGGCCTACGCGTCCACCGCCCCCGGCACCGCCGCCCCGCCCGGCCAGGGCCACGGACGGGCGCTGTGAACGGCCCGGACGAGTGGGACGGCCCCGAGCTGCCCAGCGGCCCCGGTGAACGGCCGCGGATACCGGCACCGCGCCCCGCCGCCGAGGACCACGGCCCGCTCCCCGACGCCACACCGGCCCCTCCCCCACCGTCCGAACCCTTCATGCCGCCCGTACCGCCCGTGACCCCTGTGCCACCCGTAGTGCCCGCACCGCCCGTACCGCTCCACGCCCCGGCCGCCGAAGCGCACGGCGACCTCTCCGACGATCCGTCCGCCGATCCGGCTGCCGATCCGGCTGCCAATCCGGTTGACGATGAAGCTGATGGCGCAGGTGGTGGTGCACGCGCCGATGCAGGTGGCGCAGGCACCACACACAGTGCGGGCCATACGTGCCATAGAGGCAGTACAGGCCCTACAGGCCCTACGGGCGCTGCGGGCGGCCCCACGGACGCCGAAGCCCCGCCCGCGGAACCACCGCGCGCAGACGCCCCGCGCGAGCACTCCTCGCGTGCCCCGGAAGCCGAGCCCATGACCGACCCCGCCGCCCCGCCCGCCCCACTCCCGGGCCCGGCGCCCACCCCGCCGCACCGCGTCCTGAAGTCGCTGCTCGGCGCCTGGGCGCTGTCGGCCTGCTCCGCCGAGGAGACCGCCGCCGTCGAGGCGCATCTGACCGACTGCGCCTCCTGCGCCGACGAGGCGGTGCGACTGCGGGACGCGGTCGGCCTGCTGCACCCCGCCGACAGCCTCGACCTCGACCCGTTGCTGCGCTCCCGGGTGCTGGAGGGCTGCCTGGGCCGCCGTCCGGCGCGTATCCCGGTGCCCGAGTGGGCGGCGCCGTACGACGCGGAGACCGCCAAACTGGACGCCCTGCTGCGCGACATGGGCGAGGCGGAGTGGCGCGCACCGGTGCGGCTGCGCTGGTTCGAGGGCGAACGCCCGGTGGAACGGCAGACCACGGTCGCCGGGGTCATAGGGCATCTGATGGCGGTGGACGGCCTGGTCGCGACCGCGCTCGGGCTCCCCGACCCGCTGGGCACGGCGGCCCCGCCGGGCACCCCGGACCCGCTCATCCGCACGGAGACGCTGTGGCGCGGCTGCAGCGACACGGGCAGCCCGCTCGCCACCCATGAGCCGTGGCGCGAGCAGAGCTACTCCTTGATGAGACAGGTGTCGTTCGCCGGCGGCAAGGTCGCCGAACTCGCCGTTCCCTACGGCGACTTCCAGCTCGCGCTGCGCGACGCGTTCCTGGACCGCGCATTCGAGTGCTGGGTGCACGCCGGCGACATCGCGGACGCGGTGGACTATCCGTACGAGGCCCCGGCCGCCGCGCACCTGAACCGCATGGTCGACCTCGCCGCCCGGCTGCTGCCCAGCGCGCTGGCCGACCGCCGCCGGGCCGGGCTGGCGTCCCCGCCGCAGCGGCTGGTGGAGGCCGGCGCCCCGGGCCGTACGCTCCATCTGGAGGTCGAGGGCAACGGCGGCGGCCATTGGTACATAGCGCTGGACTCACCGGCCGCGCTGGGCACGCCCGACCACACCGTCGCCCATATCGCCCTGGACAGTGCGGAGTTCTGCCAGCTGGCGGCCGGCCACATCTCCCCCGAGGACGCCGCCGCCGGCCAACACGGCGAACGCGACGCCATCCGCGAGGTCCTCTTCGCCACGGCGTCCTTGTCCCGCCTCTGAACCACGACCGGAAGGAAACCGCCAATGGCGCGCGCAGGCGCGTGCTGGAAGGCACGCGCCTGCGCCTCCACGTAAACCCACACGTAGGCCTACGCCTACGCCGGTGCGGCCGGGCTCCGGGGTACCGCGCTCCGGGAATGCCGGGCCCAGGGAGCGCCGGCCCCCGGGAATACTTCCCCGCCCCGCCACGTTGTGGCCCAGCAGGGGGCCCGTCGAACCCCTACGGGATCTGTTCGACTCTCCCCTAGGTGAAACCCAACGGCCCCGCGCAGGCGAAGACCACCGTTACGCGCCCCCCACCGTTACTCGGCCCCCACCATCACGCGAAGACCACCGTTACGCGAAGACCACCGTCCGGCTGCCGTTCAGCAGCACGCGGCGTTCGCTGTGCCACTTCACGGCGCGGGCGAGGGCCTGGCACTCGACGTCCCGGCCGATGGCCACGAGCTGGTCCGGGGTGACCTCGTGGCCGACCCGCTCGACCTCCTGCTCGATGATCGGGCCTTCGTCGAGGTCGGCGGTCACGTAGTGCGCGGTGGCACCGATGAGCTTCACGCCGCGGGCGTGCGCCTGGTGGTACGGCTTGGCGCCCTTGAAGCTCGGGAGGAAGGAGTGGTGGATGTTGATGATCCGGCCGGACAGCGCCTTGCACAGATCGTCGGAGAGCACCTGCATGTAGCGGGCGAGCACCACCAGTTCGACGCCCTCCGCCCGCACCAGCTCCAGCAGCTTCGCCTCGGCCTGCGACTTGGTGTCGCGGGTGACCGGAATGTGGTGGAACGGGATGTCGTACGAGCCGACCAGCTCCGCGAAGTCCGTGTGGTTGGAGACCACGGCCGCGATCTCGACCGGCAGCGCGCCGATCCGGGAGCGGAAGAGCAGGTCGTTGAGGCAGTGCCCGAACTTGGACACCATCAGGACGACCCGCATCTTCTCGTCGGCCCGGTGGATCTGCCAGTCCATGCCGAAGGAGTCGCCCACCGCCGCGAAGCTCGCCCGCAGCTTGTCCACGCTCACCGACGCGTCCGCGCTGAAGTGGACGCGCATGAAGAACAGCCCGGTGTCGTGGTCGCCGAACTGCTGGCTGTCCTCGATGTTGCAGCCGGTGATGAAGAGGTAACTGGACACCGCGTGCACGATCCCCTGCTTGTCCGGGCAGGACAGGGTGAGCACGTACTGATCGTTCCGATCGCTGTGATCGTTCCGACCGTTTCGACCGGGCTGGGTGGGCTGCGACTCGCTCATGACCTCATAGGGTCCCATACCTGCGGAGCAGGTCAGACCGGGGCGTCCGCGCCGCCCGTCATGATGGCCAGCACCTCCAGCGAGCGCGGCGGCGCATCGGGGTCCTCGCCGTCCGCCGTCGCCATGTGCACATGGGCCGCACGGGCCGCCTGTACTGCCTCGGCCCAGCCCTGGTGCGCCATGTAGGCGGCGACCGGGGCGTCCGCGCCGACCTGGTGCATGATCCGCAGCACCCTCAGGACGGCGGCGTCGACCAGCTGGGCCTCCTGGGCGTCCCGGAAGATCGTGCCGACGTACTTGTCGGCGGACCAGTTGTCCAGCCAGGTGTCCTCGACGAGCCGGTAGACGGCGTCGGTGACGTCCCCGTACCCAGGCCGTCCGGCCAGCCAGGTCTCCTGGTGGAAGGCGGGGTCGGAGAGCATGTGCAGCGCGGAGCGCACATTGCAGCGCCAGCGCCACCACGGCATGTCATTGAGTGGCATGCCGCCCATGGTGGTCGAGCGACGGCCGCGACGGGAAGACTTCTCCGAACCTTGCACAGCATTCGATCGTACGTTCCGTGCGAACGATCTCGCACGGCCCCCCGGAGTTCACCGCTACGTCACCATCCGTTGCCCTTTCGTCACTCGGGCGTTCCGGGCAGGACGGAAGGCTGCGGTGCCATGACCGGACGGCGACGCTCCTCCCCCCGCCCCTTGTTGCCCCACGCTCCCGCGGTCAAGATCGCCGCGGCGGTGACATGTACGGCGGCCCTCGCGTCGCTGCTCTCCGGTTGCGGCTCCCTCCCCGGAGCGGGGAATTCCGGGGAGCGGGAGCCGGTCACGGTCATGACCTGGGCACCGGAGGACACCCGGGCGACCAATATGCCGGGAATGCCGGCCATGGCCCAGGCGTACGCCCGCTCGGTCAACGCGCGCGGCGGCATCCGGGGCCACCGGCTGCGGGTGCTGACCTGCAACGAGCGCAACGACTCGGTGGCCGCCGCGCAGTGCGCCCAACGGGCGGTGGACGAGGGCGCGGTCGCCGTCGTCGGTTCCTACAGCCAGTTCGGCCGCTCGTTCATGTCCCCCCTGGAGGTCAAGGGCATCCCGTTCATCGGGGGCTACGGCGCCTCCGACGAGGAGTTCCAGAGCCCGCTGTCGTACCCGGTGAACGGCGGCCAGGCGTCCCTGCTCGCCGGCAACGGCCGCCAGCTGGCGGCCGACTGCAGGCGCGTCGCGCTGGTCCGCCCGGACACCATCCAGGGCGACCAGATGCCGTCCCTGCTCGACTCCGGCCTGCAGAGCGGCAGCCGGCACCCCGCCAAGGACATCAAAGCGCCCGAGGACGGCACCGACTACTCGCCCCAGGTGACCCAGGCCCTGCGCCAAGTGGGCGCGGATCCGGCCGTCTACGGAACGGCCGAGGCCGGCGGCAAGGCCCCCGGCGCGTGCGTGGCCGCGTCGCTCGGCGACCACACGGACGCGTTCTTCGACGCCTTCCGGCGGCTCCAGGAGGACAGCCCCAAGGTGCGGGTCGCGTCCGTCCTCGGCAGCGTCGGCCAGGCGCTGGTGAACCGCTCCGGCGGCACGTCGGGCCCGCTGGAGGGCGCGGACATCACCGGCTGGTACCCGGTGGCCGGCGACCCCCGTTGGCGGCCGATGCGGAAGGTCATCACCGACTACGCCTTCGACGACAACCGCATCGACCCGGCCGACCAAGGGGTGCAGACCACCTGGATCGCCTACACGGTGCTGCACTCACTGATCGAGCAGCTCGACGACGCGGGCGTGACCGACATCACCGCACACGCCCTGCAGGCCACCCTCGACCGCGGCGAG
This sequence comes from Streptomyces sp. NPDC048197, assembly GCF_043202395.1. NCBI lineage: Bacteria > Bacillati > Actinomycetota > Actinomycetes > Kitasatosporales > Streptomycetaceae > Streptomyces > Streptomyces sp. NPDC048197. The sequence continues at coordinate 284,018 of NZ_JBIDAJ010000007.1, forward strand.
CACGCCATCGACACCGGGGGCCTGACCCCGAAGCTGCGCTGGCGCGACGACGACATGATCGCCGTCCAGGACTTCCCGCGCATCGTGAACGGCATGGTGACGTACCAGGTGGTGCGGAACGGCGAACTGGTCTCCGCCCAGGACGGGTTCGTGAACGTCACCAGGACCTTGGAACGGCGTCGGACGGACGACTACTGAGCGCGCGCGTGCCGCCTGCCCTCGTAAGTGTTGATCGACCTCGCACGTACTACTGAGCGCGCACGTGCCACTGAGCACGCACGCGCATTGACGTCCGCGCGCACGCGCATTGACACCAGGAGCCGTCCCGCGCCGTCCGCCGGCTCAGAGCTGTTCCGGGCGGCGCTCCGTCAGGCCGTACTTCTGGGCGAGCGGGTTCCACAGCTGCGCCGCCTGCTTCTTGGCCTGCGTGGCCTGGCTGCTGGCCGCGTTGCCCTGGACGGCTTGCCTGGTGCCGCGGGCCCGCCCCTTGTGGCAGCCCTTCTTGCCGCCCAGCTGGCCGGCCCAGGCCGCGTAGTGGTTGTCCGCGGCGGCCGAGGACTGCCACGCCTTGGTCAGCGCCGCGGTCAGCCGGTCGTGGTCCGGGATCTTGTCGACCGGCAGCTGCTGCAGCCGCTTGACCAGGTCGTTGCGCTGTCCGGCCGCGGCCCGCAGGTCCTTCGCCGCGTTGCCGAGGTTGCTGCACGACTTGATGTTGTTGACGGCACCGATCACGGAGGACCGGCTGTTGTTGCTGTCGCCCAACAGGGCGTCCAGGCCCTTCGCCTGGGCCTCGGCGGGGTCCGCGGTGGCCTTCGGCGCCTCCGACTCCTTGGCCGCCTTGGTGCTGCCGCCGCCGGAGCCCTGCTTCTTCGCCGTGTCGTCGCTGCTGCCGCCGCTCAGCGCCCAGCCGACACCGAGGCCGGCGCCCGCGAGCGCCACGATGACGATGCCCACGATCGCCATCGGGGCCAGCCGCCGGCGCCGTCCGCCGCCGTCCTCGTCGTACCCGCCCTGCGGGTCGTACGGGCCCTGCTGGTCGTAGCCGCCGGACGGGAACTGCTGGCCGTATCCCTGGCCGCCCTGGCCGCCGTACGGGGGCCGGCCCGGGTCCTCGAACCGGGGCAGCTGCGCGGTGGCGTCCGGCGCACCCGCCGGGGCCGCCGCCGGCCCGTCACGGAACAGGCCGTCGAACTCGGCGGGGGTGGGGCGGTCGCCGGGCGCGCCCGGACGGACACCGAACGGCGCGCCAGGAGGCGGGGTGGGCACACCGGCGCCCACCGGGGGAATGAGCTGGGTGGCCTCGGAGTCGCTCCCGCCGCCGGCACCGGGCATCGCGGCACCGGGCATCGGCTGGCCCTGGCCCTGCGGCCTGCCCTGCCCCGGCTTCACGGCCCGGAGCATCGTCGTGGACTCGTCGGGGCTCTCCGGGCGGGACGCCGCCTCAGGAGGCAGCGGGGCGGCGCCACCGGGGCCGCCGGACCGGGCGTCGAACGGCGGGATCACCGTGGTGGCCTCGGCGTCGCCCGTGGCGGGCGGGAGCGGCGCACCGGCCTGCCGGGTGGCCCGCACCAGCTCACCGGAGGACATCGGGAGCTGCCCGGGCTGCTCCTGGGGCTGGCCCTGCTGCGGGGGCTGCTGCCCGTAAGGCTGCTGGTCGTACGGCTGCGGGGCGGGCGGCTGGCCGGGCGCCTGCTGCGGCGGCAGCTGCGGGGCGGGCGCCTGCGGCGGCATCGACGGCGGCATGGGCGGCACCGGGGGCTGGCCCTGGGCCGACGGAAAGCCCTGCCCGCCGGGCTGCTGGGGCGGCAGGGGAGCCTGCGGTGCCTGTGCGCCCGGAGCCTGCGCCCCCTGAGCCGGTGCACCCGGAACCGGTGCCCCGGCATCCTGCGCCGGCGGATATCCGTAGCCCTGTGACGGCGCCTGGCCGTAGTTCTGCCCCGGCCCCTGGCCGAAGCTCTGGCCCGAGCCCTGGCTGTAGTTCTGTCCGGGGAGCTGGCCGTAGTTCTGTCCTGCTCCCGGCTCCTGTCCGTAGTTCTGCCCCTGGACAGGTGCCTGCCCGTACGGCTGCTGGGGGGCGGGAGCGCTCTGCGGTGCGGGCGCGGCCTGCTGGCCGGGACCCCAGGGCTGGCCCCAGGGTTGCCCCGCCGACGGAGCGGCCTGCTGGTCGGGGATGTACGGCTCACCGTTAGCGGGCAGCACAATGCCCTCTCGCGCGGGACCGGCCGCAGAATTCTGCGGGTCGTGACCCTGTCCGCTCTGCGTCACCGTGACTCCTACCAACGTGCAGACCTACGGAATCGTCGGCTGCACGCTACCGGGTCGCAGCAACGTTCGACCACGTCCCCTGGTCACCACCCCCTTCCGCCCCCGCCGCGCCCCGGACGGGACGGGGCGCGTAACGGACGGGAACGGGGCGCACACCGGGCGGGCCGTGATCGACGGCCCGCCCGGTGCCCTACGAGAAACCGGCGACCACTACGGCGACGCACCTGGCGATGCACTTGGCGATGCGCCTGGCCACAAATCTGACGACAAACCCGACTCCGTCCGACAAAGCAGTCTCCGTGCTGTAGTGGACGCGCCCCGAGCGTGGATCACGCCGCCGCGGCCCGTAGTTCCAGCCGTGCACTGAATTCCCTTACAACCGGTTCGTCCCGATACGGCTCCAAGCGCAGCTGGAAGTCCTCCAGATACTCGGCGCCCCGGTCCGACCGCAGCCCGCTCAGCAGCTCCACCGCCTGCGTGCCCGTATGGCAGGCCTGCTCGACCTCGCGCTGCTGTGCCTGCGCGCCGGCCAGCAGCAGCAGACCGATGGCGCGGCGCCGCGCCCGGCCCTCCGGATGCCCGTTGAGCGCCTCCGACGCCCGTTGGGCGGCCGGGCCGGGCTGCCCCAAGTCCCGGTGGCAGTGCGCGAGTTCGTCGGCCAGATAGGCCGGGTCGAAGTGGGCGATCCACACCGGGTCGTCGCCCGCTTCGGTGGCCGCGCCGGCACGTTCCATCGCGGCGAGCGCCCGCCCGGCCACCGCCTGGAAGGCCCGGCCGTCGCCCATCAGGGCGTGCCCGCGCGCCTCCGCCGCGAAGAACATCGCCTCGGTGCGCGGGGTGACGTGCCCGCGGGCGCCTTCCTGGGCGGCGCGGGCGAGTTGGGCGATCTCCCGTGGATTGCCGAGCGAGGCGGCGAGGTGGCTCATGCTCGCGGCGAGCACATAGCCGCCGTAGCCCCGGTCGCCGGCCGCCTGGGCCAGCCGCAGCGCCTGGATGTAGTAGCGCTGCGCCAGGCCGGGTTGACCGGTGTCGACGGCCATGTAGCCGCCCAGTTCCGTCAAACGCGCCACGGCGGCGAAGAGTTCCCGCCCGACGGACTCCCGGTACGAACCGGCGAGCAGCCCTGACACCACGCTGTTGAGGTAGTGCACCACCACGGGCCGTACGTGCCCGGCGCCGAAACGGTGGTCGAGTTCGCTGAGCGCCGTGGTCATGGCCCGTACCGCCTCGACGTCCGACACCCCGACCCGGGCCCCGGCGTTCCGTGCGACCTGACTGTCGGCACCGGTGATGAGCCAGTCACGGCTCGGCTCCACCAGGGCCGAGGCCGCCACCGTGGAGCCACTGAGGAAGTCACGGCGCCCGACGTCGCTGCGCCACAGCTCACAGACCTGCTCGATCGCCCCGAGGACGGTCGGCGAGAACTGCAGCCCCACCCCGGACGCGAGGTTCTTGCCGTCGGCCATCCCGATCTCGTCGATGGTGACCGTGCGCCCCAGTTTGCGGCCCAGTGCCTCCGCGATGACGGCCGGGGCACGGCCCCGCGGCTGCTGTCCGCGCAGCCAGCGGGCCACCGAGGTCTTGTCGTAGCGCAGGTCGAGGCCGTGTTCCGCCCCGCACATGTTGACGCGGCGGGCGAGCCCCGCGTTGGAGCACCCGGCTTCCTGAATAAGCGCCTGCAGCCGTTCGTTGGGCTGCCGCGCGACGAGTGGCCTGGCGGCCATGCTTGTACCCCCTGGTTTGCTGCGCGTTCACCGTGGAACGCCGTTCCCCGGGATCGCTTCCCCACGGATATCCCGGATATCCGAGAGATCCGGGATACGCGCGATAGGAAGGATCTGAGCGATACACGCTTTGCAGGTGGATGCCGGATGCTGTGCGGTTTGCACGCTATCCGGAGCACTTGCGTGCGAAGCGCGGTTTCACGAGACGTGCTTCGAAATCGTGCACGAAGCCGGTTTCCGAAGGCCTTTCCCGAAGACCGTTCCGGGATCACGAGCCTCGGCCACGGGATTCGGTCACGCTTGTCCGGTCACGAAGTCGGTTCACGAGACGTGTGCTGCTGGTGGGGAATGGCGCGGCGGTGCCCGTGCACTGGTAACGGCGCCGCCGTGCAGGGCTCCCCTGGTGCACCGCGGCCTGCCGTCGGGCGGCCTCTCCGCCCGTCGCACAGGTGGCTACCCAGCCACCGGGCCCGGTCCGCATACGCGCCCCCACCGGTGCACCCATGCGCCCCACGTGCAAGAACGATGCGCCGGGCAGGTCATCCATTTGGCCGTAACCCTTGGTGACAGGGGCAGTTGTCTTCTGCGTGGAAGAGACCATCGGAGTCACAGGAGCCCCGCAGATCCCCAAGCAGCGCGGCGAGCAGCTGCTCGAAACTGCGGTGCGTTACGCGGAAGAACGCCACTGGGACGTGTTCCCCGGCGCATGGCTGGAGCACGACGGTGAGACGCCGCGCTGCTCGTGCGACGCCGATGACTGCGCCCTGCCCGGTGCGCACCCGATGGCGCCCGGCTGGGCAGGCCTGGCATCGGGCAGCGCGACCGCCGTCCGCCGTATGTGGAGCAAGCAGCCCCGGGCGTCGATCCTCCTGCCGACGGGGCGGACCTTCGAGGTACTCGACGTGCCCGAGACCGCGGGCTGTCTGGCGCTGGCCCGTATGGAGCGCATGGGGCTGACGCTCGGGCCGGTCACCCGCACCCCGGACCGCCGGATGCTCTTCCTCGTCCTCCCCGGCGCCGCGGCGAAGGTCCCTGACCTCGTACGGGGCCTGGGCTGGGCCCCGGCCGTGCTCGACCTGATCTGCCGGGGCGAGGGCGAGTACATCGCCGCCCCGCCGACCCGGGTGGGGGCGCACGGGCTCGTGCAGTGGGCGCGCCGCCCCACCGCCACCAACCGCTGGCTGCCGGACGCGGAGGAACTGATCAGCCCCCTGGCGTACGCCTGCGCACGGGACGCGGTGGCGGCCCGGGGGCGGTGAACTACGGGGGCTGAACTACGGGGACGGTGAACCGTGGAGGTGGCGAACTACGGGGCGATGCACCGTGAGGGCGTCGAAACAGGGGGGCTGCGAACCAGGGGACCGTGAGGGCGGCGAGCCAGCAGGCCGCGAACCAGGGGGACCGTGAACCGTGGGGGCGGGTCGTCGCCCCCGGTCGGCGTCCCGCACGGCCGGTCGTTGCCCGGCACGCCCTCCGCCCGCCGGCTTGTCAGTGGCCGCTCGTATCGTGGGACGCGGACGGGGGTCAAGGCGGCTCCTGCGGGGACGTCGGAGGGCAGGACCGGTGGGCAACGAGCCGGAACACAACGAGGTGCGGGCCGGTGTGGCGCCGCCCGAGCAGACATCGGCCACTTCTCCGGGCGGGCCGTCCGCGGCCCCGAGCACCATGGACGGGGCGCCCGCCGTCCGTATCCAGGGCCTGTGGAAGAAGTTCGGCGAGCAGATCGCCGTCCACGGCATCGACCTGACCCTCCCCGCGGGCCGCTTCATCGGGCTGGTCGGCCCCAATGGCGCGGGCAAGACCACCACCCTCTCCATGGTGACCGGTCTGCTGCGGCCGGACTCGGGCGTGGTGGAGATCGGCGGGCACGACGTCTGGGGTGACCCGGTCGCCGTCAAGTCCCGGATCGGCGTACTGCCCGAGGGGCTGCGGCTCTTCGAGCGCCTCTCCGGACGCGAACTCCTCGCCTACATGGGCCGGTTGCGGGGGCTGCCGGGCGACGAGGTCGACAAGCGGGCCGGCCAGCTGCTGGACGTCCTCGATCTCGCCGGCTCCCAGCACAAGCTGGTCGTGGACTACTCCACCGGTATGCGCAAGAAGATCGGCCTCGCCGCGGCCCTGCTGCACAACCCGGAGATCCTCTTCCTCGACGAGCCCTTCGAGGGCGTCGACCCGGTCTCCGCGCAGACCATCCGCGGCGTACTGGAGCGCTACACCACCTCCGGTGCGACCGTGATCTTCTCCAGCCATGTGATGGAGCTGGTCGAGTCACTGTGCGACTGGGTAGCGGTGTTGGCCGGCGGACGGATCCGCGCGGACGGCCCGCTCGCCGAGGTCCGCGGCGCCGCACCCACCCTGCAGGACGCCTTCCTCGAACTGGTCGGCGCCAACGACCGCAGCGCCGGGCAGAGCCTGGACTGGCTGGGCGGTGGCGGCGCCCGATGAGCACCGATTCCGCCGCGGCGGCGTCACGCCCGGCCGCCGCATCACCGAACCTCACCGCCGTCTTCGTACGGCTGAAACTGACCCTGCTGCGCAACGGCCTCCGCCAGTCGGCCGGGCGCACCGTCGCGTACGTCAGCTCGATCCTCGTCGGCCTGCTGTTCGCGGCCGGCGCGGTGCTGGGGCTGATCGCGCTGCGCGGCAACGTCCATGTCGGCGCGCTGGCCGTGCTGTTGACCGGGATCCTCACGCTCGGCTGGGCGGTGATGCCGCTGTTCTTCCCGACGGGCGACGAGACGCTGGACCCGACCCGCCTGGTGATGCTGCCCCTGCGGCCGCGCCCGCTGATCGGCTCCCTGTTGGTGACGTCCCTGATCGGCATCGGCCCGGTCGTCACCCTGGCGCTGGTGACCGGCGCGGTGGTGGCGCTGGCGGACGGGCCGGCCGCCGCCCTCGTCGGCGTCCTCGCGGTCGTCCTGGTGGTGCTGGTGTGCGTGGCGCTGGCCCGCGCGATCGCCACGGCGTCGGTGCGGCTGCTGACCAGCCGGCGCGGCCGCGATCTCGCCGTTCTGAGCGGCCTGTTCATCGCGCTCGGCGCCCAGGCCGTCAACATCGCCGCCCAGAAACTCGGCCGCCCGGACGGCCTCGCCGTCCTGGAACCGCTCGGGGACGTCCTGCGCTGGCTCCCGCCGGCCTCCGCGATCGGCGCGGTCGAGGCCACCGGCCAGGGCGACTACGGGCGCGCACTGGCCGGCATGGCCCTCACGGCGATAGCCCTGGCGCTCCTCCTCTTCTGGTGGCAGCGCTCGCTGACCGCCCTGATGACGTCCCCGGACTCCTCCACCCTCCAAGCGGTGGAGAAGGACAGCGCACGCCGGTCCGGCGGCGGTGAGGGCAGGCTCGGACGCCTGCTGCCGGGCGGCCGCACGGGTCCGGTCATGCTCCGTACGCTGCGCTACGCCTGGCGCGACCCCAAGTCGAAGATGTCCTGGGCGACCGCCCTCGGTGCCGGCCTGCTGGCCCCGGTCATCTCCTCGATCCAGGGCGGCGGCAGCATCTACACCGCGTTCTCGGCCCCGGCACTGCTCGGCATACAGATGTACAACCAGTTCGGCCAGGACACCTCGGCCTTCTGGATGGTCGCTTCCACGCTCGCCACCCCGCGCGACGCCTACCAGGAGCTGCGCGCCCGGGCGTTCACCCTCGCGCTGGTGGCCGTCCCGTACGTCACCCTCGTCTCGGTCGGCGCCGCCGCGTTCATCGGCCCGTGGTCCGACTTCCTGCAGGTGTACGGCCTTTCCCTGGCCCTGCTGGGCGCGCTGATCGGAACCGGCGCACTGACCTCGGTGATCTTCCCGTACTCGGTCCCCTCGGAGAGCAACAAGAACGTGGCCCCGGGCCAGGGTTCGATCGCCTGGTTCAGCCTCTTCGGCGGCTTCCTGGTAGGCGCCGTCCTGTGCGCGCCTCTCCTGGGCCTCACCATCTGGCTCCACCTCGCCGACCTCCACCACCTGCTGTGGATCCTGCTCCCCCTGGGCGTCCTCTACGGCACCGGCGCAGCAGAACTGGGCCTCCGCCTGGCGGCCCCACGCACCCTCAAGCGCCTGCCGGAGATCCTCGCGGCGGTGAGCAAGGGGTGAGGGAGGACTGAGGAGCGGGAGGGGTGAGGAGGGCTGAGGACGGGTGAGGAACGGCTGAGGGAGGGTCGGGGTGGGGTGGGCCGGGGCGGTCTCTTGGGCCGGTTTGCCTCCTGGCCGTTCGGGTTGACTGCTTGACCTTTTTGGTTGGGCGCCTGACGGCTTCGGCTGGGCTTTTGACCAATCCGGTCGGGCGCCTGGCCACTTCCGTCGGGCGCCTGACTGCTTCGGTCGGGGCCTGGCTGCTTCGGTCGGCTCCTGCTAGCCGCCTGACCACTTCGGCCCGGGCTTTTGGGGTGCTTTCGCTCGGGCGGGCTGACCGGACTGATCCGGTCTGGGTGGGCGTGCTGCCTGGTTGGGCTGCTTGGGGCTGTTGCCTTGGCTTTGCCGTTGCCTTAGCTGCGGGTGCCTGGCTGGGGGTGCCTGGCTGGGGGCTTGAAGTGGGCTGCTTTGGCCGCTGGTGGCTGGCTGGTGCTGCTTGAACTTGAGCTGCCTTGGCCGCCGGAGCCTGGCCGAGGCTGCTTGAACTGGCGCTGCTTAACCGGCTGCCTGGCGGACTGTGCCTGGTTGCAGCCCATTTACCTGTTGCGGGTCGTTGCCTGGTTGCGGCTCGTTGCCTCGCGCGTATCCCCCCACCCCCGAACCCACCCCCCGCCCCCTCCCCCGAAGGGGGAGAGGGGGGGCGGGGGCGGGGGAAGCCACCGGCGGCGCCTCGGGCGCGGCCAGCCTGCCGGCGTCGCCCCGCGGGCGAGGCCAAGCCACCAACGCCGCCCGCGGGCAAGCCAGCCCATCGGTGCCCCCGTTGCCTCCGGCAGCCCGTCGTGTTGCCGCTGCTTCGGGCAGCCGCCGCATTGCCGCTGCCTCTCAGGCAACCGCCGTGTTGCCGCTGCACGCGAGCCGCTGGCCGACCGAGGAAGAAGGAAGGCGGCCTTGGCTCAGCCTCTCCCCCGCTGAGCTGCCGCCACGTACGGAAATGTGCATGCTCGGGCGAGGCGGAGAGCCCAGCGCGTGAGGGTCGTTGGCGGGCTCGTTGGCAGGTGCTTGACAGCCTCGCCTACGGGGCGAGGCACGGCACTCAGAAGGCGGCGAGGCACGACGGCTGGGGCTGGTCGTGAAGTTATCCACAGGGTGCAGCGGGCGACGGGCGGGGGCGGTAGCTTCATGGCATCGACAGGAACGAGGGGGTGGGGGCGGTGCTGCGCGCCGGAGTTGTGCTGGCCATGGGCTGGTTGGCGGTGCTGTTCTGCGCCGGTGCGGTGCAGGCAGCGCCGGGCGGTGCCGACACCCCGACGCAGACTGCGTATCTCGCCGGGCAGTTGCGCAAGAACCCGGTCTTCATCAGCGACCAGATCCCGCGCGCGGTACCCCGGTCGACCGCGCCGGACTTCGCCGAGGAAGCCCGGCGGCTGGGCGTTCCGACGTACGTCATGGTCCTGCCGAACACCCACTACGGCTCCGAGGCGACCGGCCTGCTCGCCGGAGTCCATGACCGGCTGGGCCGCAAGGGCCTGTATGTGACGCTGAGCCCCACAGGTCTGGACGCGGTGCAGACGTACGGGGTGAGCCTCCCCGGCGCCGAGGACGCGAGCCGGGCGACGCTGTACGAGCTGCCGTACGACGCCACCCCGCGCGAGGTGTTCCGGCATTTCGTCGACGTGCTGGCCTCCGGCCATGCGCATCAGCGCGCCGAGGCGGCACACGCCAAATACGGCGGCTCGGTGGACGAGTTGCCTCTCCTGCACACCGACCAGACCGCCCGCGAGGACCAAAGCTTCGCGACCGGCCTCGCCGTCACCGGCATCCCACTGACGGCCCTGCTGCTCACCCTGTACGCCTTGCGGCGCCGCCGGATACGGCGCGCTGAGGCGGCAGGCGATCCCTTGCGCCCCGGCAGGCGGCCTGCCACCCCCACGAAGACGGCATTTGCGAAGCGAAGCCCGGCCGGGAGCAGGCCGAAGGGCCCACGGGCAAGCAAGACGGCAAGCAAGCCCGGAAGCAAGACGGGGAGTGAGAAGGGCGGCCCTGGAGGGAGCGCGTCCGGGCAAGGCGCGAAGACGAGGGGCGTCGGTGAGTCGGGCGGGCGGCGTACGGGGATGCTGCCGCTGGTGGCGGCGGCCGTAGTCCTGGGCGGCCTGGTCGCGTTCACCGCATCCCAGGTTTTCGACGACACCACCAGCGGGGATGGTTCGCGTCCCACCGCCGCCGATATGCGGGCGAGGATCGATCGGGTGGCCTCAGGACTGCGCCGTGACCCGTTGTACGTCGATCCCGAGAGCCCACCCGCGCTGGACGCCACCGAGCGCAGCCATCTGCACGCGAAGCTGCGGGCGCTGCGCACCCCGGTGATGATCGCCGCCGTCTCCAGCAATCCGGACGACGAGTCCGACGGTCAGAAGGACCTGCTGGCCAAGGCGCTGCACGACCGGTTGCACCGCAATGTCCTGATCGTGCTGGCCGAACCCTCGGACGGCGGGATCGAGGTCGTCAACTACGGCACCCGCGTGGACTCGACGTATCTGATGAACCGGCCGCACTACCTGGAATACCCCGAGTCCGCCGACCCGGCGCTCGGCCGTCGTCTCGATCAGTTGCTGACGTACCTCGGTAAGGCCCCGACCACCAAGTCGGACACCCCCCAGTCGGATCCCCTGGCCTACGACCCGCCGCCTGCGGTCGATCCGGTCAAGGAACAGGCGCTGCCTGGTCTGTTCACCGGGGACTTCCATCCCGGCCTGACGCTCGGCGTCTTCGCCGCGCTCCTGGTCACGGGGCTGGTGGCGGCCGGTTGCGGGACGATACGCGTGATCGTGACGGCCCGGCGCCGGCGTTACGGGGCCGGGGGCGGCTCAGGGGCCGCCCATGGCCCGCATGCTCCGGAACGGCCTTCATTGGGATGGCTGCGGCGGGCCGCCCGTCATGACCTCGACGCCCTCACCGCAGCGCTGGAACCGATGACCGTGCCGGAACCGACGGTCGGAGCGCGGGAACCGGTGTCTGCGCTACCGGCGGAGGCCCAGCGCCGGGCATGGGAGTGCCTGGACGCGGCCGCGTTGCTGATCGACGGGGACGCCGACGGCCGGATCGACGCGGATGCCACCCCGGCTGTCCTCGCCTGCGCCATCGTGCTGGCCCGCGCGGGCCGCACGGCGATCGACGAGCCGGCCGCGGCCCGCCACGTCTGCCACCGCAATCCGCTGCACGGCACCGCCCGTAAGCGCACAGAAATACGCCCGGGCGGCGGCAACCCTGGCGGCACCCCCGGCGGCATCCCCGGCGGCAGCGCTCGCAGCACCGCCGACGCGGCCGGCACTCGCGGCACCGGCGGCCCTGCCGGCACTCGCCACGCTGCCGGCAGGACCCGTGCCGGCAGCACGATGTGGTCGCTGCCGGTGTGCGAGGGATGCCGGGTGACGCCTGGGGCCGTGCTGCGGCTGCGTTCCCAGGAGCGCAACGGGCGCGGAGCGTACGTCCCGTATGCCACCCTGCCCGGACCGCTGGCCGCCCTCGCCGACGGTGCGGAAATAGATCAACTCACCCGCGATGTACGGGAGTACTTCGGTGTGCACTGACCCTGGCGACCCCGCCGGCGCGACCCGACGGCAGGACCGGACCGCCCAACGACGCGACGGGACCGCCCACCGACGCGGTCAGATCGCCCAACGCCGTAACTGGATCGTTCGGCGACGCGACCTGATAACTGAACGGCGCGCCCGGCCCGCTCACCACCCGGGCCAGGCCGACCAGCCGAGCCAGGCCGCCCAACCGGCCCAGGCCACCCAACGGGGCCAGGCCACACAGCTGGGCCAGACCGCCCAGCGGCGGGATCCGATCGGCCGACCGGACGCCACCCGGGACGCACGGCCAGGCACCACTGCTCCCCGGCCAGTCGCCCCGGCCGCGCTGCCAAGCCCCCAGGCCGCCCGCCGGATGTGGCCCGCGCTCTCGCTCACGCTCGTACTCGCGCTCGGGATATCAGCCGCCACCCTGTTGTGCGGTGCGGCCGCGCCCGCCATGGTTAAACCCACCATGACCAGGTCCACGGGAGCCACATCCACTGTGGCCGCGTCCGCTGCCGCGACCGGGCGGGAGGGGCTGGCCAGCCACAGTCCGGCCAGCCCGGCCACCCCGGCCAGCCCGGGGAAGAAGATCGCGGAGGCGCTGCGGGGTTCGCCCGTGTATGTGGATCCCTCGCTGGCGACGGCCGTTGATGCGGCGCAGAAGCGGGAGCTGGTCGCGCAGATCAAGGAGACCAAGCTGCCGATCCGCGTCGTGCTGGTGCCCCTGGTCGAGGGTGACAGTTGGGGCGGAAAGCCCGAGCAGCTCGCCGAGGTGGTGCACGACCGGATGGGCGGTGGCCCGTCCATCCTCATCACGCTCGGGGACCTGCCCGACGATATCGCCGCCCGGGAATGGCCCGAAGGCGCCCATCAGGCGATGCACGCCGCCGCGGCGGTCTTCTTCCAGGACGCCATGAAGGGTGCGGGGCTGGCCAAGCGCGTCTCCCGGGCGATCGGCATCATCAAGGCGGGCAACGGTGACAAGGTGTATGAGGAGGCCACGGCCAGCCTCAACACGTCGAAGCCCACGCCGTCGGGTGAGGCCGACGGGACGGGCAAGGACACTGCGTCCTCGCGTGCGGGGAGCGGCGGGTCTCCTCTCGTACGGCTACTGAGCCTGGTCGTCGGGCCGTTGTTGCTGCTGGCCGCGGCGGGAATGTTGTTGCGCCGGCGTTCGCGGCTGCGTGATCTCACGACGCCGTTCGCGCTGCCGCGCTCGGTCTTCGCCGCCGCCCGACAGGCCGACGAGGCTGGGCTGCGCGATCGGGCCAGCGAGGAGGTCGTGCGCCTGGGTGAGGAGGCACGCGCCGCGCAGGGCGATCCGGCGGCCGTCGAGCGGGCCCTCGATGCGTACGCCGCGGCCGGCACGGTCCTGGACCGTGCGCGCGGAGTCGTCGACCTGGCCGGGGTGTTCGCGCTGGTCGCCGAGGGTCAGGCGGCGTTGTCCAAGGCTCCGGCGGCCCTCCCGCTGTGCTTCTTCCACCCGCTGCACGGGCCTGCCGTGCGCCGCATACCCTGGCGGCCGCTGGGCCGTCGTGAGCAACTGCGGGTTGCCGCCTGCGAGACCTGCCTGCGCGCGGTACGGACCCGCCGCGCCCCCGAAGTGCTCACCGACCGTCGGGACGGCCGACCGGTCCCGTACTTCGAGATACCCGCCGAAGACAGCATCTGGGCGGCCACCGGGTATGGCTCGCTGCTGAGCGGGGACAGTGACTCCCTTACCGGCCGGGTTCAACGCGGTGACTTCACCCGCACGTTGGGCTGACCGATCCTTCGCGATTATCAAAGCAGGTGCGCGTCAGGACTACTTATCCGGCAAATAGGGAGAAAGCGCGGCTAACGTCGCGAATGCGTTACACCCACACTTCGACCACGATTCGACCGCAACTCAACCGCGCATAGGCCGTACAGAGAACACACCTTGACTTTTGCGGAAATTGACGCGAATCCACTGAAGTTGTTTGCGCGGGCCCTGCCAGAATCGTTTCGACAAGACTGGTGCATGGCCTTACGCTCCGCCGAAACAGCCGTTCGCACGCACTGGAATGGTGTGGGTGCGCGGGGGAGAACGTCTGCTGGGAGAGCGTTTTGCTGCACACGAAGACCGCTTGGCTGCGCGTAGCCGCGCCCGTCGCCGTACCGGCGCTGGCCCTGACCGCGTGCGGCGACAAGAAGGACACGTCCGCCACGCAGGACGGCAAGAAGAGCAATTCCGGCGCTGGCGCTCCCAAGACGAATAAGACGTCGGACCCGGCCGGCGACGGTGCGCGGAAGCCGGGCCAGGCCGGCATCGGACGGTTCAAGGAGGAGAGCGGGAATATCACCTACGAGGTCGTCGCGCAGAAGGTTCACGTGGGCACCGAGGCGGAGGCCAAGAAGCTGGTATCGGATCCGCAGGACGCCAAGGGGCTGGTGGCTGCGACCGCTTGGGTGAAGTTCACGAACAAGGGCGGCGGTGTCGTCAAGGAGATGCCCAAGGTGGGCAATGAGACCGAGCTCTACGGTGACGGCCGGCCCGGCGCCCTGTTGATAGGCGCCGCCGAGGACGGTCCCGGCTGTGAGGACACCTCGACATCGAGAACTGGAAGGCCGGGCAGAGCCACACGCTCTGCCAGACCTACATGCTCCCGAAGGGCACCAAGTCCGTGGAGGTCCACTGGGCGGGCGAGGGCCAGAGCGCCTCCCCCTTCATCTGGAGGTTCAGCAGCGCGCGTTGACGGACTCCTTGGCTACTTGGCTACTTGGCTACTTGGCCGACGATGGCGGTTTGTTGGCCGGTGGTTGATGGAGGCGGCGAGTCCTGGCTGCCGGCCGTCACGAGCGCCGAGGAGCGTTGACGGGCCTGACGCGTCCGAGGGGCACTGACGAGCCCTGACGCGCGTCCGAGGTCACTGCCACGACCGCAACAGTGCCGAGGAGCGCTGCCGAGCACCGACGAGTGCCGCGGAGCGCTGATGAGACCTGGCGAGTACCGAGGAGCGCTGACGAGGGTGGCGAGCGCTGCCGTCAGGGCCGGCGAACGGCTGGCGCTGTCCGTCGGCGACCAACCTCCTCTCCGGCAGTGTCCCGCCAGGCCGTCCGGCCTCCTCTCCGAACTCCCCCCTCCCCGCACGCGCCTGCGCCTGCGCATGCGCCACAACACGGCCCTGTTGCCAGAGGCCGTGGCACACCCCCGGCGCCCGCCGTCTGCCGTCTGCCGTCTGCCGTCTGCCGTCTGCCGTCTGCCGTCTGCCGTCTGCCGAGTGATCGTGGCGCATGTGTCGCCTCTTTGTGGGCGGGTGCACCCGTCCGGTTATGGCCGGGTGCACCTGCCCGTCGGTCGGTGTTTCTTGCGGCCGGGGCGGCGTCTTGCAGGCGGTCCCCGCTCAAGCCGGCAAAGTCGCCGCCTGGAGGAAGGGTTCGATGGCGGCGCACCAGGCGTCGGGTTTTTCCCAGGGGAGGAGGTGTCCGGCGTCGGGGATTTCGGCGTAGGCGCCGCGCGGCAGGACGCGGACCATCTCCTGGGCCTCGGCGCGGCCCAGTTCGGCGTCCAGGCCGCGTACGACGAGGGCCGGGCAGGTCACCTGGGCGAGCTCTTCCCAGTGGGCGTCATGAACCCAGGTCTCGCGGGCGGTGAGCATCTGGCGCCGGGAGAACACCGGGCGCCAGCCGTCAGCGCGCTCGGCCATCACCTCGGCGAAGAACTCGCCGCGGGCCGGGCGCGGCCGCTCCAGCGTCGGATCGTCCTCGCCGAACCACTTGCGGACGTCCGCGAGCGTGGCGAACGGAACCGGCCAGGAGCGGAACCACTCGGTCCACTCGTGCTGCGAAGCCGCGCCCAGCGCGGAGGCCCGCATATCGCAGATCACCAGCGCACTGACCAGATCCGGGCGCCGGGCCGCTAATTGCCACGCCGTCAGCGCTCCCATGGCATGCCCGACGAGAGCGACCGGAGCCAGGTCGAGTTGCTCGATGGCCGCGATGGCGTCCTGGACGTACGCCTCGCGGTCGTACGGCCCGTCGGCGGGCTTCTCGCTGCGGCCGTGGCCCCGCTGGTCCAGAGCGACCGGGCGGTGCCGGGCGCTCAGCCGGCGGGCGGTGTCCGCCCAGTGTGAGGCGCGGCCCATCAGACCATGGAGCAGCAGCACGCCGGGTCGCTGCTCGCCCCCTTCCAGCCCGCCGTCAATCTTGGGCGGGTCGGTGAATTCCCAGGCGGCGAGTCGTACGCCGTCGGCCCCTGTCACATCGATGCGCCGCACCATGTGCTCTGGCACCCCCAATCGTCCCTTGAGCAGCTCCACACTATCGAACCCCTATTCGAACGCACTGTTCCAGCGTCCAACACCCCTCGTTCGAGTGACCTCCCTCAAGGATTGGCCGCGCTCGTCACGGGGAGACATCTGCCGGGAGGCGGGCCCTACCGGGAAGGGGGCCCGTGGGGGAAGACCCTGAGAGCTCGGGGCTCCGGGTCTTGGGTGGGGGACATGGGGAGGCAGGGCCCCGGCTGCTCGCAGCGCCGGGGCCCTGACCGTCCCGCACTCAGTGGATGCATCCGAGCCCCCTCCCCGGCCAGGACAGGCCCTCGCAGGGCCATGCGTCAGGGTGACACGCAACCGGCCGAACCGCACGGATTCGCACAAGTCCGTTCAACGGGCAATCACTTGCCGAGCCCGCCGAACGGTGCATCAGCACAGCTCAGCGGGCTCGTGAAGGAAGTCGACGGCGGGGGAGGGAAGGAAAATTCGGGGAGTCGGGGAGTCGGGGGGCGGTGAGTCCGCGGAGTCAGGGAATCCGGGGAGTCCGGGGAGTCCGGGGAGAGTCTCGAGAAGGCGCGGGGGGAATTACGGGAGGGCCGGGCGCGCGCCCGGCCTGCGGAGAGCGCCGTGTCCTGCAAGATCGGGACGTGAGTTGAGGGTGCGGTGCTGCGCGGCGGGGAGGCGCTGGGAGGGACCGATCGGGCGCGCGTTGGGGGTGCGGCGCGCCCCGCCCTTGGACCCCCGCCGCCTTACAGGCCCGCCCAGACAGCCCACCCCAACGCCCCGGCCCCAACAACCCGCCAAAACAGTCAGCCCCGTCGGCCCGTCGAAACGATCCGCTGAACCGCCGCCCAGAAAGCACGCCGAACGGGACCGCCAAAGCAGCCCCCAAAGCAGCCCGCCGACACACCCACCAAAACGGTCCGCCGCAACGGCTACCGCAACAGTCGGAAGAGGTCCCCCCGAAGCAGTCGCTCGAAGGTCCCCCGAAACGGTCGGTCGGAGGTCCGCCGAATTGGTGTCAGCGCTTGGCGACGAAGACGTGGGAGGCGATGTCGGAGGTCAGTTCGGCGGCCTCGCCGCTGCTGCCGACCAGGACGCCCGCCGGCGACTCCGTCACGCTCACCACGGCGCCCGGCTGCACTCCCGCGCGGCGGAGCGTGTACATCAGCTGGGCGTCCGCCTGGATCGGCTCACCGATCCGGCGTACCACGGCCGTCTTGCCGTCCGCCCCGGCGTCCAGGTCCATCAGGCTCACCATGCCCGCGTCCAGGAACGGGTCGGCCTCGGCCTTCTCCCCCAGCTCCTCCAGGCCCGGGATGGGGTTGCCGTACGGCGACTCCGTCGGGTGCCGCAGCAGCTCCACGACGCGGCGCTCGACCGCCTCGCTCATCACATGCTCCCAGCGACACGCCTCGGCGTGCACCTGCTCCCATTCGAGCCCGATGACGTCGACGAGCAGGCACTCGGCGAGGCGGTGCTTGCGCATCACCCGGGTCGCCAGCCGCCGGCCCTCCTCCGTCAGCTCCAGGTGGCGGTCGCCGGCGACCGTCAGCAGCCCGTCGCGCTCCATGCGGGCGACCGTCTGGCTCACCGTCGGGCCGCTCTGTTCGAGCCGCTCCGCGATGCGGGCGCGCATGGGCACCACACCTTCCTCCTCCAGTTCGAGGATGGTGCGGAGATACATCTCCGTGGTGTCGATAAGTCCGGACATGCGTGCCCCTCGATGTGTGGTGCGGTGGCCCTGGACTCAATTCTGACGCATCCCACTGACATCGGTGCCCCCTCGTCCGCCCACCGGACCCTCACGGTGGTATGGCCCTGCCGTATTGACAGGGCACTGGTCCAGACCGCAACGTGATCCGCGCCACTGATCACGAGTGGGCGGGATGGGCGTAATGGTGAGGGAGGCTCGGGGGCTGTCCATACGGTCGCGGGGGCTGTCCGTACGGTGCCGGGCGGCCGTCCACAGGCCACCCGGCAACAGGCCACGGGCCGCGGGCAACAGGCCACGGCCGCGGCCACGGGTCGCCCCTAACAGCACGGCAGGCGGCACGGCGCAGCACCACCCCGCAAAGCACAGCACCACCCCGACCCGCGCCACACCGCACCAACAGCACGAGAACGCACATGAGACCCCCAGGAGAGGGAGGGCCCGCGGCAATGGCTGACAGCGACCGCAGTGACCGGCTGGCCGGGACGTACTTCGACGCCGCGATCGAGCTGCTGCGGCAGGTCCGCGACGAGGAGGGCGAGCGGATCACCGCGGCCGGGCGGCTGATCGCGGACACCGTAGTGGCGGGCGGCCGGGTCTTCTCGTTCGGCGCCGGGCACTCCTCGTTGCCCGCGCAGGACACGGTCTACCGTGCCGGCGGCCTGGCGATCATGAACCTGCTCTCCGTCCCGGGGGTCGTCGGCGTGGACGTACGACCGGCAACGCTCGGCAGCGCCCTGGAGCGCGTCGACGGGCTGGCGGCGGCCGTGTTGGACACCAGCCCGCTGAAGGCCGGTGACGTGCTGGTGATCATCTCGCTCTCGGGGCGCAATGCACTCCCCGTGGAGATGGCGATGAACGCCCGGGCCCTCGGCATCAAGGTCATCGGCGTGACGTCGGTGGCGTACGCGACGGCCACCAAGTCGCGGCACGCGTCGGGCGGCTTCCTCAAGGACCACTGCGACCTCGTGCTGGACAGCCGGATCCCGGTGGGTGACGCGGAACTGACGCTGCCGGGCATCGACGCGCCGTTCGCCCCGGCCTCGACGGTTGTTACCAGCGCGATCATGCAGGCCGTGGTGGCGACCGCGGCGGGCACGCTCGCCGAGCGGGGCATCGACCCGCCGTTGTTGCGCTCCGGCAATGTCGACGGCGGGCACGACTGGAACGCCCGGGTGATGGGCGACTACGCGGACCGGGTCTTCTACCGGACCTGACCGGATCTTCTACCGGACCTGAAACGAACGGGTACCGGACACCGAAGCCCGCAAGCCGGGCAGCAGAACCCTGGCCCGCAAGCCGGCCGGCACACCCCGGGCTCGCAGGCCGGTCGGCAGAACCCCGGCCCGAACCGAGCGGCAGCACCCGGACCTGAACCGATCAGCGGCCCCCTGCGCCCGAACCGGTCCCACCCGGTCTGGTCCCGCCGGTCCGGTCCGGTCAGCAGGATGACGCGCCTGCGAGGTCCAGTGCCGCGGCGATGCGGGCCGCGACCTCCTCCGCGTACTCGGCGTCGGCGCGGTCGAAGGGGCGGCGTGCGGGCGACCGCAGGAACGTCAGCACCCCCAGCGTCCGGCCGCGGCTGCGCAGCACCACGCACAGGCCGTGCACGGTGCCGTCCGGCCAGTGGCGGGCCGCCGCCCAGCTCTCGGGCGCGGCGGCGCCGGCGCTCGTACGGACCGAACCGCGCCGCTCGTACGCCTGGAGCGCCGGGTGGCCCGGGGCGTAGGGCACGGGAATGCCGGTCGCGGTGAGTGCCACGCAGGGCCCCGGGGAACCGGCCGGGGAGGCCAGCGTCCGCACCAGGCCGCACGGCGCCCCGGACCGCTCCCCTACGGGCTCCCTGCCCCCGACGCCCTCTCCTCCGGGCCCCCCGCCACCGACGCCCTCTCCCCCGGGCCCGTGCCCTTCGTCATGGCTCCGATGGCTCCCCTCGCCCCCAGGCCCGTGCCCCCCGCCATGCCCGTCGCGCGCGCCGTCCGCCTCGCAGCCGCCCCTGCTCTCGCACGCGCCCTCGGTCTCGCACCTTCCCCTCGTCTCGCCCGCGCCGTCCGTCTCGCACCTGCCCCGGGGCTCCCACGCGTCGTCGAGCTCGTACGTGTCGTCCGCGGTGACCGCCCCGTACGGGGCCGGGGCGGGCTTCGTGGCGAGGTCGACCAGGCCGTGGTCGGCGAAGCCCGCCAGGGCGAAGTCGAGGTGGACCGCGGCCGCCTCGGCCGGGTCCGGGCACTCCGCGGCCGCCCGGCCGGCGCGGTGCAGCTGGTGGGCCCGGAAGCGCAGCAGGGAGGCGTCCTGCTCGGCGCGTTTGGCGTCGGTGACGTCCTGGAAGAGCCAGGCGACGCCGAGCGGCACCGGCTCCTCCGCCAGCGGCGAGGCCAGCCGGACGAAACCGCTGCGCCAGCAGCGGCGCGGATGCTCGGCGTCCTCGGAACGCAGGGTGACCCAGAATTCGGCGACGGCCGGCGGCGCGCCCTCGCCCAGGACGTGCTGCAGGGCGCACTCCAGCTCCTCGGCGCCCTGGTCGAGCAGTTCGCCCAGCGGCCGCCCCAGCAGGGCGGTCCGGCCCACGCCCAGGGTGTGGGCGGCGTGGGCGTTGACGACCGCGGGCCGCAGATCGGCGTCGACCAGCACCACGCCCCACGACGCGTCCTCGAAGAGCGCCTCGCTCAGCGCGATGGAACGCTCCAGGTCGATCTGGACGTGCACCTCGCTGAAGGCGCAGTACGCGCCCGCGACCCGGCCGTCCGGGCCGCGCACCGCCGAGCACTGGGTGCGCACCAGCACCCGGTGGCCGTCCTTGGTCAGCAGGGCGAATTCGTGCACCTGGCGGCCCGGGGAGCGCATCGCGGCCGTGAGGGCGGCCTCGATGCCCTGCGCGTCCTCCTTGCGGACCGCCCAGCCGGCCAGGCCCGTACGGCCGACGGCCTCGGCGGTGGTCCAGCCCAGGATGCGCTCGGCCTCGTGGTTCCAGTGGGTGACCGTACGGTCGGCGGTGAAGGCGACCAGGGCGGCGTCCATACCGTCCAGGAGGGCGGCGAGGAGTCCGGAGTCGTCGGACTCCTCGGTGGCGCGGCGCGGCGGGACCGACGCACCGGACGAAAGACCGGAAGAAGCCGACGAAGCAGTCACTGGCACCCCTCACGAACCCGGCTGCACGTGCCTCACCTGGGCACATTCAACTGGACCGTGACCTGCAACACGCCCGTTTCCCGGAAATCGTTGTTCCCGGAAAAAAATCCGTTGTGCCGGGCGGGCCGGCTTCCTAATGTGTGGAGCACACGAGAAGGGAGGTGGTTCGGCAGATGATTTCGCACCGGACGCGTGAGGTGGCTGCGGGCTAGCGGCCCGACGCTTCACCGAAGTGCAGCGCCGGACCAGCGCATACTGCAGATGCGCAGCCGGCCAATCCCAAGCAGTCACCCGACCCGCGGGCTGCCGGTTCGTCCGACCGGCCCTCTGCGCCACCGAGCGCGGAGGAAGCAGCCCGCGGGTCGTCTGCGTTCCGCGCGGGGCCGGGCGGCGGCCGTCGACCCCGGCGGGAAACCGCCGGGCCCGTGCCGGAAGGCCGTGCCGGAAGGCGCACGTCAAGGACAGGGTCAGGGCGCCAGGCGCTCCACGCGCCAGATGATCTCGGCGGCCCCGGTTCCCGTCCCGGCGTCGGCCGCCTTCTCGCGTACGTAGCGGAGCCGGTCGTGCAGCCGGTTGTGCCGGCCCTGCCAGAACTCGATCGTTTCGGCCGCGACCCGGTAGCCGCCCCAGTGCGGCGGCGCGGGCACCTGCTCGCCCTCGGGGTAGCGGGCCGCCAATTCCTGGTAGGCCTGCTCCAGTTCGGTGCGCGAGGCGACCGGGGCGGACTGGTCGCTGGCCCAGGCGCCCAGCTGAGAGCCGTGCGGGCGGGTGCGGAAGTAGGCGGCGGTCTCATCGCGGCCGATGCGCTCGGCGGTACCGGTCACCACGACCTGGCGGGCGAGGGGATGCCAGGGGAACAGCAGCGACACATAGGGGTTTTCGGCCAGTTCGCGGCCTTTGCGGCTGCGGTAGTTCGTGAAGAAGACGAAGCCGCGGTCGTCGAAGCCCTTGAGCAGCACGGTCCGTGAGCTCGGCCGGCCGGCGGCGTCCGCGGTCGAGACGACCATGGCGTTGGGCTCGTGCAGACGGGCCACGGTCGCGTCCGTGAACCAGCGCGCGAATTGGTCGTACGGGCTGGCGGCGAGGTCGGACTCGGCGAGTCCCTCGGCGCGGTAGTGCGCCCGCATGGAGGAGGGATCGGGGATCTCGTGATGCGCGTCGGCTGGGTGCACGGCCTCATCTTGCAACATCGGCCGCGACGCGGTCAGCTGGGAGGGGCGGAAGTCTGCCCCCCGTCGACCAGCCGTAACCCTCCCGTCGGCAAATCGACCAGTGTGCCGGATCTCACGCTTCCCCGCAGGTGGGGGACCCGCCAAAATCATGGCCCGGCCCACTGTGGCCCCCGGACAGGGGGAGCTATCGTGTTCCGTCCGGACTGACGGGACGCAATCACACCTGACGGGACGCACCGCACCTCCGTACGCACGACACCGCGTCCGCCGGCCCGCGGCCCGACCCACCGCGGGCAGCACACCGCGTGACCCATGCCCTGGCGGGGCATCACCCGGGTGACCGGAACGGACCGCGAGCTGCCCGGCGCAGCCGCGTAACCGCTCCGGCACCGCACCAGACACGACCGCACGGCAGCCGGTCACGGACCGTATGCCGTCCCCATTTTGAGGAGCCGCCTGATGTCCGACTTCGTACCCGGACTCGAGGGAGTTGTCGCGTTCGAGACGGAGATCGCCGAACCGGATAAGGAAGGCGGCGCGCTCCGTTACCGCGGGGTCGACATCGAGGACCTCGTGGGACACGTGTCGTTCGGCAACGTCTGGGGGCTGCTGGTCGACGGCGCCTTCAACCCCGGGCTGCCGCCCGCCGAGCCGTTCCCGATCCCGGTGCACTCCGGTGACATCCGGGTGGACGTGCAGTCCGCCCTGGCGATGCTCGCCCCCGTATGGGGCCTGAAACCGCTGCTGGACATCGACGAGGCGACCGCCCGCGACAACCTCGCCCGGGCCGCGGTCATGGCGCTGTCGTACGTCGCCCAGTCGGCGCGCGGGCAGGGCCTGCCGATGGTGCCGCAGCGGGAGATCGACAAGGCCGAGACGGTCGTGGAGCGCTTCATGAAGCGCTGGCGCGGCGAGCCCGACCCCAAGCACGTCAAGGCCGTCGACGCGTACTGGACCTCGGCCGCCGAGCACGGCATGAACGCCTCCACGTTCACCGCCCGCGTCATCGCCTCGACCGGCGCGGACGTCGCGGCGGCACTGTCCGGCGCGGTCGGCGCGATGTCCGGCCCGCTGCACGGCGGCGCCCCGTCCCGCGTCCTCGGCATGATCGAGGAGATCGAGCGGACCGGTGACGCCGGCGCCTACGTCCGGCAGGCGCTGGACAAGGGCGAGCGGCTGATGGGCTTCGGCCACCGCGTCTACCGCGCGGAAGACCCGCGGGCGCGGGTGCTGCGCCGCACCGCGAAGGAACTGGCCGCCCCGCGCTTCGAGGTCGCCGAGGCGCTGGAGAAGGCCGCGCTGGAGGAGCTGCACAACCGGCGCCCGGACCGGGTGCTGGCCACCAACGTCGAGTTCTGGGCGGCGATCGTCCTGGACTTCGCGGAGGTCCCGGCGCACATGTTCACGTCGATGTTCACCTGCGCCCGTACGGCGGGGTGGAGCGCGCACATCCTGGAGCAGAAGCGGACGGGCCGACTGGTCCGGCCGTCGGCCCGGTATGTCGGGCCTGGGGCCCGTAGCCCTCGGGAGATCGACGGCTTCGAGGGCCTCGCGGCGCGCTGAGGCGCGTTGAGGCGCCCCCCGTACGTACCCGTCTGTCCCGCCGCGGGGTGCTTTGCGGAGCCGCCCACGTACCTGGCTGTCCCGCCGCGGGGCTTGGTCGCCGTTGCGCTTTGCGGCGCCCCCGCACGTACCCGTCTGCTGCACCGCGGGGCTCGCCGTTGCGCTTTGCGGCGCCCCGCACGTAGCTGGCCGTCCCGCCGCGGGGCTTGGTCGCCGTTGCGCCTGCGGCGGGCTGGTGGGCGTCGGGTGCGGTGACGGACCTCCGGGGCCGGTTGTGTGGACTGCTGACGCTTTACGTCCACACAACCGGCCCCTCCGGCCCGTCCCCTCCCGTTG
>NZ_JBIDAJ010000008.1:0-270007 GCF_043202395.1 Streptomyces sp. NPDC048197
T
This sequence comes from Streptomyces sp. NPDC048197, assembly GCF_043202395.1. Taxonomy (NCBI): domain Bacteria; kingdom Bacillati; phylum Actinomycetota; class Actinomycetes; order Kitasatosporales; family Streptomycetaceae; genus Streptomyces; species Streptomyces sp. NPDC048197. The sequence goes on from NZ_JBIDAJ010000008.1 coordinate 2, forward strand.
CGCTACGACAAGACCACCGAGTCCTACCAGGCCGCCGTCACCCTCGCCTCGCTCCTGATGTGGGCGTGACATTTGAAGACATCTCCTAGCGCACGGAGCCGGCGTTCGGAGGGAGGTAGCGCCGGACCTCGTCCGGCGAAGGGCGCCCGGCGACGTCGTGCAACTCGGACATGGACATCCCGGCGTCCGCCATCCACGTCAGTCCGGTGGGCCGTAGGTCGTTGCGCAGCAGGAACTCGTGCCCCAGCTCCACGACGACGTCGTCCCAATGCGTTGCCTCCCTCAGCAGCGGGGTGGAAAAGCGGCCACCGGACGGTTCGGTGAACAGCCGGGTTTGCGGTGCTTGGCGTGCCGCCTGCAACCGCCGGGCCAGCAGCATCCGTGCCGCGGGACGCAGCGGCACCGCTCGTCGGCTCCGGTTGCGGCACGCGCATTCGGTCAGGCCGTCCGGTACGAAGACGGTGTGCCGGCTCACGTTCCAGGTCCAGGTCGCCGGGTCGATGTCCTCGGCGCGCAGGGCGGACACCTCGCTGAAGCGGGTGCCCGTCCAGGCCGTGAAGCGCACGATGTCGCCCCAGCCCTGGTAGCCGTCCGAGGACTGCTGGACGAGCCTGGCCGCCAGGAGGTCGAGCGCCGCCGGGTCGGGCAGCGCCAGCGACCGAGGTGTGGTGCGCTCGCGCTGGGCACGCTGGTATTCCCGCTGCCAGCCGGCGATGCGCGCCGGGTTGGCGTCGAGGATCCCGTCGTAAACGGCCTGTTCGAGGACCCGCACCAGCACCGCCAGGCTGTTCTTCACCGTCGACAGCCCGTATTCGTCGGCGATCCAGCAGTGCAGGGCCCGGTTGACGTCCCGTCGGGTCATCTTCCGTACCGGGACGTGTCCCAGGCTCGGGAGGACACGCAGCCGCCATCCGGCCTCGTACGGACACATGGTGAGGGGCTCCAGCCCGTGCATCGCGGCCGCCCACCGATATCCCCCGTACTCGGCGAGTGACATGGTGCGGCTGTCGGCCGCGCGGGAAGACCGCGGCGGGAAAACAATCGTCATTCTCCAATTACCCTTGTCTGATGGGGTGTTGTCGGGCCGTGCTGGGATGGCGGGAATTATTCGTACGTGGTGAAGGCGACGCCCGGCCGTGGGTACTTCAGAAAGATGTGCTATGCCGCGTCACAGGCCGGCGGTACCGCCTGGTTAACGTCCTGAGGCAACCGATTTCGTCGTGCCCGAGCTCCCTGCGCGCGAATCCGCAGCGGCGAGTTGGCGGTGGCGCACGTCATCTTTTCGCCGCAGTGCTGGAGGAGGCATGGCGGCGCTACATCGGTCATGAGTGAATTAAAAGCACCCATCAATGCCGGTGCGCAAGTTGGTCGGTGCGAGTTTGCAGTTTTACGCGCTGCTCCGAATGGGTGGCCTTATCGGTTGACTGTTGTAGCCCACCCTGAGCGCATGGATAACTATTCGCATCCAACCGGTGGGCCGCCCACCCTCTCCGGGGAGCGGCATCCGGCCTACTCGTTGACCCGGCCCAGTGCCTGGTTACGAGTCAGACCGTTGCCGTATGGGCGTCCCCGGCGGAGGGTCTTGGATCCGTCAGCCGGCGTCGGTTTTCCGGCGCCGGCTGATCGGCCCCCCACCGCCGAGCGAGGGGCGCCATGCGATCGAGCGTGGTGACCGTCCCCAAGTCCACCACGAGCGCAGCGGCCACCGCCTTCGCCGCTGTCGAACCCCCCTCACCGGCGCAGCCCCGCCGGTACGACAGGCCCGGCCTTCGTCGCCCCTCCGGGAGCCGCCGCCCGCGCGGTGACCTCCACGCAGGTTCCCCCACCGCATCTGCATCGCCATCGGCCGTAAATCCGGCTGCGAACCAGAAAAGCTGCGAAAAACCCCGGAGTGGACCATGCCACGGAAAAGCATCGTGATTCTCGTCGACGAGGCCGGGGGAACGGCCCTTCCCCAGAACTCGCGTGAAGAAGCCCGGGATCCGGTCCGGCTCGTGCGCGGCAGCGGCTACGAGCGTTTCGAATTCTACGGCGAATACGCGGAGCTGGACGGCGAACAAGTGCCCGTGTACCGCTGGCATTACCGCACGTCCATTGCCGAGTAGGCATCGCGCGCCCCGACGAAGAAACCAAGTCGCAGAGGACGGCACATGACGATCCTCGTGAGGACGGAGTCCTGCCATGAAACCAGCCGTGTACCCCGAAGACCACGACACCGGCCGCCGGGCCGTGGTGACCGGGGTCGGGTTCTGTCTGCCCGGCCCGACGAAGCCGGTCTTCACCGCCGAAGAGGCCTGGGACGTGGCCTCAAACGGCCGGTCGTGCCTGCAGTACGACGAGGTCTACTACGGTTCCGTCGGCCTGACCCAGGAAATGTTTGACGAACATTTCCCGGACCTTCCGCCGTTCTTCTCCCGGCACTACACCACGGCACACCAATACGGCCTTCTCTCGCTGGCGCACGCCTGCGAAGATGCCGGACTCAATTTCCGGGACGGAGAACTCAGCGATGCCGCGATTCTGGTCGGGCGCGGGGGAGTGGACGCCAACATCGACAGTTATCTGTCGGTGCTCCGCGCCGACCCCGCGACGACCAGCGCGCCGGAAGCCATGGAACTGTTCGTCGCGGCCCAGCAGGCGGTGACCCCTTCGGACGTGGCCCTGGTCCAGTCCGCGCTCGTCCGCTCCAACGGACCCACCTACACCGTCTCGTGCGGCTGCGCATCGTCCGCCGTACAGATCGGCAACGCCCGGCAGATGATCACCCGGGGTGAGGCCGACATCGCCGTCGTCACCGGCGTCGACGTCTTCAACATGCACCTCATCCAGAACATCCAGCGGCTGCTGCACGGCGCCCAGCAGACCTACGAGACGGTGCGGACACCCGGGATGCCGGACCTGGTCCCGTCCTTCCTCTCCCTCATGCGCCCCTACGACCGCCGGGCGAGCTGCATCAACCACGGCGAGGGCTCGGCCACCGTGATCATCGAGAGCTGGGACCACGCAGCACGACGCGGTGCGCACATCTACGGCCAGGTGCTCTCCACCGCCATGGCCCGCGACGGCCTGGCCAACCCGCTCGCCTGCGACGAGACCGGCGGTGAACTGGTCGCCGCCGTCCGCCGCTGCCTCGGCGACCGGTGGGACCTGGGCAACGTGCCGTACGTCCACGGCGGCAGTGACGGCAACATCGTCGTCACCGCCTTCGAGGCCGCCGCCATCAAGGAGTTGTACGGCGCCGACAACCCTCCCCTCATGACGTCGCAGGAGGGCTGCTTCGGCCACAACGGCGCCCCGGCGGGCTGCACGGGGGTCGCCCTGACGCTGATGATGATCGAGCGGGGGCAGGTCTGCCCCACCGCCAACTGCGAGGAACCCGCCGACGGCCTCACCTTCGACCCCGTCCCCGGCGTCCGGCCCCGCCCGCTCGACTTCGACTACGCGCTGAACTTCAACTACCAGGTCGGCGGGGTCAAGAACGCCATCCTCCTCGGCAGCACCCAGGTCGTGTGACCGCGGACCACGCCTACGTAGGGAGACCCGATGAGCAACCACACGCTTCCTCCGGCCGCCGCGCCGCAGACCCCGACCGACACCGAGCGCATCGCCGTGATCGGCATGGGATGCCGGCTCCCCGGCGACACCCCCTCGCCCGCAGCCCTGTGGCGGCTGCTGTCCGAAGGCCGGGACGCCGTCGGCGACTTTCCCCCCGAACGCCGACGCCTCGTCCAGGGTGACTCGCTCGGCCGCGGAGATCCCACGCCACCGGCCTTCCTGCCGGGCGGCTACCTGCGCGAGGTGGCGGGCTTTGACGCCGCCTTCTTCGGCGTCGCAGGCGGGGAGGCCGATGTCCTGGACCCCCAGCACCGCCTGCTGCTGGAAGTCACCTGGGAGGCGCTGGAACACGCCGGCGTCCCGCCGGAGCGGGTGCACGGCACCCCGACCGCCGTCTTCACCGGCATCAGCTACGGCGACTACATGGACCACCTGACCGGGACGCCCCGGGAACTCGAAGGGTCGATCCTGACCAACGGCCACTGCGTGGCGGCCGGCCGGGTCTCCTACCTCCTGGGCGTGCACGGAGCGAGCGTGGCCCTGGACACCGCCTGCTCCTCCTCGCTGGTGGCCGTGCACATGGCGCGCCAGGCACTGTGCGCCGGCGAGTGCGACCTGGCACTGGCCGGCGGCGTCACGCTGACCTTCCAGCCCCGCATCACCCGCTCCTTCGCACGGATGGGCATGCTCTCCGCCAGCGGGCGCTGCCGCACCTTCGACGCCGGGGCCGACGGCTTCGTCCGCGGCGAGGGCTGCGGTGTGGTGGTGCTCAAACGCCTCAGCGATGCCGTTCGGGACGGCGACCGCGTACTGGCCGTACTCCGCGGGTCCGCGACGAACCAGGACGGTTCGTCCGACGGACTGGCCGCACCGTCGGCCGCCGCCCAGCGGGCCCTCTACCGGGAAGCCCTCACGCGCGCCGGGATCGACCCCCAGGACGTCGGGATGGTCGAGACGCACGGCACGGGAACCCCTGTGGGCGACCCCATCGAGTTCGCCGGACTGGCCGACGTCTACGGGCACGGCCCCGGCCGCTGCGCCCTGACCTCGGTGAAGACCAACGTCGGACATCTGGAGCCGGCCGCCGGGGTCACCGGGCTGATCAAGGCGGTGCTGTGCCTGCAGCGCGGCGCCATCCCGGCGAACCTGCACTTCCGGCAGTGGAACCCGGCCATCTCGGCGGCCGACACCCGCTTCTTCGTGCCGACCGAGCTGACCGCCTGGCCGCTCCCGACGCCGGCCCGGCTGGCGGCGGTGTCCTCCTTCGGTTTCTCCGGGACCAACGCCCACGTACTGCTGGAACAGGCCCCGAACACCACGGCGGCCCGGCGCCAAGCAGAGCCGGCGTCCACCGCGCCCGACGTCTTCCTCGTACCGGCCGGCTCCCCGGACGTGTTGCCGGCCGCGGCTGGCAGACTCGCGGAGTGGGTGTCCGGTGAGGGCGCGAACGTACCCCTGCGGGACCTCGCGCACACCCTGGCCCTGCGGCGCTGCACCGGCCGCGGCCGGCTGGGGGTCGTGGCGTCGGGGCGGCGCGAACTCCTCGGGGCGCTCCGGGCGTTCGCCGACGGGCAGCGCCACCCCGCGGTGGTGACCGGGGCGGTGGGCGCGGCGGTGGAGCGGCAACCGGTCTGGGTGTTCTCCGGCCACGGCTCCCAGTGGCCCGGAATGGGACGCGGCCTGCTGAAGACCGAACCTGCCTTCCGCGAGGCGTTGAGCGAGGTCGGCGAACTCATCCGGGCACAGAGCAAGGTCTCCGTGGTCGACGCGATCCGGAAGGGCAAGCCCGTCAAGGGCTGTGGCGAGGTGCAGCCGGTGCTGTTCGCGCTCCAGATCGCGCTCGCCGCGACCTGGCGCTCGTACGGGGTCGAACCCGCCGCGGTCATCGGCCACTCCATGGGCGAGGTCGCGGCGGCGGTGGTGGCCGGGGCACTGACGCTCGCCGAAGGAGTCCGGGTGATCTGCCGCCGCTCCGGCCTGCTCAGTGACATCGCGGGCACCGGCAGCATGATGAGCGTGGGGCTGAGCGCCGATGCGGTCCGGGAGGAACTCGCGGACGGCGCCGCCGAGACCGTGTCCGTCGCCGTGCTGTCCTCGCCGGACACGACCGTGGTGGCCGGACGCACCACGGAGGTGAGCCGCCTGGCCGCCGCCTGGGAGGCCCGGGGGATCCCGGTCTTCCCGATCGCCGTGGACGTCGCCTCGCACTGCCCGCTGGTCGACCCGGTCCTTCCCGCACTGCGCTCGGCGCTGGCCGGGCTGACGCCGCGGCCGCCCGCGGTGCGGTTCTACTCGACCGTGGTGGAGGCCGGCGCCTCCCCGTCCTTCGACGCCGACTACTGGTGCGACAACCTGCGCCGCCCCGTGCGGTTCGCCGAGGCGGTGGCCGCCGCGGCGGCCGACCGGCACCAGGTCTACGTCGAGCTCTCGCCCCACCCCGTCGTCACCCACTCCGTCGAGCGGAGCCTTTCCGGGCTGGTCACCGCCCCGGCCGTGCTGCCCACGCTCCGCCGCGAGGAAGACGAACCGACCACGCTGCGCACCCAGCTCGCCGCACTGCACTGCTCCGGAGTCCCGGTGAACTGGCGGCGCCTGTACGACGGCGGCAACCTCGTCGACGCCCCCACCCTCACCTTCGACCGGCGCCACCACTGGGCCGAGGCGGCCCGCCGCACCGCGCCCACCGGCCCGGACGACTCCCTCCTGCCCGGCCGGCACTCCGAAGTGCCCGGCGAGCCCGTACGGCACTGCTGGCGCGCCGACGCCGGTACCGACGCACTGCCCTGGCTCGCCGATCACCGGGTCCACGGCGACCCGGTCATGCCCGGCGCCGCCCACTGCAGCATCGCGCTCGCGGCGGCCGCCGAGGCCTTCGGGACCGCCCCGCACGAAGTCGACATCACCGACGTGCACTTCGAGCAACTGCTGCGGCTCGCCCCGCACACCGACCTCAGCACCGTCGTGACCATGGCGTCGTCCGACCGGGCACACTGCGAGATCCTCGCGCGCGGCGACGACGGCGACTGGGAGCGGCAGGCCGACGCGGTGCTGCACCGGCTGACCGTACGACCGGACACCCGGCCCCGGCCCATCGAGGCCCTCACCGTGCGCCATCCGGTCCGGCTGGACCCGGGCGATCTGTACCGGAACCTGCGCCGGCGCGGCCTGGAGCACGGTCCGGCCTTCACCGGTATCACCGAACTGCGCACCGAACGCCATCACAGCAGCTATCTCGCCAAGGTCACCCTCCCGGCCCGGGCGAAGGACCCCGCACCAGGACTCGCGGTCCACCCCGTGCTGCTCGACGTCTGCGCCCAGCTCGCGGTGGCACCGCTGATGCACGAGGACGACAGCGCACCCGTGCTGCCCGTCGCCGTGCAGGCGGTACGCGTCCTGGGCGACGCCGCACGGGCCGAGTACTGCCATGCGCACATCAGCGAGAACGCGCCGGACAGCGTGGTCGCCGACGTCCGGCTGCTGGACGGCGACGGTGCGGTCGTGCTCGCCGTCAACGGCCTGCGCTTCGCACGGCGGGCCGCACGCAACGCACCGGCGGCCGAGGACTGGCTGCTGGAGATCGACTGGCACTCCTCCCCGCGGTCCACCACCGACACCGGCCAGGCACCGGGCAGTTGGTTCGTCATCGGGGAGGCGGACGGCTCGGCCCGGGTACTTGCCGCCGCACTGCGGACCCGCTGCGCCCGCACCAGCGTCTGGGACCGGCCGCTGGACGACACGCCCCTCGACACCCTCCGCAACTCCCTCAGCGAACGCCTGGCCGCCGGACTCCAGCCGCCGCGCGGCGTGGTGCTGGTGTGCGGCCGGCAGAGCGGTGCCGAACCGACCGAGGAATCGTTGCGGCGCACCCGAAGACTGCTCGCCGTCCTGCAGGCCGTCACCGCGAGCGCGTCGTCACCACGGGTGTACGTCATCACCCAGGGCGCCCGGGACGTGCTGCCGGACGACACCGTCGACATCGGGCAGAGCAGCCTCCGGGGGCTGGTCCGGGTCGGCGCCCTGGAGCACCCGGAACTGCGCCCGACGCTGGTGGACGCCGACTCCCGCAACGCCGACCCCGCTGACGTGGCCGAGGAGTTGCTGGCCGACGCCGCCGACGACGAGGTCGCGCTGCGCTCCGGCGACCGGTGGGTGGCCCGGCTGCGGCGTGCCCCGGCCGAGCAGGAACGGCCGCTGACCCCGTGCGCCGTGCAGTACGGCGTGGACGGGTTCCGGCTGCGTGCGTCCCGGCTCGGCGATCTGTCGAGCCTGGAGTACGCCGTGGTCCGGCGGCGCCCGCCGCAGCGCGGAGAGGTCGAGGTGCGGGTCACCGCGGCTGGCCTGAACTTCCGCGACGTGCTGACGGCGTTGGGCCTGCTACCCGGCGACGAGGACGTCCGCTACCGCATCGGGTTCGAGTGCTCCGGCGTCGTCAGTGCGGTGGGCGCCGGCGTGGACCATGTGCAGGTCGGCGACGAGGTGGTCGCCATCGACCTGCGGGGCGGGGCGTTCGGCTCGTTCCTGACCGTCCCGGCCGAGGGGGTGGCGCCGATCCCCGCCGGTCTCGGGCCGGTCACCGCGGCGGGCCTGCCGGTCGCCTTCGTGACGGCCTGGTACGCCCTGCGGCATGTCGCGCGCCTCGCGGCCGGGGAGCGGGTGCTGATCCACTCGGCCACCGGCGGCACCGGGCTGGCGGCGATCGCGGTGGCCCGCTCGCTGGGGGCCGATGTGCTGGCCACGGCCGGCAGTGAGGACAAACGCCGCTACCTGCGCGGCATGGGCATCCGGCACGTCATGGACTCCCGCTCCCTGGAGTTCGGGGAGAAGGTCCGCGAGGCGACCGGTGACGGTGTCGACGTCGTACTCAACTCGCTCTCCGGCGCGGCGATCCGCACCGGACTGGAGACGCTCCGTCCGTTCGGCCGGTTCGTGGAGCTCGGGGTGCGCGACATCCTGTCCGACGCCCCGCTGGGAATGCTGCCCCTGCGCCACAACGTCACCCTGCGCACCGTCGACCTGATCGAGTTGCGCCGCCACCGTCCCAACGCGTTCGCCCGGGTCTGGCAGGAGGTCCTCGACGAGTTCGAAGCCGGCCGGCTCACCCCGCTGCACTGCACCGAGTACCCGTTGTCCGAAGCCACCACGGCCTTCCGGACCATGGCCGCCGCCGACCACACCGGCAAGATCGTGCTGGCCGTCCCGCACGCCGGCCGGGCCCGCGCCGCACTGCCCGAGATGGGCCTGCCGGTCCGGAAGGGCGGCGCCTACATCGTCACCGGCGGACTGCGCGGACTGGGGCTGGCCACCGCACGGTGGCTCGCCACGAACGGCGCCGGCCATGTGGTCCTCAACGGGCGTTCCGCGCCCTCCCCGGACGCCGCACGGCAGATCGCCGACCTGGGCAAGGACACCACCAAGGTGTCGGTGGTCCTCGGTGACATCGCCGAACCGGGCACCGCGGAGCGGTTGGTGACGACCGCGGCGACCGGGGGCTTCCCGCTCCACGGCGTGGTGCACTGCGCCATGGTCCTGGACGACGCGGCCCTCCCCAACGTCACCGACGAACAGCTGGAACGTATCTGGCTGCCGAAGGCCGCGGGTGCCTGGCGGCTGCACCACGCCACGGAGGGGTGCCCGCTGGACTGGTTCGCGGCGTTCTCCTCGATGGCCTCCCTGCTCGGCAACGCCGGTCAGGGTGCCTACGCCGCGGCGAACTCCTGGCTCGACGGCTTCGCGGCCTGGCGCTCCGCCCGGGGCCTGCCCACGCTGGCGGTGAACTGGGGTCCCTGGGGCGAGACGGGCGTCGCCACCGACTTCGGCCGGCGCGGCTACCACACCATCCCCACCGATCAGGGCATGGCCGCGCTGCAGGCCCTGCTGTCCCGGCGGCGCGTGCAGACCGGTGTGCTCCCCGGGCCGTCGGACACCTGGCTCCCTCCCACGGGCCGGCACCTCCCCTTCTTCAGCGCGGTCTCGACCGAGCGGCCCGCCAAGGGGACCGAGGCCAACGGGACCGAAGCCCCCGACGACACCGGGGAGTTGCGCGCCTGGCTCGGCGCGCTGCCCACCGGCCTGGCGCGCAGAGCAGCACTGGAGGAGCGTCTGGCGGACCACGTCCGGGCGGTGCTGCGCCTGGGCGACGGCACCGTCGACCCGCAGATCCCGCTGAAATCCCTGGGATTCGACTCCCTCCTGGCCATGGAGATGCGGGTGCGCATCGAGCGGACCTTCGCCGTCTCGGTGTCACGGAACTTCGTGTGGCAGCACCCCACATTGGCCGATCTCGCGGTGGGCGTTGCAGAACTTCTGGGGCTGGAACTGACCGCCACATAACGCGGCACGGAACGCTCTCTCCCGTTCGGCGGACACCTCGACGGTATCCGCCGAACGCGGTGCTGTGCGGCGGCGATTATTCAGTTACGGCACCAATTACTCTCTATTCCCGCCACTCCCGCACAACGTTTTCTTGCGGTGATAGTATTTCGCTTCCCCATGTCTCCGCACCCCTTTTTGCGCTGCATGATGCGCCTTCCGTAACGCCCTCCGTACTGTTTCAATGAATGTGGAAAAGCAGCTGAGGAATCCCGGGCGTTATTCCGCCTGAGGGTTCCCCAATGAGTACGGGGGTCCGAGAGGAACCTGAGAAAGGGGTAGTCATGTTACCCATCGTGCAAGAGGCCGGCATTGAACTGACGGCCCAGCAGATCGAGAACTGGCCCGAAGCGAAGGCCACGGTCATGTCACCCGACCACTGGCGTTCCGGCAAGCAGACCGCATTCAGCCTGCCACCACTGGAGCGCTCGGTGCCGGTCTGCCGCGCCTTGGCCCGTGCCTGGCTCGACGGGCAGCAGATCCAGGCCGACGACACCCGCTACCTCATCCTGCTCACCCTGTCCGAACTCGTCACCAACGCCATCCAGCACTCCGGCGCCCTCCGCATCACCTGCCGACTACGCAGATCCGCGCAGCAGGTACACATCGAGGTCCACGACGGCGGCGGGACCCCGTGGGTGACGCGCAGGCGCTACCCGGACCACGGCCAGGAAAACGGCCGCGGCCTGGAACTCATCGCCAAGTCCTGCCTGCAGTGGGGCCGCCGGACGGAGACCGACGACGGCTGCACGGTCTGGGCCACGGTGCCGCTCTCCACCTGCGCACCCGTCGGCTGCCTCCCGCAGCCGTGACCGCACATGACCGGCGTCTCCCACTGCCCGCGCCCCGTGCTCCGCGCACCGGCCGCGACGGTCGACGGCCAGACAGGTTCGACTCCCTCTCTCCCCTCCGGAGCGGGACGATCTGCCTGGCTGCCGGCGCCACTTCCCGGGCCCGTCAATCACTGGAGGCACGCTGTGTGGGCAGATGTGCCTCGCACTCCTGCACCAGGACGGCGAAGTCACTGGCAGGTTTGGTATCTCGGTAGGGACGGAGTCCCGCCAGAAACTGCTCCAGATACTTCCTGCCCAGCGCCGACCGCAGCTGCCGCAGCAGACCCACGGCCTCTTCGGCCACCCGGCACGCCTCCTCCACCTCACCGGCCTGCACCTGCGCCGACGCCAGCAGCAGCAGATCGATCGCCCGGCGACGCACCCGCGTCCGCGGATGCCGCGCGAGCGCCTCGGCGGCCCGGCGAGCAGCCTGCCGGGGCTGCTGCAGATCACGGTGGCAGTGCGCCAACTCATCGGCCAGATAGGCCCGGTCGAAGTGCGCCAGCCATTCAGGCGCGTCGACCGGATCCGCATGTGCCATCGCCTCCAGGGCCTTGTCCCTGAGCATCCCGCAGGTCCGCGAATCGCCGAGCAGCGCGTATCCGCGGGCCTCGGCCACGTAGAACAGCGCCTGCGCGGCCGGTGGCGCCTGCCCCCGCGTCCCTTCCTGGGCGGCCCGCGCGAGCTGCACCGCTTCCCGGGCACAGCCCGCGTCCACGGCGAGCCGGCTCAGCCCGGCCGCCAGCACATAACCGCCGTAGCACCGCTCGTCCGCCGCCTGCGCGAGCCGCAGCGCCTGGATGTAGTACCGCTGCGCCAGACCGGGCCGGCCGGTGTCCATCGCGGTGTACCCGGCGAGCTCGGTCAACCGGGCGGCAGCGGCGAACAACTGGCGCCCGGTGGTCTCGCTGTAGCTTCCGGCGAACAGCCCCGACAGCACGCTGTTCAGACACGACACCACCACCGGCCGCACATAGCCGCCCCCCACCCTGTGGTCGAGCTCCTCCAGCGCCCGGGTCGTCACCCGCACCATCTCGACCTCCTCCAGCCCCGCTCGCGGCCCCAGCCGGCGGCTCTGCGCCACTTCCGGGTCGACGGCACTGATCAGCCAGTCCCGGGTGGGTTCGACCAACGCAGCGGTGCCCATGGTCGTACCGGACAATGCCTCACTCGACTCCGCGTCCATCTGCCACAGCTCGCGGACCTGTCCCAGCGCATCCTTCACATCGGCGGCGAAGTGCAACCCGACCCCGCAGGTCACGCTGTTGCCGTTGGCCATTCCGATCTGGTCGGTCGAGACCGTCCGCCCGAGCCTGCTGCTCAGCGCCTCGGCGATGATGGCAGGGACCCGGCCGCGCGGCTGCTGGCCCCGCAGCCACCGGCTCACAGACGTCTTGTCGTACCGGAGATCGAGCCCCTGCTCGCGCCCCAGCACGTTCACCTGCCGGGCGAGAGCGGAGTTGGACACCGCCGCCTCCTGGATGAGCGACCGCAGCCGCTGATTGTTCTGACGCGCGAACACAGGTCGGGCGGCCATGACGTGCCTCCAAGCACATGCTGACAACTTTTTACGTTGGCATATCCAGTGTTATGGGACTGCAAAGGTCATTACCCAACAACCGGGAATGATCCGTCATGACTCCAGTCAAGTCACCACCACAGCATCGCGCACAGTAGTGCGGGCGCATGACAGAGCGCCGGGAGCCGCCGGGTAACGTTCCTCCGCTCCCTCGCACCCGACGGACGCCCCGCGCCGGCCCCGCACCACCACGCAACCACCAGCGCCCACCTCCACGACCCCTCGCCCCAACTACCGCCCCGCGCCCCGCGCTGCGCCATCCGCGATGCGCACCGAGCCGACCCCGGCGCGCGGCCCAACAGCGGCGAGCCCCCCGCCCAACCGGCCAAAACGCGCGCCACATCCCCCACGCCCCACACAGCCGTACGGTTCCTCGCCCCAGCAGCGCCCAAGAAACCCACCTCGTCCAGGCCTACGCCCCCCGAACAGACACACCAGCGCGCGCCGCACGCTGTCTGCTTCCCGCTGTCCATGGCCGCTTTCGGATGCGGTGCCCTAAAGGCCCTCACGCCCTGATCGGTAAGAACCGAGCGCCGCCACAAGGAATGGCAGGGCGCAGAGCAAGCACTCGGCGCTCGGCTTCCTGGAGTCCAGCTGCCCCAATGACAACTACGACCTCATGTCGGCGTGCTCGTCCATGTAGCGGCGGAAGCCATGCGCGCGGGCATTGAATCCGCACGCTTCGTAGAAGCGGTGGACGTACGCCTCGTCCGCTGCCAGAAGCTGCACCTTGTAGCAGCCTGCCGCTTCACCCAGCTGTATGGCCGCTTCCATCAGCTGGCGGCCGATACCGAGACGTTGGAACGAGCTGGCTACCACGACGTTCTCCACGAAACGGCCCCACGGCACAGCGGTCGGACCTATCTGGTCAACCGAACGTGAGGACCGGCTTGATGACCTCACCGGAAGCCGCGGCGCGTGCGGCCGCCTCAATCTCGCTGAAGGGGTACCGGGTGATCAGCTTCTCTACGGGGAGCCGTCCTTGCGCGTGGAGGGCGATGAGGTGGGGGATGAACTTCTGGGGAACCGCGTCCCCTTCGATGACGCCCCGCAGCTGGATACCCTTGGTCATCACGGTCATGATGTCGAACTCGGCCGTCTTGCCGATACCCACCATCGCCAGCGTCCCCCGCGGGCGCAAGGACCCGATGGCCTGGGAGATCACGGCGGATCGGCCGGTGGTGTCGAGTGCGTGGTGCGTCCCACCCCGCGTGATCTCACGAACGGCTGTCGCCACGTCGCCCACGTCAGCCGGGTCGAGTGCGGCGATGGCGCCGAGGTCTTGTGCCACCGCGCGCCGGGAAGCGACCGGATCAACGGCGACCACGGAGGCGCCTTGCGCAACCGCCGCCATGACCGCGCTCAGACCAACACTTCCGGCACCGAAGACCACCAGCGACGAACCTGCGGTCGACTGCAGGACGTTGAGGACCGTACCGGCACCGGTCTGCACTCCACACCCGAGCGGGGCGGCGAGAACCGGATCGAGCTCGGCGGGAACCTTGACGCAGTTGCTCTCGTAGGCAAGTGCGTGAGTGGCAAAGCTGCTCTGGCCGAAGAAGCTGCCGAAGACCGGGGAACCATTCCGGGACAGGGGTGTGCTGTTGTCGGTCCTGGTTCCGCTGGCGTTGAGGGCGTGGATGCCTGTCTGGCAGTACGCGGACCGACCGGAGGAGCAATTGCCGCAAGTGCCACAGCTGCGGTAGCTCAGACACACGCTGTCTCCGGGAGCGAGGGTCGTCACGGCCGAGCCGACGGCTTCGACGAGGCCGGCGCCTTCGTGCCCGAACACCATGGGAAGGAGTGGCCAGACCTGCCGGGTGCTGAGATCGGTGTGGCAGATCCCCGCCGCCGTGATCCGGACCAGGATCTCGTCGCGCCGCGGCTCGTCGATGTCGACATCGCGCAGGGCGAAGGGACCGCCGACGGACTCGACCAGGGCTGCCTGGATGCGCATGGGTTGGTTCCCCCTGAACTATCGGTCGTCGCCCGCACGGGGCGACGGAAGTGAGTGACTGGTCGGCGCGCCGGGCGCGGAAGTCAGTCGCAGGTTCGTGGTGGTACGGGTGGGGAGTCAGCTGGGCTCCCGCTCCAGGACGAAGTAGAAGTGGTGGCCCTGGGAGTCCATGACACCGCGTCCGTTCATCACGCCCATCAGGGTGTCGTCATCGACCCGCTTGAAATGGTCGAGGATCGGTCGGCCGTCGTAGACCATGGTGGCCGTCGACTCACCACGAAACTCGACCATCCACAGGCTGGCCTCGCCGTTGCCCAGCTCGGTGTGGGAGAACAACTCCCCGTTGTCGTCCCGGCAGATCAGCGGTTGGACCTCGGAAGCGGAGTGGAAGCGCTTGCCGTGCCACTTGGCCTGCTCCAGCATGTCCTCCACGTGATGCCCGGTGAGAAAAGCGGACCCCTGCCACGAGCCGAGGATCTCCTCCGGCCGCACGGTCTCCAGTACCGCCCACAGCTGGTCCAACTCGTCCGCGGTCACGCGTTCGCCGGCCGCTCGGATGTCGGCAATGCGTGCGCGGGCCTGCTCGATGTCCATTCGGACTCCTCTCTGAGACACGGCGTTGGGTATGTCGCTGGATGTGCCGTTGGATATGCCGTCGGATGCGCCCTGAGATACGCCATGACAGTAACGCCATCCGTTGCGCGACGGGCGCGGCGGCTTCGTCAAGTGGGTATGACGGCACGTATCACGCCAACTTGCTTTGTGGTACGGGAAGTTGTGTCCATCCGTTGACGGTTGGATCGGTGCCGCTCAACGATGTGGGATCGCCTTCCCCACCCTGCCCCAGGAGGCAGCATGCAACGCTCCCGAGCGGTAGCCGTCGGCGCTCTCATCCTGCTCACCTGCGCCGCCGCGGGCGCCCACGCCGCGGAGCCACGGTCCAAGGCACCCAGTGCCGTGTCATGGTGCGAGAAGCAGGGTGGCACCGCGCAGAAGGAGGTCCCCTACTACACCAAGACCGGCACGCAGATGGTCCAGCTGGGCGGTGAGCGGGTGATGTGTACGTTCACCGCCAAGGACGGCTCCCGGATCATGATCGCGGCCGACTCACTGGCCGCCGACAAGCCCACCCTGGCCGCCCTCGCCTACGTGCATGTGCCGAAGGACCCCGGGGGCAAGCCGGGCAATCCGTCCATCGCCTACTGCCAGACCCTCAACGGCACGGCCATGTATGGTCCGAGGCCGACCGACGGCGGAGGCTGGGCGGTACCCGGCGAAACGCATCCGGACAAGGCCGTCGCCGCATGCATGTTCGGCGACGGATCGCTGATCGACGCCTGGGGACTCAAGTACAAGGAAGGTGGCGTCATACGGGGTGCCGACCTCACCAAGAAATTCCGCGCCGCCATCCCGTGAGCCCGTGAGCCCGTGAGCCCGTGACCGGAC
Source organism: Streptomyces sp. NPDC048197 (assembly GCF_043202395.1). Lineage (NCBI taxonomy): Bacteria > Bacillati > Actinomycetota > Actinomycetes > Kitasatosporales > Streptomycetaceae > Streptomyces > Streptomyces sp. NPDC048197. Next base: position 15,741 of record NZ_JBIDAJ010000008.1, read on the forward strand.
GGACCGGTCAAGAGGAGACGGACAGGTCCGGAGGAGCGAGCATGCCCCGCTCGGCTGACAGGCATCGCGCGTGCCGGACGACAGGACGGACAGTCCGCGGGATGCTGGAGAAGTGACCGATGAGTCCCGTTCCATGCCCCCTGCCGCACACACCGGTGACCTGCCCACGATCGGCGTAGAGGAGGAGTATTTCCTCGTTGATCCTCACACGCGTGCTGCCGTTCCCGCCGGCCCCGGGGTCGCTGCTCGTGCCTCTCGCGTGGTCGGCGATCTGGTCGCCAATGAGTTTGCGGAATGCCAGGTGGAGGGGCGTACCCCGCCGTGCCGGACCGCGGGCGAGCTGCGCGGGGAACTTGAGCGGGTGCGCAGGGCGCTGGTCACCGCGGCGCGTGCCAAAGGTTCGTGCCTGTGCGCCTCGGGCACCCCGGTGCTCAGACAGGGTGGCCCGCCGCGACTGGGTGACCACCCGCGTTACCGGGCCGGGCGGGAGCAGTACGGCAGCATGCTGGACGACTTCCTCATCGGCGCGCTCCATGTCCACGTCCACCTTCCTGACCGGGAATTGGCCGTGGTGACCGATAATCATGTGCGGCCCTGGTTGCCTGCCTTCATCGCGCTGAGCGCCAACTCCCCGTTTTTTGAGGGGCGTGATACCGGTTACGCCAGCTGGCGCTCGGTCATCAGAGGCCGCTTCCCGTGCCTGGGACCGCCGCCGTATGCGGCCTCGTTGGAGGAGCATGAGCGGCTCGCCGTGTTGATCGCCGATACGGAGGCCATGCTGGAACCCGGCATGCCGTTCTGGGACCTGCGCCCCAATCCCCGGCTGCCTACGTTGGAGATCCGGTCCATGGACGTGCTGCAGGACATCGACGACACCATCGCGGTCGCCGTGCTGTTCCGTGCGCTGGTCGTCACCGCAGCGGAAAAGGTACGGCGCGGTGACCCCGGCCCTCGTTGGGACGGTGAGGTGCTGCGAGCCGCTTGTTGGCGTGCTGCTCGGGATGGTTGGAACGGCGGTGGTTTCGACGCCCTGACCGGGCAGGTTCGTCCGGTGCCGGAAGTTGCTGAACGGCTGGTGCGGCACGTGCGCCCGGTGCTGGAGCAGTACGGGGATCTGGCGGAGGTCACAGCGCTTTTCCAACGGCTGGCGGCCCGTGGCGACGGTGCGAGTCGGCAGCGGGCCTGGGGCAGGAGTGGGGCCGGGCCTGCAGGAGTGGTGGACCGGCTCGTGCTGGCCACGGCAGGCGCCCCGGCGTGAGCGACGGTCCCAGCGGGGCGCGGGTGGCCGCACGTATGCCGTGAGCTGACCGCGGTGGGACCACTGACCCCGCTCCACAAAGATCTGCATCGTGCCGCATGGGCCTCATCGGCCAACAACTCGGGCAACTTCGCCAACGACCGCGAGCGTGCTGCCGAAGCCGGTCAGAAGGGCGGCCACGAAAGCGGTGGGCAGCGATAGCTGCGCCGAACTGGGAGGGGCCGGGCAAGGTTCAGCTTGCCCGGCCCTGGCCCCTTCGGTGCGGAGAATGCCACAGCGTTATGGATGACACGCTGTGCCGCTGAGCGCTGCGTCGGCGTCGTACGCCCCGCCCAGCAGCGCTTATGCGGTGGTGCCGGGTTCCCAGACTTGTCGGGACGCTTCCAGGGGGAAGGCGGTGTCGGTGGGCGGGAGGTTCCAGAGTCTGGTGGTCTGCCGGTCCAGGGTGAAGCGTGGCCATCCCGGGTCGCCGGTGCAGGCGAAGGAGGTCCAGGCAGCGCGCAGCTGACGGGAGAGGTCGGTGAAGCCGGGCGGCGGTGGCGAGCCCAGGAACCGGGTGGCGTACCGGCTGTTGGGGTTGCCGAAGGTGAAGGGGAGGTCGACGCCGTGGGCGGCCCCGAGGGCGGGGCTTTGCCAGGTGAAGTCGTACAGCCAGGTGCGGCCACCGGCACGTGCCTGGGCCCGGGCGGCCCGGGTGGTCGGCATCCGGACGAGCGCGTCGGACAACATGACCGTGAACAGGTCGGTGTCGGTGAGCCCGGGGTGGCTGCGGCGGTAGGCGTCCGCCGCCTGTGGGCCGAGACCGATCGCCTCGGCGACCAGTCCCAGGTCGAGTCCCCCTGTGGGGGCCGGGACCGGGCCCTGGCCTCGGTATTCGTCGTGGGTGAAGCCGCAGATCAGGTCGACCTCGTGGCCCGCGCCCGCTTCCAGGGCGGTCCAGGGCTGCCCGGTCACCAGATCCCCGTCGATGACCGGACCGAAGGCGGTGAAGCCGTCTTCGCGGCCGCGTAGCGGCGCGTCCTGGACGGCCAGGAGTGCTTCGGGCGGCAGGCCCGCCAACGCGTCCCATGTCCCCGGGACGCCCACGGCCTGCGCGAGGGTGGCGGTGACCTTCTCGGCCTCCGCTCGGGTGCGGGCCCCTGCCGGGATGCTCTGCGCAATCGCACGTCGGAACAGGCCCCGCGCTGCCGGTGCGGCCATGAGGAGCACGGCGGAGGCGGCTCCGGCGGACTGGCCGAAGACCGTCACATTGCCGGCGTCGCCACCGAAGGCAGCGATGTTGTCCCGGACCCATTCCAGGGCGGCGACCTGGTCACGCAGTCCACGGTTGTCCGGGACACCGGGCAGGTGGGCGAAGCCCTCGAAACCAACTCGGTAGTTGAAGGTCACCACGACCACTCCCGAGTCGGCGAGCGCGGTGGCGTCGTAGTGAGGCATGCTCGCCGATCCGTGTTTCCACAGACCTCCGTAGATCCACACCATGACGGGCAGGCCGGCCGCGCCCGGGTCAGGGGTCCACACGTTCACCGTCAGGCAGTCCAGCCCGTCGCCGGGCTGCCACATCGCCGGAGCCCCCGGCGCCGGGGCCAGCTGCGGGGGCGCGGCACCGAATGCGAGGGCGTCCCGGGTGGCGCTCCACCCCGGGGGCGGGGCGGGGGGCCGGAACCTCAGTGGGCCTTCGGGCGGTGCGGCGAAGGGGATGCCCCGGAAACGCGCGACCCGGTCCTGGATGGTCCCGCGGACCTTGCCCGCGGAAGTCACCACCACTGGATTCATGTGACCCTCCCAAGCCAAGCGGTCTCCTGGCCCGGACAGGCCGGCGAGCGGCAGCGGTGTCGGGCATGGCCGCCCCGACGAACCCCGATGATCCCCGCCGAGCAGCGCAGGCGCGATTCTACGGCGGGGCGGTGGCCGGTCCGCGGTTGGAGCGTTCCAAGTGCTTGTGCCCCGATTTGCCTGACACTGCGCCTCGCCCGGGGCCCGGGGCGCTCGGGGTGACCGAGGTGACCGGGCGCTCGCGGTGCTCCGCGGAGAGCAACCTCCCCCGGCCTCCCCGTTGTTGTGAGGAGCCCCGAGTTGGGGGCACAAGATCCAAAGGATCTTCGTCGACCATTGGGAGAGGCAAACAGACCATGGTGACCCCCATACGCCGGCCGAGGCCCCCGCGCCGCCGGCCCGCCTTCAGTCTGCGGCAGCTGTCCCTCTCGTTCGGGCTCCTCGCGATCGCCGTCACCGGAGTGGGCCTGACCTTGCAGAAGGCCATGGCCTCCGCGAGTGCGCACCCCGGCCCCGCGATGGGCGTCGGGCTGGTCGTTGTCGTGGCGCTGGCGCTGCTGCTGCGTCGTGGACGGCGCCGGCGGGCCACCGCGCGGAGGGTGCCTGTCGGGCGGACGTGCGCGACCTGTGGGGGAGTGGCCGGGGAACGTGTGCTCGTACCCCTGGGGGAGCCCGTCGGTCCGAGCGCGGTGGAGGAGCTCGACGCGCCCACGACGGAGGATGCCGGCCCCCGCCCGGTGGTGGACGTCGACCCCCGCCCGCCGGAGATCGACGACTACGCCGAAATGGACGCCGACGCGTTCGAGGAGGCGGTGGCAGGCCTGTGCGAGCGCGACGGCTGCGAGGACGTCCGGGTGGTCGGCGGCGCCAACGACCTCGGCGCGGACGTGGTGGCCGTGGCACCCGACGGCCGCAGCGTCGTCATCCAGTGCAAGCGCTACGGCGCGGACAACAAGGTGGGCTCCCAGGAACTGCAGCGCTTCGGCGGCACCTGCTTCACCGTCCACGGAGCCGATGTCGCCGCCGTCGTCACCACCAGCGCCTTCACCGATCCGGCGCGGGAATACGCCGAACAGTGCGCCATCCTCTGCTTCGACCATGACGACCTCGTCGGCTGGGCGTCCGGTACCGGCCCGGCGCCGTGGGAGTGAGCGCGCTGGTTCCCAGAGCAACCCCACGACCTGCACGACTCCGACTGAAGCGGGAGCGGGCGGGTAAACGGCCAGCATTGATCGAACGGCCCGTCCAGCCCGCCCGTTCCTGGGTATCCGTCGCGATGCGAGGCCGTCGCCCTACTTCTCGGGAGCTGATGGTGACCACCAATGCTGGCGTCAGCGGTTCGCGGGCCGGCTCCGGCGGACGGCCGGGCGGCGCGCGCATGCGTCCCCTTGCCCACCTGTTCCGGTGGCTTTCGGTGGCGGCGCTGCTCGTGGCCGCCGCCGGCCTCGTCGCGGCGGCGGTGCTGGCGTCGCCCTGGTGGTGGCCGCCCGCACTGGTCTTCCTCGCCCTCGGCGCGGTCGGTGCCGCTGACCTGGCGCAGCGTCGGCACTCGGTGCTGCGCAACTACCCGGTCATCGGACATCTGCGGTTCGCGCTGGAAGCGATCAGGCCGGAGCTGCAGCAGTACTTCGTCGAGCGCAACTTCGACGGCCGGCCCTTCGACCGTGATGTGCGCAGCCTCATCTACGAGCGGGCCAAGGGCACCGAGGCGGAGGAGCCGTTCGGCACCGAACGCGACGTCTATGCCGCCGGCTACGAGTTCATGGTGCCGTCCATGGCCCCCAAGCCGGTTCCCGACCGGCACCCCACGGTCCGGCTCGGCGGCCCGGACTGCACCCGGCCGTACGACATGGCGCTGCTGAACGTCTCGGCGATGAGCTTCGGTTCGCTGTCCGCCAACGCGATCCTCGCCCTGAACCGCGGTGCCGCCCTCGGCGGGTTCGCCCACGACACCGGGGAGGGCGGTCTGTCCGAGTACCACCTGCGGCACGGTGGTGATCTCGTCTGGGAAATCGGGACCGGGTACTTCGGCTGCCGGACCGCGCAGGGCGCCTTCTCACCGTCCGAGTTCGCCGACAAGGCGGCGCACGACAGCATCAAGTGCGTCTCGCTGAAGCTGTCCCAGGGCGCGAAGCCGGGCATCGGCGGCGTCCTGCCCGGCGACAAGGTGAGCGCGGAGATCGCCCGGGTCCGGGAGGTGCCGGAAGGGCGGACGGTGATCTCCCCGCCCTACCACCGGGCCTTTTCCACCCCGCGCGAACTGGTCCGCTTCCTCGCCCGGATGCGCGCACTGGCCGGCGGCAAACCCACCGGCTTCAAGCTCTGCGTCGGCTCCCGACGGCAGTTCCTCGCGGTCTGCAAGGCCATGATCCAGGAAGGCGTCACCCCGGACTTCATCATCGTCGACGGTGCCGAGGGCGGCACCGGGGCCGCTCCCCTGGAGTTCGCCGACCACCTGGGCGCTCCGCTGACCGAGGGCCTGATCACCGTGCACAACGCCCTGGTCGGCTGCGGACTGCGGGACCGGATCAAGATCGGCGCGAGCGGCAAGGTGGCCACCGGCGCGGACATGGTCAAGCGCATGATCCAGGGCGCCGACTTCACCAACGCGGCGCGCGCCATGATGATGGCCGTCGGCTGCATACAGGCCCAGCGATGCCACACCAACACCTGTCCGGTCGGGGTGGCCACCCAGGACCCGCACCGGGCCCGCGCGCTGGACGTGACCGACAAGTCCGCGCGCGTACACCGGTTCCAGAAGGCGACGGTGGACAGCGCCCTGCAGATCATGGGCTCGATGGGGGTCCAGCACCCCGACGAACTCCGCCCCCACATGCTGCGTCGCCGCCTCGACCCGCTCACCGTCCGCTCGTACGAAGAGCTGTACGAATGGCTCTCCCCGGGCGAGCTGCTGGCCGTTCCCCCACAGGACTGGGCCGCGGACTGGGCGGCGGCCGACCCCGACTGCTTCGCCGTCTGACCTCACAAAAGATGGACATGCTCGGTGTCCGACGGGGCAGGAGCTCACTCGACCGGGGCCTTACGAACGGGAAGGAGTCACTCATGAGCGTCAGCAGCGCGAGGGCGGAGACCACACAGGACATCGGTGTCGTCGACGGACCGACCGCGGTACCCGCTCCGCCCGCCGAGTTGCCCCTGATCGAGTCGCCCGAGAACCTCGCCCCGGGCGACGCCAGGGAACTGACCCACCTGTTCTTCGAGCGGTTGGAGAAGCTGGAGGAGGGTACGCCCGAGTACCAGTACGCGCGCAACACGCTCATCGAGATGAACCTCTCGCTGGTGCGTTTCGCCGCCCGGCGGTTCCGCAATCGGGGCGATGATCTCGAGGACATCATGCAGGTCGGCACGATCGGCCTGATCAAGGCCATCGACCGCTACGACCTGTCGCGCAACGTGGAGTTCACCACGCTCGCCATCCCGTACATCACGGGCGAGATGAAGCGCTTCTTCCGTGACACCACCTGGGACGTACGGGTGCCCCGGCGGCTGCAGGAGTTGCGGGTCGACCTCGCCCGCGCCAATGAGCACCTGGCCAACGAGCTGGGCCGGGACCCCAAGGTCTCCGAGCTGGCGGCTCATCTGGACATCCCGGAGGAAGAGGTCATCGAGGGGCAGGTCGCCGCCAACGGCTACAGCGCCTCGTCCATCGACGTCACCATGGGGGACGACGGCAACGACGTGCCGCTCGCGGACCTCCTCGGTGACTACGACGAGGAGATGTACCTCTTCGAGGACCTGCACACGCTCAAGCCGCTGCTGGACCGGCTGGAGGACCGCGACCGCCGGCTTCTGGAACTCCGCTTCGGCCAGGAAATGACCCAGGCCGAGATAGGCGAAATCCTCGGCATCTCCCAGATGCATGTCTCTCGCCTGCTCAACCGTTGCCTGGCCCAGCTGCGCACCGCCATGCTCCGCACGGACTGACTGCGCCGGCGGCCCCGGCGCACGCGGTGCCGCGGCGGAGGCGGAGGCGGCGGAGGCTATGGGCTCTCGGTCTGCGGACGGCGTCTGCGCACGGGTACACCAACGCCTGTCGGGTGCGGGTCAGTTCACTGGGGACGGACCCGCACCCGACAGGCGCGACGGTTTTGCGGCACTCAGTTTCTCAGCGCTCGTTTTCTCAGCGCTCAGTCCTCAAGGGCATCCTTGGCCTTTTCCTTCGCGCCCCGCAGATCGCCCTTGGTTTCCCTGGCCGAGCCCTCGGCTTCCGCGCGCTTGTTCCCCACGGCGCGGCCCACCGCCTTCTCCGCCTTTCCGGTGACCTGCTCGGCCTTCGCCTTGGCCTTTTCCTCGGCGCTCATCAGGATCTCCTTTCGTCGATCTCATCGACCTCATCGAGATTCATCGAACATTTCGTGCCCGCGCTCCCGGGCCCGCCGGCCATATCTCTCTGGTGTCCATTGTCGGGACGATAATTCCTGCCGGTCCGGCCGGAGACCAAAAACAGCTGGAAAGTCCTCAGATGGCGAGCGGCAGAACCGACGGGGCGCCCGGTGCGTAAGCCGACTCCGCCAGATCTGCTTCGAGTTGTTCGGCGGCAAAATCCAGAGCCGCTTCGACGGTCCGGGTTCCGGTGGAGACGCAGAGCGTGTAGGCGAGGTCCTCCGTGCGGCGCCTGGTCTCCGACGAACTCCGGTCCGAGCTCTGGGCGCGGAGTTCCTCGTACTGCTTCACAAGATCCCGCAGTATTGCCGGATGGGGCTTCAGCACAGCAGTTCCTCTCTCGCGGAGATCGACATCGAGTGCCGTTTACCCGTGAAGACGTGCTTCACAGCCGTACTTCACCACCGTTTTCGGTCTATGTTGGCCGGAACGGAACGGGAATGTCCTCGCAGAGGCACCTACCCGGCGGCCAAAGGGTCGGGCCCCGGCACCAAGAGTGCCGGGGCCCAACCCTTTCACTGGACTTTCACTGATTGCCACTCGTCACCAGCGATACCAGCGACCCCGCTTTCCGGTGGGTCCGGCCGAGCGCACAACAAAGCCGAGCAACCAGACCGCGAGCACGATCACGGCCACGATCCACAGGGCCTTGAGCGCGAATCCGGCGCCGAAAAGAAGCAGGGCAAGGAGCAGAACCAGAAGAAGGGGGACCATAGTTATCAACCTCCAAAAATCGTGTGCCCGCTCCCTTCGCCGCCACACCTTTCCTTTCACGTATTTCTTATGTGGCGGGTGCGAGGCAGCCATTGAACGGCGCGGACGGAGCTGGGCCCGTGCCCACCGGGCAGTTACGCGGTCCCGTGCCCCTCAAGGGCGGCCAGGACGAAGGGATGTCCTGCGGGGTCCGCGTATCGCCGGATGTCGAACGACCCGCCGTTGTCCCGGGTCTCCAGAGGACGCGCACCGAGGTCGATCGCCTCACGCTCCGCCTGGTCCATGTCGTCCTGGGGGACCACGAAGTGCAGGTGTGCCTGCTGCGAGGTGTCCGGCCGGGGCCAGCTCGGCGGCGCGGCGCCGTGGTCGCGTCGGACGACGATACGGACGCCCGCGGACTCGACGATCTCTATGTAGTCCGGGTGGCTGCCGACGCGTGACGTGCCGCCGAGGAACCGGGCGTAGAATTCGGCCAGTTCTTCAGGTTCGGCAGCATCCAGCACCAGAACGCTGCTTTTGGCGACGGCCATTCTGGATCCCTCCCTCCGGGGCAGGCCCTCGCCCGCCGTACCCGTCGGATACCCGGGGACCGCCCCGTCACGCAGCTACGGACGGGGGGCGGTGCTCACCTCGCGGCTTCGGCGATCGCGGTGGGCTTCTCGCCCGTCAGGCACTCAAGACGTCTGCGTCGTGTCCAGTTCGGGCTTCCGGTGGTGAGGGACGGTCCACAGCCGTACCCGTCGATCGTCGCAAGCGGTGGCGACCAATGAGCTGTCCGGTGAGAACGCGAGGGCGCGCACGGTGTCGCAGTGGCCCGTGAGCTCCGCGCCGACCCCGTCGCCCCCGTCGGTACGCAGCAACCACACGGAGCGCTCCTCGCCTCCGACGGCCAGCCATTTCCGGTCCGGTGAGAAAGCAAGTGCCTTCGGTGCGAGGACCTTCGGTACATGGCTGCCGTGGATCATCGTCCAGGTGCGGTGGCGGGTCTGAAGGTTGCAGAGCCGCACTCCCTCCATCAAGCCACCCAGTGCGAGGACCCTGCCGTCCGGGGAGAGGGCCATGGCCGTGACTGAGGGCCCGGCGCTGAGCAACGGCTGCAGGCTGTTGTCGGCCGGGGTCAGTTCCCATGCGGCCATGTCCCACATCCACGCCCTGTTGCCGCGCTCGACGGCAACGAGGAGCCCGCCTGGAGAGATCGCCAACGACTCGATGGGATTGCCGTGGCCGATGAGCGGTTCCCGGACGGCCTCCTGGGTGGCGGGATCCCACAGGCGTACCGCGCTGTCGGTGCCGCCCGTCGCCAGCACCTTGCCGTCATGGGAGAACGCCGCTGATCTGATCGAGCCGGTGGGGGCAGGAAGCTCACCGACGAGTTCATGGGTCGCGGTATCCCACAGCTGGACGGGTCTGCCGGCCTGCACGGCGGCCAACAACCGGCTGTCCGGTGAGAAGACCAACGACCGGGCCATTCCGCCGCGTTGGGTGAGCCGGGCACCGACGGGCTCGCGGGTGAGGGGGTCCCACAGTTGCACCGATCCGTCCTCTGTTCCGGTGGCCAGGAGACGGCCGTCCGGCGAGAACACCACGGCTCGGACGCTGTGCGGGCAGTGAAGCGGAGGGAGTGCGACGTGGTGGCCGTGCCGCAGGGCGTAGTGCACCGCGCTCGTGGCAAGCGGTTCCTCCGGCTGTGGGTGGTCGTCCCCGGCAGGAGCGGGGGTGCGGGGGATCGTGGGGCGGACGGCTGACGGGAGTGCGGAGGCCCGCCGGCCGTGCGGGGCCTTACCGAGGAGTTCCACGGTGAAGTTCCTCAGCTGGACGTCTCCGTCGGCGCCGGCAGTAGCGACGAACGTGCCGTCAGGGGAAAAGGCGACCGCGAAGATCGGGCCCTCGTGCAGCTCTGCGACCAACGGCCCCGTGTCGTCCTCCTGGGCCCAGACCCGTAGCGTGCCGTCATGGCTCCCCGCTGCCACCAGACGCGAGCTCCCGGGAAGCATCGCCACTGCGTACACGGCGCTGCCGGGAGGACTCAAGGTCATCACCTCGGCGGCGTCGTCCTGGCTGGTGTCTCTCACGTACACCGCCCCGCTTGCGTGCCCGACAGCGAGGGCGAATGCCTGGTCGGCCATCGCGAACACCGGGCCGTGTCCCGCCAGGAACCGGGTGGGCTTGTCAGCGTCCTGGGCCCACCACCTCACCAGGCCGTTGGCGTCACCGGCCGCGAGACCGGAGCCGGGCGTGGCCAGGGCGATGATCGGGGTGCCCAGCCCGTCGAGTGGTGTGCCGTACGGCTTGAGCGAGTACGTGAGCCACTGCCGGACGGTGCCGTCGGCGCCGGCCGCGACCACCTGGCTTCCGTTGCCACGGAACCGGACGGCGTGCACAGCACCGTCGTGGCCCGTCAGGGGGTCGCCGACCGGCTCCCGCGAGTAGGTGTCCCACAGGCGCACCGAGCCGTCAGCACCACCTGTCGCCAGGTACCGCCCGTCCTGCGAGAAGTGCACCCCGTAGACCGGCCCCAGGTGGCCGTTGAGCGGGGCGCCGAGCGGCTTCGCGTCGCCGCCGCCGCGCGTGGTGGCGGTGTCCCAGAGCTGAATCGTCCCGTCTGCGCCGCCGGCCGCCAGGCAGCGCCCGTCCGGGGAGAAAGCCAGGCAGTAGACAGCGCGGCTGCCGTCGACGATCGGCAGGCCGTACTTGTCGCGCAGCCGCAGGGGTGGCACAGGCGTCGAGTCCCCTTCAGGGCATGCCCGATCCATGACGGCCTCCTGGTCCGGCCGTTCGGAAGAGCCCGACGTGAGGAGGGCGGTACTTCGGCGCCTCGATTGCAACGCGGTCGCAGCTGTCCATCGTGTGCGCCATTCGTCCAGCGCCGATGCTCTGCGGTCGGGCGGAGCACATTCCTCCCCGTACTCGTCCCAGGACAGCAGGGTTCGCACGAGGAGTATGAGGGTGTCGATGCTGACGTGCTTGCCGTTGAAAGCGGCGCTCTGGGTCCCGAGCGGTAACGAGGTCGCTTCGCCGAACAACTTCTTCGCGCGTGCTTCGATCTTGCGTAGCGAGGGTCGGCCCCGCTGTGCTTTCAGCCGTGTCAGACGCGTCCCCAAGTCCGCGAGCGCCTCTTCGTAGCTGCCCTCTGCCACCTGCTGGTCGACCACGTTCTTCTCCCCGTTGCGTCCCGGAACAGCAGGTTAGGGCTCGCCCGACGAACGGGCGTGAACTTTCCTGAACAAGCCTGAACGCGAAAGTGTTCGACTGAACACGGCCGCTGCTGAACGGTTGTACCGAGCTGATCAGCGCTTTGCGGGTTCGTTCGATCGATGCAGGTCATGGCGGTGCTCGGGGCCAGAGTTGAGGCATGTCGAACTCGAATCACTCTCCAGCCGTCCCTGCGCCTTCCGCCGACCGGGCCGAGCCCGAGCCGGAGGCGCCGTTCTTGTCCGTGCACACCACCGTGGTGCTGCTGACGTCCGTCGTCATCGGGATCGTCGTCGGTTGTCTGACGGCTCTCGCCGGGACGCCGGTCGCGGCGGCGGTCGTCGCCGGGATGGCGGCGGCCGGTGCCAGCATCCCGGTGCTGCGCTCCCTCATCCGGTGACCATGCGTCCAGTGCGAGGGAGAGCGACGCGGGTCTGCTCCTCGTCCGTCGAGGAGCAGACCCACGGACTTCGTGAGTGCGGTGATCACGCGAATCGGTACTTACCTGAGCCAGCGATCATCTGAGTCGGTGCTTACCTGAGTCAGTGCTTACGTGAGCCGGTGATCGCCTGGCAGCGGATCTGCGCGACGCAGGACCGTCGGGAATAGCATGGAAAGAGCGACACCGGGACGGGGCGCACAGCCCGATGCATTCCCTTCGCGGCGGGGACGCGAAAAAAGGGAGGAAGAGCCATGTCCTGGAAACTGACCGGCACGTACCTCGAGAGCTGCAATTGTGACGTGGTGTGCCCCTGCACCACCTCGGGCCTCACCGCTCCGGCCGACCACGAGCGCTGCCAGGTGACCTTCGCGTTCCATGTGGACAGCGGGAACGTGGACGGCGTGGACGTGTCCGACCGCAGCGTCGCCGTCTTCGTCGACGGGCCCCGGGTGATGGCCGAGGGTGACTGGCAGGTGGCGTTGTACATCGATGCTTCGGCCGACGACGGTCAGGCGGAGGCGCTGGGCAAGGTCTTCTCCGGCAAGGCAGGCGGGCCGATGTCGGTGCTCACTCCGCTCATCGGCGGGGTCCTCGGCGTGCAGCGCGTTCCGATCGACTACCGCGACGACGGCCGCCTGCACGCCGCGCGGGTGGGCGACGCCATCGACATCGAGATCGAGGACCAGGTCGCCCCGCAGTACGGCAAGGACGGCCCGGTGATGGGCCTGACCGGCATGTTCCATCCGGCGAGCAGCACGCTGACGATCGCCCGGTCCACCCGGGCGACGGGCGCGGGTGTGTACGGCCGGTCCTGGGACTTCACCGGCGGCAACGGACACTACGCGCCCTTCACGTGGGCGGCGTGACCGGCGGACCGGTCACCGCCCGCCGCACGGCGGGCTCCTCCGGGCTGCTGCTGGTCGCGGCGGCCGCCGCTTGGGTCTGGGTGGTGACGCGCTGGGGCGGCATGCCGGCGATGCCCGGCACCATGGGACTGGGGCTGCCCGCTTTCCTGGCCGTGTGGACGCTGATGATGGCCGCGATGATGTTGCCCGCCACGGCGCCCGTCGCCGCGCTGTACGCACGTACCCTCACCGTGCACCGGGCGTCGCGCATGGTCGTTTTCACGGTCGCCTACCTGCTCGTCTGGGCCGCGGCCGGACTGCCGGCCTACGCGCTGGCCGTCGGCCTGGGCCGGGCGGCGAGCCTCCCCGCCGGGGTGGGGACCGCAGCAGCCGCGGCCGTGTTCGCGGTCAGCGGCGTCTACCAGCTGACGCCGCTCAAGGACCGCTGCCTGGCGAGGTGCCGCTCACCGCTCGGACTGATGCTGCGCTACGCCTCGTACCCGGGGCGCTCGCGCGATCTGCGTGCCGGGGCCCACCACGGAGCCTTCTGTCTGGGCTGCTGCTGGTCGCTGATGGTGCTACTGGCGGCGTTCGGGCTGATGAACCTGTGGGCCATGGTGGTCCTGGCCGCCGTGATCACCGCCGAGAAGCTTCTTCCGGCCGGCCGCCTGGTGGCCCGTGCCGTGGGGATCGCCTCGCTCGCACTGGCCGTCGCCGTGGTCTGGGTTCCGGCGCTGGCCCCGGGCCTGACCGGCGGCGGAATGACCGGCATGTGAGGACGGGACGCTCCGGCCGGGGGCTCACACCCTCCTGAACCCCGCAGGCGCGGCCGCGGTGGCCCGCCCCACCAGGCACTCACCGCATCCCCAACTCCCTTTCCGCGACTGCCCGGAAGTCGTCCGGCGGCCGACCGGTGATGCGGGTCCCGTCCCGACCGGTGACGCCTGTCCCGTTCGAAGAACCAGGAATAGCCCCTGATCACCGGGGCAGGCGATGCATCGGCACAGATCAAGCACGACATCCGACATCCGTTCTCCCGGTTCGCGGAATCGCAGTGACCGGATCCCCCGGCGGGGTGAGGGGAATTCCCCCGGGAGACGGGTGACGGTTCGGACGGAGAGGTGGAGCGGAGAAGGTCATGGCTGAATTCCTCACGGATATCGAAACCATCCGCGAGCGAGCGCGCTTGGAGATCGAGAAGGGCCCGATCACGGATGCCTACGGCGCGGACCTGGAGCGGGTTCTCCAGGTGCTCAACGAGGCCCTGGCCACGGAGATCGTCTGCACGCTCAGGTACAAGCGGCATTACTACACGGCGTCCGGACTGTGTTCGGAGCCCGTCGCGGCCGAGTTCCTGGAACACGCCGCGGAGGAACAGCAGCACGCCGACAAACTGGCCCAGCGCATCGTCCAGCTCGGTGGGGAACCGGATTTTGACCCCGACACCCTGACGAAGCGTTCGCACGCCGGGTACGACGCCAGTACCGACCTGGTCGAGATGATCAAGGAGGACTTGGTCGCCGAACGCGTGGCCGTGGCCTCCTACACCGAGATCGCACAGTGGCTGGGCGACGGCGATCCGACGACCCGCAGGGTCTTCGAGGAACTCCTCGCGCAGGAGGAGGAACACGCCGACGACCTGCGCGGCCTGCTGGAGCGGATCCCCCGGAACACCACGGACGAACCGTCCGACCGCCCCTGACCGGGTGTTGGTGTCCTCTGGCGAGCGAGGACACAGTCGAGGCCACAGCACATGCGCGAGGACACCGCGCATTGTCGACACAGTGAGGGAGCCCCACACATGCCTGATTCCGATCTGTTGAGCGTGGAAGTCACCGTCATCGACGAGCGGACCGCGATGGTCGCGGTGCGGGGTGAGCTCGACGCCGACACCGGTATCGCCCTGCACCACCAGCTCGCCAATCAGCTCGCGCACGGCCGGCGGTATCTCGTGCTCGACCTGCGGGAGGTTCCGTTCATGGATTCCTCGGGGCTGAACGTCATCATCAGGGCGCACAACGACACCCGGAAGGTCGGCGGGAGTGTGCACCTGGCCGCCGTGTCACCGACCGTCCGGCGACTGCTCGACCTGACGGGGATCAGCTTCACCACACCGGTCCGGGACACTCCGGAGGAAGCCCTGTTCGAACTCGCCGCCGCGTCCCTGCCGGAGCCGACTCCACCCTCCTGAGCACACCCGCCGGAATTCCGAGGCGCGGAAAGGGATCGTCCGGCCCCCGGCCGGGGCTGCTCGGTAATTGCTGGTCAGGATTGCTGCTAATTGCTGCTCAGGAGTTGGCGAGCGCCACCACGACGATGATCACCGCGGGGATCGCCAGGCCGGCCAGCACACAGCCGCAGCCCTTCGACGTGGAGCTGATGGCCTCCCGCGCCTCGGTCCGGCGGGCCGCGTGCTCGGCCGTCCGCACCGGGCGGAGGGCCCGCCAGACGGTCCGGGTGATCCAGTACGGGCTGGTGACCACGTAGAAGACGCACACCGCCGCGTAATACAGCGCCTCAAGCATCTGCGCGACGAAGGCCACCACGGCCAGCACCGGAAGCATCAGCAGGATCATCCCTGCCGACTTCCCGGCGGCCCAGGCATCCCAACTGGGCTTCTTCACCGGCGATGAGGGGAGTTTCCGCTGCCGGCCGGCGGTTGCTTCAGCTGTGGAACCGGGCGCGTTCGAGGGGGCCGTGGGAGGGCCCGTCGGCCGGTCGTCGTACGGGCCCGCAGGGGATTCGCTTGTCTTGCTCACGCCGGAAAGGTACCTGGGGCGCAGCAGCGGCGACGAGTCGGCTCCGGCTGCTTCCGAGCGTGACCTGCGCCCTCCCACGCACGCTAGCTTGAGCAACATGGCTTTCCGACCCAGCTTTTCCCCCCACTCGTCCCCCCACTTTTCCCTCCAAGGCTTCCCATCTGCCTGTCCATCCGTCTTTGTTCCCGGGGAGCGCAACTGATGACGTTCCGGGAGCACATGGTGCAGATGGCGGTGCGTGCCTTGGAGGAGTTCCGCGAGGAACCGGCCTCCGGGATCTATGCCGTCACGTTCCGGATCGACAGCGTCGACCAGGACCCGCGCTTCCCGTACCTGGCGATCGGCTACAACACCGACGCGGAGGTGAGCCGACTGCTGGCGACGCCGAGCCCGCCGGAGCCCTGGGACGCCCGTTGGAACTACGCCTACTTCCCCTCGTCAGGACTGGAGGGCATACGTGTCTGTGGCCACCATCGCCAACTCGACCCACTCGGCGCCGAGTTGCACCGGCGGGAGGCGTGGGCGCAGGGCCTGTGGTACGAGGACGGCGACGCACTCACCGGCCCGGAGCGGGATGCGCGGGACGAGCGCCTCGACGAAGGGTTCCACGCACTCTGCGTCGACCTGGCCCGGCAGCTGCACACCGGCGGTGGGATCACCGCACGACTGGGACGGCCGGTGCCGGTGATCCTCTACGACATGTTCCAGCCCGACGAGATGTTCACCCTGACCAGAGCCGCCAACCCGGCGGAACTGGTCGCGGAGTTCCTGTCGCAGGACCCGGAGGGACAGGTGCCGCTGTAGGGATGGTGCGTGCGGAGGGGACCGCGTCCAGAACGGCCGCGGGCGCCTGCTGCGCCATCGTGCAGCGATGCCGCCCGGACGACGGCATCGGGCTGGACCGCGAGCCCAGCGCCGGCTTTCCGCCGGGCTCAGTCGGTCGCGCGCAGCAGCAGCTTGCCCGTCGAGGTGCGCCCGCCCATCAGCCGGTGGGCCTCGGCCGCGTCCGACAGGGCGAACTCCGCGGTGATCGGGAGTGCCACGGTGCCGTCGACGACGGTGCGGAAGGCCCGCTCGGCCAGTGAGTGCAGCACCTCGGGCGCCGACTGCGCGAGCGCCAGGATGGAGAAGCCCGCGACGGAACGGCCTTGCGGGTAGAGCTCGGGCTGTCCGACCTGCCACGGCTCGGCCCCGCCGGCGTTGCCGAACGAGACCAGGCGGCCGAAGACGGCCAGCGCGTCGAGACCGCGGCGGAGGGTGTCGCCGCCCACCGGGTCGAGTACCAGGTCGACGCCCCTGCCGTGGGTGACGCGGCGGATGTCGTCGGCGAAGGTGTCGGCGGTGAACACCTCGTCGTAGCCGTGCTTGAGGGCGTGCCCGGCCTTGGCTGTGGAGGAGACCACCCCGTACACAGCGCCCGCGCCGCCCGCCCGGGCCAACTGCCCGGCCACGGTGCCGATACCTCCTGCCGCGCCGTGCACCAGCACGCTCTCTCCGGCGCGCAGGCGCCCCACCTCGTGGAGCAGGGCATGCGCTGTCGGCAATACGGTGGGCAGCGCCGCTGCGGTCCGGAGGTCCAGGCCCTCGGGAAGCGGGAAGACAGTGGCGGTTTCGGCGACCACCACCTCCGCGTAGGCGCCGCTGTTGACGAGTGCCACGACCTCCTGCCCCGGACGCAGCCCTTCGACGCCGTGGCCGACGGCCCGGATCCGTCCGGAGACCTCCAGACCTGGCCGGAAGGGCAGTGCGGCCACCCGGTACCCCTCGGCGCGTGCCTTGAGGTCCGCGAAGTTCACGCCCACATAGGCGGTATCGATGGTGACTTGGCCCGGCTCCGGCGAGGGCGGTTCGGCCTGCACGACCTTGAGTACCTCGGGGCCGCCGTACTTGTGGAACTCGATTGCACGCATGGGTGGGACGCATCCTTCGACAGAGTGTTCAATGGAAAGCGAACACTGGCACTGTACGATGCTCATCGAACACTCGGCAAGCGGTCGGGCACACAGGTGTCCGGCGACGATGCGACGCGCACGGTGAGGAGAGGGATATGGCGAACCAGACTGAGGGCAGCAGTCACCGCGCGGCTCCGGTGCACACCGATCCCGACGACGTTTCCCTCCTGACCGCGTTGTCCGCGGTCGCCGATTCCGTGCGTCTGACGCTGATCCGCGAGCTGGCGAGTTCGGCCGACTGGACCCGCAGCTGCGGCAGCTTCGACGTACCGGTCGGCAAAGCCACACTCAGTCATCACTTCTCGGTCCTGCGCGGCGCCGGACTGGTCGAACAGCGCGACGAGGGGCCCAAGCGGGTCAACCGACTGCGCCGGGAGGAGTTCGACGCGCGCTTCCCCGGGCTGCTCGATCTGATCCTCCGCGCCGACGAACCCGACTGAGCAACAGGCGACCGGGTGGGTCGGCGGCAGGCCGCCGACCCACGGGGTCATCACTCGTGAGAATTCAACTTCGTGACCCTGAAGCGGGCCACGTTCTCCTCGGTCGAACAGTGCTGGAAGCCGGCCTTTTCCAGTACGCGGACGGAGGCCGGGTTCGACAACTCCACGGTGGCGACCACGGTGTGGACGCCGGGCGCGGTGAGCGCGAACGCGGCGAGGGCACGCGTGGCCTCGGGGGCGTAGCCCCGGCCGCGGCGGGAGGCCACGATGCCGTAGCCGATTTCGAGGACCCCCTCGTTGGGCGGCCAGAACAGGCCGATGGAGCCCACCACCAGGCCGCTGGCACGCTCGATGATCAGGCGGTGGCCGTGTTCGCCGAGCCAGCCGGGGTGCTGGTCGAGGAGGCCCGCGATGACTCGGTCGCCTTCGGCGGGGAAGTCGTCGGCCCAATGGGGCGACCTGGTGTCGTCGAGGGCTGCGGTGGCCTCGGCCGCGGTCCAGGGCCGGAGAACGAGGCGGTCGGTGGTCAGCTCAGCGTCGGGGGATGCGAGGGAGGAATTCACGTGTCACTCCTGGTCGTTGGAACGACCCGGACCGCGCTCTGCTCACGCGGCGGGCCGGAGAAGGGCATGCTGAAGAGAGCCGTCGGCGGCCATATTCATCAACCTCCCTCGTCCCGTGATCACGCGCTTCCTGCGCCGCGTGACAGTAACAACGTCACTCAGGCAGGGGCAAAGGATTTTTCCGGCGATCAGCGGGCGCAGGGCGCCGGAGTGGGAACCACACCGGGATGCGCGCTCGCCGGCATCCACCCGGTCAACGGGGGCCGCGTCAGGGGCGGGTGGTGCGGATCCCGTTACCCGGGCCCGGGAGGCCCACGGCCTCGTCGCGCTGTTAGTTTCCTGCGACATGAACGACGTGGACTGGGCCGAGCTGACGCACGCGTACGGAACCGCCGAGGACGTCCCCGGCCTGCTGCACGACCTGCGGTCCGACGACGCCGTGACCCGGGAGCGCGCGCTGGACGCACTGTACGGGGGCGTGCACCACCAGGGCGACGTGTACGACTCGACGCTCGCCTGCATACCTCACCTCCTGGCCCTCGTGCAGGACCCGGACGCGCCCGACCGGGGCCCCGTCATCGGCCTGCTGACCAGCATCGGCGCCACCGCGCACGCTGCCGCCGAAGAGGCCGGGGACACCATGCCCGACCCGGAGGCGGCACTCGCCGAGGCGGCCGCCGCCGGGTGGGAGCCGGACGAGTGGTGGGAGGAGTACGCGTGCGCCCACGGACTGCTCGCCGGGCGGGCACTGGCCGCCGCGGTGCCGTCGATGGTGCGGCTGCTCAAGGACGCCGACCCGGACGTGCGGGCGGCCGCAGCCACGTTCCTCGTGCGGTCCGCCGACGAGCCCGAGGCGTTGCTGCCCGCGCTGACCGGCTGTCTGCGCGCCGAACCCACCCCGGCCACCCGGCAGTCGCTCGTCGAGGACCTGGCCGACCTGCTCGGCCGGCTCACCGACCGCGAGGCCGGCCGCGGCACCGCGGCCGGCGCGCGGACCGGGCACGTCCAGGCGGCGGTCGACCTGCTGCGCCGCCTCGCCACCGGGGCGCTGTCGGACGCCCGCACGGAGGACCCGGCCACCGTTCTCACCGCGCTCACCGCCCTCGCGGCGCACGCCCCCGACGCGCTGCCGCCGAACGTCGCCGACCGGGCCATCGCGGCCCTCGACCGGGCCAGCGGTCGGCCGGCGCCGCCCCCGGAGAGCGGCCCGGACTCCGGCACGATGCTCTCCTACGTGCGCGACCTGCGCGCGCAGGCCTACTCCGAGGCCATCGAGGCGCGGCTGGTGGACGCCGTACACGACCTCCACGGAGCGCTCGGCGGCCGACTGGGCGAGCGCCACCGGCTGGTGTTGCACGATCTGCGGCGTACCGCGCCCGGCGTGCGCAGCGACGTTTTCGACCGGGTGAGGGAGCTCTACGGCGGCTGGCGAGTGCCCCAGCCGGAAACGGCGGAGGCGGCGGCACTCCTCGGTGGGGTGCTTACGGCGTACGCCGAGACCATGGAGGCGCAAACCGAGGACGGCACGCCCGAGGACGCCGGGACCGCGACCACCTCGGACTCGGACGCACGGGTCAGTCCAGTCACCCCCGGCCCGGACGCACGCGTCAGCGCGGCCACCGCTGCCGCCGCGGCCGAGGAACTGCGTTGCTGCTGCCTGCCGTTGACCGCCGACACCCTGGACGCCGCCCACCGCATCGCGGACGCTTCCGGCTACCGCACCGGCCACGGATGGGAGCGGGACGCGGGCGGCGAGTGCCTCCAGCTCCTGGTGGCCGCCGGGGACGAGCGGGGCGCCCGGCTGCTAGGGGAGTTGCTGTACGGCAGGGCGCTCCCTGAGGGGCTGCCCGGCTGGTGCCGGGACCTCGGCCCGCATGCAGCCGGGATGGTGCCGGAGTTGGGGGCCCGCCTGCAGCAGATCGCCGAGCGAGCGGCGGAGGAACCGGGGGACGACCACGCTCTGGACGAGGCCGCCCGCCTGCTGTCCGCGCTGCGGTCGACAGGCTTTGCCGAATCCGCCGGCGTGATCGCGCCTTTCCTCGACGCACTGGCCGAGCAGGCGGAGAAGCAGGGGACCGGACTGCACCGAGCCGGAATCCACCTTCTCGCGTCACCGGACGGCATCGGTCCCGACGCCGCCGACCACACGGCACTGTTGCGCCGCCTCCTGGCCGACCCCTCCCCGTACGCCCGGGTCGGTGCCGCCCGGGCGCTGTGGCACGCCGGGCAGGACGCGGCGGAGATACTTCCGGTGCTCACCGCCGCCGTCGAGAACACCGTCGAGAACACCCATGACTGGCACGCCGGCCACGAGGCGCTGGAGCTGGCTGCGGTGATGGGGCCCGCGGCGATCCCCCTCGCGCCCGCCGTCCGGGCCTGCCTCGACGCGCCGCAGGCCGGCACGCTCACCGCCGCCCGCGCGGCGCTGGCCCTCCGAGCGATCACCGCGGGCACGGGCAACGCGGCGGACGGGACTGTTGCGGACCGGACTGCCGCGGACACTGCGCTGCGCACGGCGTGGCAGGCCGATCGCTCGGTCCGCTCCGTCATCGCCGCCGGACTCCAGCGCGAGGACCCGGCCACGCCACTGCCACGCGGACTGGCCGCCCTCCTGCGCGACGAGCTGGCCGACCTGCGTCGCCTGGACAACTCGGGCCGGCCCACCCGCACGCGCTTCCGCCACAACACCGCGGCGGACGAGAGGTTTTGCGCCCAGGCCACCGCCCTCCTCACCCGCACATGAGGCTCGGCCCATCGCTCACCGCACGCCTCCGTGCTCACCCGACGGCGTTCCAGAACGCGCAGTGGTGGCGGCGGGGCGCTGGGCGGGTGGGGACGATGTGGTCGGGGGCTACGCGGTAACCAAATCCGCCGTAACAGAGATGTACCCCTTCACAGATTCACAGATTCACAGACATGACGCGGCGCCGGGCGCGAGACGGGCGGCGGCGCCGGTGCGCGTTCACATGAGGCGGTGGCCGCCATCGACATGCAGAACTGTCCCGGTGATGAATCCATTGCGCATCACCGAGACGAATGCCTGGGCGATGTCGTCGGGGGTGCCGATGCGCCGGACCGGGAGTCGTCCGGCCAGTTCGGCGAACGCCGCCTGCTTGTCCATGCCCAGTTGGTCCCAGATGGGGGTGTCCACCCAGCCCGGTGAAATGACGTTGACCCGCACCGGGGCCAGTTCGATCGCCAGCCCGTAAGTCAGTGAGGCGAGCGCGCCGTTGGCAGCAGCCACGATCGTGTTGGAACCGTTCGGCCGGTAGGCGTTGATGCCCGAGGTGTAGGTGATCGAGCCGGTCACCCGCCCTGCTGCGCATTTACCCACGAGCCACGCCCCGAGCAGCTTGGTGTCCACAACGGCCCGCGCGGTGGCCGAGGCGACCTCGGCGGTCCGGCCGTAGGCCCCACTCGCGTCCATCGCGGTGACCGCCACATGCTCCACCCGCCCCACCCCGGCGAACAGTTCTGCCACCTCCTCTTCGCGCCCGATGTCGGCCCGTACCGTGCCGACCTTCCCCCGCGCGGCTCGCTCCAACTCCGCCCGAGCCGCGCCGAGCCGGTCCGCGGACCGGCCGACGATCGTTACGTCCATGCCCTCGGCCAGCAGGGTCCGGGCCAGGGCCAGGCCCATGCCGGAGCTGCCTCCGATGATGAGTGCGTCAGTCATGAGCCGAGGTTCCGCCGTCCGCTGCCGGGCCGGGAAGGCCGTGCGGTTCCTGGGTGCGATACGGCCACCCAGGAACGGACCACCGATGGCACACTCGACCACGTGAACGCGATGGCTGAGTTCCTTCGGATCCGGCGCGGGCGGATCGGCCCGGCCGACGTCGGTCTGCCCATCGGGCCGGGCGCCCGTCGGGCCCCCGGACTGCGCCGCGAGGAGCTGGCGGCGCTCGCCGGGGTCAGCATGGACTACTACACCCGCATCGAACAGGGCCGGGAGACCGCGCCCAGCGACGCGGTGCTCAACGCACTGGCCCGCGCCCTGCGGCTCACCGACGACGAGCACGCTCACCTGCTCGCCCTGGCCGACCGCGCCGCCGGGCGCACGCCGCGGCGCCGGCCCGTCGACCCGCAGCCCGTACGCCCCGCTGTGCGACTGCTGCTGGAATCGCTCCGCCCCGGCCCGGCGTACGTACTCAGCGATGTCAACGACGTGCTGGCCGCCAACCCGGAGGGGCTGGCCCTGATGCCGGGGCTCGACGACTGGCCACCCGCCCAGCGCAACACGATCCGGTACACCTTCCTGCACCCTGCCGCCCGGACGGTCTTCGCCGACTGGGACCGGGTGGCCGGCAACTGCGTGGCGCACCTCCACACCGCCGAGGTGACCGCACCCGCGGCAACTGCCGCCCTGATCACCGAAATGTGCGCGGCCAGCGGTGAGTTCGCCGCGCTGTGGCGCCGGCATGACGTCCGGGTCAAGCGCGGCGGCCAGACCGCGTTCCAACACCCGGTCATCGGCCCGCTCACCCTGGCCAACGAGATACTCGGCATCGCCGATGACGGCCAGCGCATGCTCGTCTACCAGGCCGCGCCCGGCACCGCCGAACACGACGCGCTGCTCCTGCTGGCCATGACCACCGAGCAGGTGGGAGCCCATGACTAGGGCGCTTCTCACGGATCTCCGCGGCCTAGCCCATGCTCTTGGCGCCATCCATGGACTCGCGGATGATGTCGGCGTGGCCGGCGTGCTGAGCGGTCTCGGCGATGATGTGCATCAGTACCCGGCGGGCCGACCACTGGGCGTCGGCCTCGAACCAGGGGGCCTTCGGCAGTGGCCAGGCGGCCCCCAGGTCGGGCAGTGTGGCCACCACGTCATCGGTCCGGCGGGCCACTGCCGCGTAGTCGTCCAGCACACCAGCCAGCGTCTCACCGGGCAGCAGCCGGAAGCCGTCTGCACGACTGGCCCAGTCGGCCTCGGTCATCGCCGTGAAGTCCGGCATCGCAGAGGGACCGGTCAGGATGAAGGCGACCCAGTTCTCCTCGACCGCGGTGACGTGCTTGATCAGGCCGCCCAGGCACAGTTCGCTGGCGGTGGTCCGCAGTCTGGCCTGCTCGTCGGTGAGGTCACGCGTGGTGAGGCGGAGGAAGCCCCGGTGCTTGTCCAGTGCCTCAAGCCATTCGGCGCGCTCGCCGCTGACGGCCGGACGCTCTGCCTGGTCACGGATGGCCTGTTCGTTGCTGCTCATGGTCGCTGCCCTTCAGGTGTTCTTGTTCCGTCGGTGAGGACCACGCTAAAGCCCATATAGGTCAGTCTCTGTCCTCAATCGCTCACGAGGACAACCGATCGAGCGTGGCGATGCGCGCGCCGCAGATCCCGAGGCCTGCGGTAACTACCAGGCTGCGAACGGCAGATGGAAATCGATGGACGTCCGGGAGCGGCCTCGCCTAGGCTGAGCGCACGCCCATGATCACAAGGAAGGAGGCGAGAGCGATGCTGATCGCGACAACCGTGCGCTCCCGCCCCGTCCACCGGGCGTTGCTGGTCTGATTCGGGAGCGCGTCACTCTCCCGAAGGACCGTTTCCTCCATGACTGAACTGGTCATTCGTCCGCTCGTCGCGGGCGAGACGCCCCTGTTCGCCTCGCTGCCCGACCCGGGCCTCGTCGGCCGCGCCCTCCTCGGTGACGTCTACGGCATGATCGCCGACGGCGGCCAGTACCGGCCCGAATGGACCTGGATCGCCCTGCGCGACGGCGTCGTGGTCGCCCGCGCAGCCTGGTGGGCCAAGCCGGAGGACGAAAAGCCCATCGCCCTCGATTGGTTCGACTTCACCGATGCCGAGGCCGCTGTCCAACTGCTGCGCACCGCCCCCCTGCACGCCGAATACAGCCTGCTGCTGCCGCCCGGCTGGCGCGAGAAGCCGGAGGTGCGGGCGGCAGCGGAGGCCCGAACGGCCGCGGCGGAGGCGGCCGGCCTGCGGAAGCTGGTCGAGCGCTACCGCTACAGCTGGACCTCCGACTGCGCACTGCCCGAGCGCACCGGGCGCCTGGTGTACCGGCCGGAGCCGGACGACGACGTCCTGCGGGGCGTGGTGCGCCGGATCCAGGAGGGCTCGTTGGACGCTCATGACGGGAACGACATTGCGACGTACGGCAGGGACGGCGCCGTCGAGGAGTTTTTGAGGATCCTCAGCTGGATGCCCTCCCCGCGCGACTGGTGGCGCTTGGCCTACACCCCGGCCGGCGAACTGGCGGGCCTCCATGTCCCCGCCCACAACCCCTCGGGCCCCTGCATCGGCTTCATCGGGGTCGTGCCTGAGCAGCGCGGCAACGGTTATGCGCGAGACCTCCTGATCGAGTGCACACACGACCTGGTGGCGCGGGGCGCGACGCGCATCGCGGCCGCCACCGACCAGTCGAACCTTCCGATGGCGGCACATTTCGCGAGGGTCGGCTATCCCATCAGCGAGGAACGCATCGACTTCGTCTGACCGGACCGGACCGGACCGGATCGAGTCGGACCGGATGAAGCGAACCATCACGCACCACAGGGGCGGCGCCGCATTTCGAAAAGAGTGGGGGAGCCGCCGCTGTGGTGGAGGAAGCTATGGCATGACCACCGTAAGAGACATCGATGCCCGCGGTACGCAGCACTGTGAGACGACAGCTCTGGGGGTACTGCTACGGCACCAAGGACTCGATCTGTCCGAACCCATGCTCTTCGGCCTCGGTTCCGGCCTGTCCTTCATCTACTGGGAAAGCAAGAACATGGGCTTCCCCTTCCTCGGAGGACGGGTCAAGCCCTTCGACCTCACCCGAACCCTGGCCACCAGACTCGGGCTGCAACTCCTGGTACAGGAGACCACCTCG
The DNA here is from genome assembly GCF_043202395.1 of Streptomyces sp. NPDC048197. Taxonomy (NCBI): domain Bacteria; kingdom Bacillati; phylum Actinomycetota; class Actinomycetes; order Kitasatosporales; family Streptomycetaceae; genus Streptomyces; species Streptomyces sp. NPDC048197. Next base: position 40,910 of record NZ_JBIDAJ010000008.1, read on the forward strand.
CCCCGCAGGGCTTGGGAGAACGTGGCGGCCCCCATCGACGCCGGTCACCCCGTCGGGCTGCAGCTCGACTGCTACCACCTGGACTACTTCGCCTCGAAGGTGCACTTCGGCGGCCATGTCGTCGCCATGTACGGCTACGACGAGCACGCCGCCTACCTGGTGGACACCGACCAGCAAGGCGGTGCGGTATCCACCAGCCTGACCAGTCTCGCCCAGGCCAGGGCCGCGCGGGGCCCGATGACCGCCAAGCACCGCTCCTTCACCCTCACCGCTCCGAGGGACCTGCCCTCCCCACAGGACCGGATCGTTCCCGCCATCGCGGCCTGCGCCGACGCCTTCCTCAACCCGCCCATCGGCAACCTCGGCCACCGGGGCATCGAGAAGGCCGGCAAGCTGGTCCGCACCTGGTTCCAGCGGACCGACGACCCGCAGCGGGACCTCCCGCAGGCCGCGCTCCTGATGGAGAAGGCCGGCACCGGCGGCGCCCTGTTCCGTAACCTCTACCGCGACTTCCTCGCCGAGTGCACCGCACTGCACGACAGCAGCCAGCTGCGCACCGGCCTGGGGCTGTACACGGAGGCAGCCGCCCTGTGGACGGAGGTGGCAGCCCTGATCACCAGGGCCGGCGAATCGGGTGAGGCGGCATTCCTCCTGCAGGCCGGCACGATCCTTGGCGATCTTTCACGCCTGGAACGCGAGGCCATGCAAGCGCTGCGCCGCCTGGAGGCGTGAGGCATCGGGCGCACCTACCTGGCCGCGGCCCGCGCCGCCTTCACCACCGGCACCGCCTCGTTCTGCGACGACCATGCCCTGACTACTCCAGTCGGGGCATGGCCGCACCCCATTGGCGGCGTTTCGACCGCTGAAGACGGCTGTCCGGCTCCTGCCGCGGCCAGGATGGCGACTGACTGGCGAGCCAAGCGCGAGCATCGGGAGAGACCCACCAGTGAGCATCCGCAACGAACCCCACGGTGCCGCGGCAGCCGAGGACTCGTACGAAAACGAAATTCCGCTCAAGGGCAAAGAGCCGGGCAACGTCGTGGTCAGGTGGCTGACGACCACCGACCACAAGACCATCGGCACCCTGTACCTGGCGACGTCCTTTGCGTTCTTCCTCATCGGCGGGCTGATGGCGCTGGTGATGCGCGCCGAGCTGGCCCGGCCGGGCCTGCAGATCGTGTCGAGCGAGCAGTTCAACCAGGCATTCACGATGCACGGCACGGTGATGCTGCTGATGTTCGCGACGCCGCTGTTCGCCGGCTTCACCAACTGGATCATGCCGCTGCAGATCGGCGCGCCCGACGTGGCGTTCCCACGGCTGAACATGTTCGCCTACTGGCTCTACCTGTTCGGCTCAACGATCGCGGTCGGCAGCTTCCTCACCCCCCAGGGCGCGGCCGACTTCGGCTGGTTCGCCTATTCCCCGCTGTCGGACGCGACCCACTCCCCGGGAGTCGGCGCCGACATGTGGATCATGGGCCTGGCCTTCTCCGGCTTCGGCACCATCCTGGGCGCGGTCAACTTCATCACCACCATCATCTGCATGCGCGCCCCGGGTCTCACGATGTTCCGGATGCCGATCTTCACCTGGAACGTGCTGCTGACCGGTGTGCTGGTCCTGCTGGCCTTCCCGGTCCTGGCCGCCGCGCTGTTCGCCCTGGAGGCGGACCGCAAATTCGGCGCCCACGTCTACGACCCGGCCAACGGCGGCTCGTTGTTGTGGCAGCACCTCTTCTGGTTCTTCGGACACCCGGAGGTGTACATCATCGCCCTGCCGTTCTTCGGCATCGTCACCGAGGTCATCCCGGTGTTCGCCCGCAAGCCGATCTTCGGCTACATCGGGCTGGTGGCCGCGACCATCTCGATCGCCGGCCTGTCGGCCACGGTATGGGCGCACCACATGTACGTCACCGGCGGCGTGCTGCTGCCGTTCTTCTCCTTCATGACGTTCCTGATCGCCGTTCCGACCGGTGTGAAGTTCTTCAACTGGATCGGCACGATGTGGAAGGGCTCACTGTCCTTCGAGACGCCGATGCTCTGGGCGATCGGCTTTCTCGTCACCTTCCTCTTCGGTGGTCTGACCGGCGTCATCCTGGCCTCGCCGCCGATGGACTTCCATGTGTCCGACTCGTACTTCGTGGTGGCCCACTTCCACTACGTGGTCTTCGGGACGGTGGTGTTCGCGATGTTCTCCGGCTTCCACTTCTGGTGGCCGAAGTTCACCGGCAAGATGCTCGACGAGCGCCTGGGCAAGATCACGTTCTGGACGCTTTTCGTGGGCTTCCACGGCACCTTCCTCGTCCAGCACTGGCTCGGCGCCGAGGGCATGCCGCGGCGTTACGCGGACTATCTGGCGGCCGACGGCTTCACCGGCCTGAACACGGTCTCGTCGATCAGTTCGTTCGTGCTCGGCCTGTCGATGCTGCCGTTCCTGTACAACGTCTGGAAGACCGCCAAGTACGGCACGCCGGTGGGCGTCGACGACCCGTGGGGCTACGGCCGTTCGCTGGAATGGGCGACCTCCTGCCCGCCGCCCCGGCACAACTTCCTCACCCTGCCGCGGATCCGCAGCGAATCCCCGGCGTTCGACCTGCACCACCCCGAGATCGCCGAACAGGACCACGCGGCGTACCTCGGCAAACGTGACGCGGTGGAAGCGCCGGGACATGAAGGCGAACGGCCGTGACCTCGCCGAGCCGTCAAGGGGCGCCGCTGGACCGGCAGAGCGCCGCACTCGCCAACGAGGTCGAGGGCTATCTCCTTGCGCAAGCCGAACGTGAGCAGGCACGGCGCGAGGCCGCAGCCCTCTGCGCGCGTCTGACCTGGCTCACGGCGGGGCAGGCCGAAGACCTCGCCCGCCACTACACCGAGCAGCGCCTCGGTCTGACACGCCAGGCGCTCCAGGCCACCGCCGACCGGGCCAAGCGCCTGCGCGGCGAATACGAGGCCCGCTACGCCGCATTGCGCCGCGCCTTGCTCAGACGGCATGCCGCCTGTGCTTGCCTGCTGTTCGTCTGTTCCACCGCGGCCGGTGCGGCGGCTCGTCTGCTGGACAGCTGACCTGACCTGACCTTGCGTGGCCAGGACCAGAAGCAGGGTCAGGAAGCTCGCCGAGGGGTGTGGCCGACTGCGACGGAGTCAGCCCAGCACGCCGGACAGGGCGCGGACGACCACGACGTCGAACCGGTCGCGGGGGTTGCCGTCGGGCGGAGAAGCGGCGAGCAAGGCGGTGATGCGGGGATGGCTTCCTGCGGCGGCAACGTGGCGTAGGTAGGTGGACCGGCGCGTGACGCTGGTGTCCGTGGCCGCCCCTTCGTTCTGGACGAACAGCGCGGTCAAGCCGCTGAGGAGGGCGAATGCCTCCAGTTTGGCGGCGGGGTCGGCCGGGTGGTCGGCGAGCACGTCCAGCACGTGCTCCAGTAGGTCGATCCCGTGGGGGCCGAGGGTGGGGCGGCCCATGACCACGGCGGGTAGCCAGGGGTGACGGCGCATGATCTGCCGGGCCTGACGGGCGAGGGCGAGCAGATCGGCCTGCCAGTCGCCGCTGGGAGCGGCCAGGTGGTATTCGCCCGCGGTGCTGTCGGTCATCAGGTCGAGCAGCTCGTCGCGGGTGGCCACGTAGCGGTAGAGCGAGGCGGCGCCGGTCCCCAGAACCGCTGCGACGCGGCGCATGGAGACGGCCTCCAGGCCCTCCCGGTCAGCCAGTTCCACCGCGGCGGCGGTGATCTCGGCCCGGCTGCGCTCGGCCCGGCGTCCGACCGACGCCTGCTCCGGCCGCATCCAGATCACCGGCTCCTGCTTTTCTGCCACTGCCACCTCCCGCGTTGCCGCCAGCCTACCTATCGCATACGGTGTTCGCATACAGCGTTCGCGAACACCGTATGCGAACGCGAAACATTCTTCGTGAAGGGGAGGGACGCGATGCCGCGCTTCGCGCACAACGGCGAGATCCAGATCGCCTTCGAAGACCTGGGCGGCGCGGGCGGTGACCCGCTGCTGCTGGTCATGGGCCTGGGGGCCTCACGGTTCTGGTGGCCGGACGGCTTGGTGGCCGAACTGGTCGGCCGCGGTTTCCATGTCGTGGCCTACGACCAGCGCGACGCGGGCGAATCCAGTCACCTGCCCAACCGGCGCGTCGGCCCGCCGGTCAAGGCCCTGCTGCACCGCAAGGCTCCGGCCTACGGCGCCGAGGACCTCACCGACGACGCGGTCGCCGTCCTCGACGCCCTCGGCTGGGAAGGCGCCCACCTCTTCGGCCACTCGATGGGCGGGCTCGTCGCGCAGCGCACCGCGATCCGCCACCCGAAGCGCGTACTCAGCCTGGCCACCTCCTCGGCGGTCCCCAGTGACGCGAAGGGCCTGAGCGTCCTGCGTTACCTGCGCCTGGCATGCCTGCCCCGCTTCGCCCGGCTCCATTACCCCCGGACACCTCAGGGCGACCTGGACCTGGCCGTGGCCCTCGCCCGCATCCTGGCCGCGACCGACCAGCACATCGACGAGCACGATGTGCGCGAGTTCGTGGACAAGGAAGCAGCGCACCAGGTCGCCGGCTTCCGCGACCAGGCGGCACAGAGCCGCCAGATCGGCGCGAAGTGGCAGGGCGGCCGGCTCGCCCGGATCGCCGCGCCGACTCTCGTCCTGCACGGCGAGAGCGACCCGCTCCTGCGTGTGGCGGCGGCGCGCGACATCGCCGCGGCCATCCCCGGAGCCCGCCTGCGCACCCTGCCTGGAGTCGGCCACTTCCTCGCCCGCGATGTCTGGGCCACCTACGCCGGCGAACTGCGCGCGCTCGCCGACCGCGCCGCCGACGGGCAACCGCGGACCAACGGGGGCCCAGGCAGGTGACCGGCGGCCGCCGCCCGAACCGCTCCTCCGGGTCCAACGGAACGGGCGGAGTTTTTGCACACGACATTCGTTTTCAGGTAGCTTCGGTGCTCCACTTCGCCTCCCGGAAGGTTTCCACCGTGGCCGTACCCAAGCGCAAGACGTCCCGCAGCAACACCCGCCACCGCCGCGCGCAGTGGAAGGCGAGCACTCCGGAGCTCGCCCCGATCCACGTCGACGGCGTCGAGTACCAGGTGCCCCGACGACTCGTGCGCGCCTACGAACGTGGGCTGTTGCCGCTCCCCGAGAAGAACTGACGGCCGTCCGCCCTCGTCGCCCAACCCCAACCTCGCTCCGTACGAACAAGGAAGCCGGACCGTGTCAGCACCCGTCGTCCCGTCCCACCGCCGTCTGCCCGTCACCGTGCTGTCCGGATTCCTCGGCGCGGGCAAGACCACGCTGCTCAATCACGTCCTCCACAACCGCGCGGGACTGCGCGTGGCGGTCATCGTGAACGACATGAGCGAGGTCAACATCGATGCGGCGCTGGTACGGGGCGGGGGAGCGGCACTGTCCCGCACCGAGGAGCGGCTGGTGGAGATGACCAACGGCTGCATCTGCTGCACGCTGCGGGACGACCTGCTGGCGGAGGTGGAGCGGCTTGCCCGCGCGGGCCGGTTCGACCACCTGCTCATCGAGTCCAGCGGGATTTCCGAGCCCATGCCGGTGGCCGCCACGTTCTCCTTCGTGCGCGACGACGGTGCGATGCTCGCGGACATCGCGGCCCTGGACACCATGGTCACCGTCGTGGACGCGGCCAACTTCCTTCCCGAGCTGGCGCACGGCGACGAACTGGCGGAGCGGGGCCTCGACCAGTACGAGGACGATGAGCGCACGGTCAGCGATCTGCTGATGGACCAGGTCGAGTTCGCCGATGTCATCGTTCTCAACAAGCTCGATCTGGTTGCTGGTCCGGAAGCCGAGCGGCTGCGAGCCACGCTGTCCCGGTTGAACCCCGCCGCCGAGATCGTGCCCGTCAGTCACGGGCGGATCGACCCGACCCGCGTTCTCGGGACCGGACGCTTCGACGTGGAGAAGGCTCAGCAGGCCCCGGGCTGGGTCGCCGAACTCAACGGTGACCACGTCCCGGAGACGGAGGAGTACGGCATCTCCAGCCTGGTGTTCCGCTCCGCTCGCCCGTTCCATCCCGACCGACTGTGGCGATTCGTCACCGAAGACCTGGACGGCGGTGCCTACGGCGACATCCTGCGTTCCAAGGGCTTCTTCCGGCTCGCCACCCGGCCCGCGGTCACCGGGCTGTGGTCCCACGCCGGCGTCGTCGCACGCTTCGAGCCGGCCGGTGTCCGCGGTGGGGATCAGCAGGCGCAGGAGCTGGTGTTCATCGGCACCGGCCTGCGCAAAGAGGCTCTGGCCGAACGGCTCACCGCCTGCCTGCTCAAGGACGGCGAATCCGCCGGTCGGCTCTGCGACCCGTTCCCGTCCTGGGAGACGTACGGCATCGACGACGCCTGTGGGCACGAGCACGGCGGTGACGCCCGGGACGGTGCCCGGACGGCGTAGCAGCGCGCAGGTCCGTATACGTGGGCGGTGCGCCGGACGGGCGGTGATCGTCCGTCCGGCGCACCGTTTCGCGCGCCATGACGAGGCAGGTGTCGATGTCCTCGCCGGTGTGGCTGAGGGCCCCGGCCAGGCTCCGGCCCCGGGTGGCGTCCGCTTCAGGAAGGGAAGACCGTCGATCACGCCGTGGTGATTCTTTCGACGCTCACCCCTGCACCACCGGAACGGAGCCGCACACGGCCCGGCCGTGGACCGTCGGACAGGACCTAGCGGCCGCCGCGGCCTCTTCCGCGGCCGCCCAGGTCATTGATCAAGTCGCCGGAGATGGTGCTGCCGTCGAGGCGCTGGTGGAAGTCGAAGCGGGAGTAGCGCCTGTGGGCGTCGGTGAACCTTTCGTTGTCGATGAACAGGAACGTGCGGCAGTCGTTGCGGCTCGGGAAGAGCAGACTGAACGACGGGGCGCCGCACTGGCGATGACCCAGCCCGAACGGGTCGTACGCTGACCGCCCGCCTTCAGCACTCGCCGCGCCGACTGCCGACAACACCAGCGCGCCCGCGCCAAGAGCCACCGAAACGATCCGACCGATTTTTCTCACGGTGCTGTTTCCTCCTGTGCTCGTCCCGATCTTGTGTCGGGTTCGTCGCGGTAACGACCACGTCTCCTGAAGATCACGCAGTGCTACTCCATCCAGCCCGCGGCTGAGCGGGCGAGATCGTTACCAGGCCCTGACGGCCTCCCTCGCGCGCGGGTTCTCCGTGGCGTGGCCGGGTGGGCGCTGACCTGCGCGGATCATGGCCCGCTGTGGGCCGGCCGGGTGGAGACCGGTCCGCCGGGTCTACGAGGTCCGGGAGTGGTGGTCCAGCAGGCGGGTGAGCAGCTGCACGAACTGGTCGCGTTCGGCCGGGGTCAGCGGCGCGAGCAGTTCGTCGTGGAGGTCGTCCAGGACCTTGTCGAGGCGGCGCAGATGACGGCGGCCCCGGGCGGAGATCGTGATGATGTTGCGGCGCTGGTCGTCGGGGTCCGGCGCCCGCTCGACGAGGTGACGCTCGGTCAGTTCGTTGAGCACGCTGACCAGGTCGCTGCGGTAGATGCCGCTGCGCCGGCTCAGCGTCGCTTGGCTGCCGGGTCCGCACTCCTGCAGCGAGGCGAGCACGGCGTAGTGCCACTTGCGGGCGTCGGCCCGGGCCAGCCCTTCGTTGATCAGTCGGTCCGACCGAGTGGTCAGCTGCGACAGCAGTCGGCTCGCCCGTCGACGCAGTCTGTCGGGCGTCCGGGGCGCGCCGTCGTCGGGCCTGTCCACGGCTTCGGCTCTGGTCATGGCGCCCATCGTATCCATTGCGTTAGTCCCACTAACGAGGTACGTTCGCTCGTGCCAACTTCGTTAGTGGTACTAACGTTTGTTGAGCGAACTCCCGGAAGGAAGATTCGTCATTCCCACCAAGACAGTGCAGATTTCCACCCCTGACGGTCAGGCCGACGCTTTCGCCGCCTTCCCTGACGGTGCTGAGCGGCACCCAGGGGTGCTGATGTACGCGGACGGCTTCGGCATCCGGCCCGTGGTACGGGAGCTGGCCCGCGAACTGGCCGGGCACGGGTACTACGTGCTCGTCCCCCACTTCTTCTACCGGCACGGCCCGGCGCCCGTGGTCGAGCTTCCCGCGTACATCGGAGAAGCGGCCCGGTCCGCGCTCGTCACCCAGCTGATGCCCCTGCTCCAGGCGCACACCACCGAACGTGTCCTGAGTGACGCCGAGGCCTACCTCAGCTTCCTCACCGCCCAGCCCGAGGTCGGTGCCGGGCCGGTCGCGGTGACCGGCTACTGCATAGGCGCCCTGTTGGCGATGCGCACCGCCGCGGCCCACCCCGGCCAGGTGGCCGCCCTCGCGGGATTCCACGGCCCTGTGGGCGCCGACGGGCCCGACAGCTTCTCCAAGCTCACCGCGCAGGTCCACTTCGGCCACGCCGAAACCGACCTGACGGCCGAGGACCTCGGCGAGCTCAACCAAGCCCTGGACGCCGCAGGCGTCGACCACACCTCCGAGATCTACCCCGGCACGGTCCACGGCTTCACCATGTCCGACACCGACGCTTTCAGCGCCTCCGGGCTGAAGCGCCACTGGGACTGCCTGCTTCCCCTCCTGGAGCGCACCCTGGCCGACGGCTGAGGCTCGCTCTTGTCATGCCCCCGGACTGGGCCGTCCGGGGGCGCTGACGCGCACCCGCTGCTGAATCGTAGTGTCGTGGACACGGGCGCGTGTCGGGATTCGGGGCCCGGTGGTCTCGGGCGCTCCGCCATGGAGAAGGACGGACGGAGATGGCCATGCCCCTCATACCCCGGTTCGTAGCACGCCGCCGACACGGTGTTGTTGCCCTGGCCGCGTTGGTGACCTGCTCGAACGTACTGATCGGACCGGGCCTCACCGCAGCCGACGGAATGCCCACGCCTTCGGTGCCCGCCCCGCAGCTGGACTGGAGTCCCTGTGTGCGCGGCAGCGAGTTCGACTGTGCGACCGCGCAGGTGCCCCTGGCCTACGGCCACCCAGATGGCCGAGCCGTCGAGCTGGCGGTCATCAAACGGAAGGCAACCGGCCCCGGACGGCGCATCGGCACTCTGTTCTTCAACCCCGGCGGCCCCGGCGGGCCCGGGACGGTGCAGATGCCACAGAACTACCTGGCCTTCCCGCGCGAGGTGCGGGAGCGGTTCGACATCGTCAGCTGGGACCCCCGCGGGGTCGGCAACAGCACTGCCGTGAACTGCTTCGCCAGTCCCCGCGAAGCCGCCGACTGGAGGGCGAGCAAGGCCGCGGGCTTCCCGGTGGGCGAGAAGGAGCGGACGGCCTTCATCGCCGCGTACAAGGACCTGGCCCGGCGCTGTCAGCGGCGTGACCCCGAGCTCCTGCGCCATGTGTCGACCGCCGACACCGCTCGCGACCTCGACCAGCTCCGCCGAGCCGTGGGGGAGTCCCAACTCACCTACCTGGGCACCTCCTACGGCACGATCCTGGGCGCCACCTACGCCAACCTCTTCCCCGGCAAGGTCCGCGCCATGGTCCTCGACAGCAACATCGACCCACCGGCCTGGACCCATGACGCCTCCGCCCAGGCACCCCGACTCACCACCTTCCTGCGCATGGGCTCGGACCGCAGCGCGGCGGCAACCCTGGACCAGTTCCTCACCCTGTGCGGATCCGCCACCACCAGTCACTGCCCCTTCTCCGCCGGTGGCCCGAAGGCGACCCGGGACAAGTTCGACCAGCTGATGCGGCGGCTGCGGAAGCGTCCCGTGGGCAGGTGGACCTACGCGGGCACGGTCGGCGACGTGGTGAACAGCCTCTACGTCGTTCATCCCGGATGGACAGAGCTCGCCGGGAGACTGCAGGACCTGTGGCAAGGCCGCGTCCCAAGGCGGTCCCCCCTCCCACCCGCACCACCGGTCCCGCACCCGAATCCCTACCTGGGCGAGGAACAGGCCGCGGCGGTGGTGTGCGCCGAGAGCCCCAACCCGCGCGACCCCGACGCCTATCCCGCCCTGGAGGAGGCAAGCGCCGCCCGTGCCGGCTACGCCGGACGCTTCTGGACGTGGGCCACCGCGGGGTGTGCCCCCTGGCCCGCCGTAGCGGCGAACCGCTATCGCGGCCCGTGGAACAGGCCGACGGCGCACCCGGTCCTGCTGGTCGGCACCACCTACGACCCCGCCACCCCGTACCAGGACGCACAGGCCATGGCCAAGGAACTGGCCCACGCCCGCCTGCTCACCCACCACGGATACGGGCACACCGCACTGGTCAACCCCAGCAGTTGCGTCAAGGCCCATGAAAGTCGCTACTTGATCGACAGCCTCCTCCCGCCGGCCGGAACGACCTGCCGACCGGACACCCCGCCCTTCTTCCGCTCCGCGCGCAAGCCCGTCGGCGGCGTCGCCACCGGTGGCGGCGGAATGCTGCGCTTCGTACGGATGGGCCGAGGAGCCGACCCGACGTAGGAGCCGCCCGGCCGGATCGGCCAGTGGGGAGGCGGGCCACGGAGTTTTTCAGCCAGGCCTCCCTATCTTCGAGCGACTTTCAGCCACGCCCCAGCTGGCTTTCCGCCAAACCGTAGGTGTGCTGCCCGGGAAGCACCCTGGGAGGCGCTCCACCGGCGCGCGCTCGCGCGCAGCAGGCAGCGCCGGTTCGTGCACGCTCGTCCTCCGCGACCGCCTTCGGAGCTCGGCGCCCCCTGCGGAGGGCACTTTCGGTACGTGTCACCCTGTAGCGCAGGTGTTGTCGGAGGGGGATGAGGGTTGGATCACCAAGAGTTCGCCAATTCAGCAGATGTGTCGGCCGGTCTCGACGAGACCATGCAGGCCACGAAGACCGCCATTGCCCGAAGGCTGCGGTACATCCGCCAGCAGCATCCCGAGGGTCCCTTCACCATGGCCGGGTTGGCGGAACGTGCCGGGATCTCCAAGCGGACGCTGGCGTCGGCGGAGTCCGTGGACGGGACGAATCTGACCGTCGAGACCCTCGTCAAAGTCGCGCACAGTCTCGGGATTTCCCGCGTGGGCTACTTCCTGGACGACCAGGTCTTCGACCAGGTCAACTCGGAACTGGAGTGGCTGAAGAAGATGCGCAGCCAGCGGGTGGAGAGCGTCGCCCTGCGGCAGTCGGCGCCTGTGGGGCCGCCGGCCGGTTCCTCCCTGAACGAGCTGAGCCACCTCATCACGCATCTGGTCAGCACCGCCGAGGCGGCCCGCGCGACCCTTGAGGACCTGCCCAGACAAGACCTCCCTGACGACACCCAGTCGTGATAGTGATGCGCTGGCGACGCAAGGGCGGGGACCTGCAGGCGATATGGCTGCGTGAGCAGTGCGAACGACGGGTCGACGCGCTGGGGCTGCCCACCGGCAAGAAGCTGTCGGTCGATGCGTTGTGCGAGCACCTCAGCCAGCTCTCCGGGCGTCCCATCCAGCTCATGCCCTTCCCCCTGCCACTGGGAAGCCCGGACGGCCTGTGGGTCTCCGCGGCAGGGGCGGAGTACGTCATCTACGAGCAGCGGCTCGCCCCGGTCCACCAGCAGCAGGTCGTCCTCCACGAACTGGGACACCTCATCTGCGACCACGAAGCCACCCCCGTGCTCACCCCCGAGGCATCCCGGCTCCTCCTTCCCTCGCTCGATCCCGACCTGATCCGGCGGACGCTCGGACGGGAGCACTCGCAGTCCTCGGCCGAGGTGGAGGCCGAGTACATCGGCACGCTGATCGGCCGCCGCATCGGCACCTGGACGACGGAGCAGGTCCGGCCGGTCCCCCCTGAAATGCAAGAACTCGCCGCCCGGCTCAGTGCGCTGGACAACCCCGCCTTCCGAGGGAGCAATGAATAGCGTTCTCTATCCCCTGTGCGCCGCAATAGCCTTGCTGGCACTCCTCTACAAGCTCCGCGTGCTGCGCACCGACCGTTCCGTCACCCAGGTCGCCCTCGTCGGCAACTTCTTCTTCCTGTCCCTCACGTACACCGTCTCCACACCCGTCGTATGGGTGGCGACGAGCCAGGCCGTGGGCGTCGTCAACTTCTCCGGCCTCCTGACGCAGAGCTGCGTCATTCTGCTGACCGCCTGCCAGCAGGTCGTCCTGCTGCACCTGAGTCATGAAGCCCCCACCGCCTGGCGCAAGGCGAGGCCGCGCCTGATCGCGCTCGCACTGGTCCTGGCCGGCATGGTGGCCCTGTTCGTCGCGGCCACCAGCCGGGGCGAGAAGCCCGACGACTTCGCCATCGACAGTGCCCAGTACTACCCCGCCTACCTCACCATCTATCTGCTGGCGTACGCGGCGAACCAAGTGGACGTCGGCGTGCTGGGCTGGCGCTACGCGAAGATCGCCCCGCATCCCTGGATGCGCCGCGGGCTGTATCTCATCGCGGCGACCCTGCCCTTCGCGCTCATCTACACCGGCTGCCGTGCGGCGGACGTCGTTGCCGCACAGTTCGGCGTGAGCGGGCAGGCATGGGAACCGCTCGCCCAGGTCGCCGTCACGATCGCCACCCTCACCAAAACACTGGGCTGGGTCCTCCCCGACTGGGGCCGCAGCCTCAGCGACCTCTGGCAGCGGATCGACGACCGCCGGGCCTACCGCGACCTGGCACCCCTGCACGGGGAGGTCACCGGACACGTGCCCGAGCCCGTTCTGCACCTGGAGCCCGACACGGATCTGCGCACCCGTCTCTACCGCCGGCTCGTCGAGATCCGCGACGCCCAGTGGGCCCTTCGCACCTGGACCCCCGCCGCCGTCGCCGAAACCGCGGAGCAGCGCGGCCGATCAGCCGGCCTGGCCGACACCGACCTGGCGGCCACGATCGAAGCCGCACAGCTCAAGGCCGCCCTGCAGGCCCGGGCCGCACAACGGCAGCCGGTCCCGCACACCCTCTCGCCGCGGGTGGCGGAACCGGAAGACCTGGCCGCGGAACTGGCCTTCCAACGCAAGATGGCCCGGGCGTTCGCGACGTCCCCCGTCGTCGCCGCCGTGGCCGCAGACTTCGTGCCCGGCCCGTCCGTCCAGGAGAAATCATGACCCGGCAGATCCCGTCGCCGGCCCTCAGCCAGCCGTTCGACCAGGACTTCTTCAACGATCCGTATCCCGTCTACGCACGGCTGCGGGCCCAGGGCCCGGTGCACCGGGTCGCGCTTCCCGACGGCTCCGCCGCCTGGCTGGTCACCCGCGAACGCGATGTGCGGGCGGCCCTGACCGATCTGCGGCTGTCGGTGAACAAGGCCCACTCCACCACCGGCTACCAGGGCTTCGCCCTGCCGGCCGCCCTGGACCGCAATCTGCTCAACATCGACCCGGACGACCATCTGCGCCTGCGCCGCCTGGTCTCCAAGGGCTTCACGCCGCGTCAGGTCGAACGGCTGCGGGAGCGGGTTGCCGCCGCCGCGGAAGACCTCGCCGACCACCTCGCGGCGTTGGGGCAGTCCGACCTGGTCAGCGAGTTCGCCAACCCGCTTCCCCTCGTCGTCATCGGTGACCTGCTGGATGTGCCGCCCGCCGACCGCCGCCCGTTCTCCGAGTGGGTCAGCGCGATGTTCGCCCCCCAGTACCCCGGCCACACCGCCGAATCCATCGACCGTATCCACCACTTCCTGCTCGACCTCATCGCCACCCGACGCGCGCACCCGGGCGACGATCTGCTCTCCGCGCTGATCGACGCCCGCGACGACGGCGACCGGCTCAGCGAGGACGAGCTGGTCTCACTGGCCTTCCTCATCCTCATGGCCGGCAGCGAGAACGCCCAACACCTCATCAGCAGCGGCCTGTTGGCACTGCTGCGGCACCCCGAACAGCTGGCGCTGCTGCGTTCCCGGCCGGACCTGATGCCCGGGGCGGTCGAGGAGATCCTCCGCTTCGCCCACCCCAACCAGATGGCCATCCGCCGTTTTCCCACCGAGCCGATCGAGATCGGCGGCGTGCCCATCCCTCGCGGCGAGACGGTGCTGCTCTGCCTCGCCTCCGCCAACCGCGACCCGGACCGCTATGGCGAGCCGGACCGCTTCGACATCCGCCGCGCGGACGTGGCACACCTCGCCCTCGGCCACGGACTCCACTACTGCCTGGGAGCCGCCCTGGCCCGGCTGGAGATCGGCACCGCCCTGGCCACTCTCCTCCGGCGGTTCCCGGACGTGCAACTCGCCGTGCCCGCCGACTCGTTGGAGTGGCGGGCCTCGTTCAGGTCACATGCGCTCAGGCAACTGCCCGTACGCGTCGGGTGAAGTGGTGGCCGCCCTCCCCGGCCGTCGCGGATCGAGTCGTCAGTAGCCCGGCGTCTCGTCGTACGCGGAGCGGAACCCGGCGCAGGCCACCACGGTCGAGGACAGGTCGAGGCTCTCGTACGACAGGTACTGCATGGATCGGCGAATGATCCGTTCGGCTTCCTTGCGGGCGGACCCGAGTCTGCTGCGCCAGACCAACTCCTCGGCGATCCCGTACGCCCAGGCGCCGAACCATGCCGCCTGCGGTGCGCACTGCAGCACCAGTGCGCTGCTGTAGGTGTCGTACGCCCGCAGGAGCTGGGAGGAGAGGGCGGCGTCCGGGTGTGGGGCGTGCGGGCGCTCGTGTAACGGCGGGACATGCTGCCCGTCGAGGAAGCGGGCGACCCGGGAGTACAGCAACTCGACCCCCTCCGCCACCTGTTGGACGCTGCCCCCGCTCGGAGCCGACTCCTCCCAGAGGTCTTCGAGCGGATCCCGGGCCCCGAGCGAAGCCTGCAGGACGGGAGGGTGGTCCGCGCAGCCGTCGGCCGGCGGCAGGCAGAGCTGTCCCTCCGTCAGGTACTCACAGGTCTCCGCATCATCGCCGGCGAGCTCTTCCCGTGCCGCGGCATCGTGGACGACGTGCTCGTGGCGCAGCTGGGACCAGGTGGCTCGCGGGGCGCTCGGGCCGGTGAGTCGGCGCCAGACGGGGTTGATGTCCCAGGAGTAGCCCGTCACCCGCTCCACGTGTCCTGAGGCGCGGGTGGCGAACACGGCGAACCGGCCGGTGAAGTCGTCCTGTACCTGGGTGTAGAGGCTCTCTCCGACCTGCCAGGCCCCTCCCAGGCGGAACGGAACGGGCTGTGCGCCGGCTGCTGTTCTTCCGGAGGCGGGGGGAAGGAGCACGTGGAGCGTCCGGCTGACCGGTTGGTGTGCCGGGGACACGAGGAAAGGGAGCCGCTGGCGTGAGCTCCTGGAGAGCGAACTGTTCCGGTCAGTGCCCATGCCGGCTCCTTGGCGCGGGACGGCACGGTGTCTCACCGGTGGACGGAGTAGCGGCACGAGCGATGACGAACAATGGTCAACCCCCTCTGGCCCACTTACAGGGCCTCTGCGGCGAGACGATAGGCACACACGCACCGCGGTGCAACTTGCTGCCGACCGGGTGCAATGAATTGCAACACCGTGACGTGTCTGCGCGGCGCGGGAGTTGGGCCCCGCGGCCCCCGCAGCCGGCCGAACGGCAGCGGAAAGGGCCGGACGGCCCCTGTCCCGGGAGGGCCGTGCTTCGAAGGCTGGAGGTGTCATGGCGGTCCTGGGCCGTCGGTCCGGTTACCGAGGAGGCATCATGCTGAACGCTCCGCACATCGTCAGTGACGTGATGACCGAGACCGTGGCCGCGGTCGACCGCCAGGCGCGGTTCAAGGAGATCGTGGAGACCATGGAACGGTGGAAGGTCAGCGCCCTTCCCGTCCTCGCGGGGGAGGGGCGGGTGGTCGGGGTGGTCTCCGAGGCCGATCTGCTGCCGAAGGAGGAGTTCCGTGAGTCGGACCCGGAACGGCTGGCGCAGCTACGGCGGGTCGACGACGTCCGGCGGGCGGAAGCGGTGACCGCGGAAGAGCTGATGACCACCCCCGCGCTGACCGTTTCGGCCAATGCCACGTTGTCCCAGGCCGCGCGGATCATGGCGCGCGGGGCCGTCAAACGGCTTCCGGTGGTGGACGGGCACGGCGTGCTGCGCGGCATCGTCAGCCGCGCCGACCTGCTGAAGGTCTTTCTGCGTTCCGACGAGGAGCTGGCGGAGGAGGTCCGCCGGAACGTCCTGAGCGAGCTGTTCGCGCCACCGGCCCAAGGCCTGCAGGTCGAGGTCGCCGACGGCGTCGTCACCCTCAGGGGCCGGGTCCGCGACACCTCTCTCATCCCGGTGATCGCACGCCTGGTGCGGTCGGTCGAAGGGGTGGTGGACGTGGCGTTCGACGTGACCGGGCCGGCGTCCGTGCGGCCCGATGCGCGGGCCGGGGAACGACGGATCTGACCGCGCAGGGCAGGGACGGCGGATCGGCAACAGGTGGGGCCGAGCCGTCAGTCCAGCCCGGCCGCATGATCGGGGACGTAGTGCTGCAGGTCGCGGGGTGGCCGTTGGTAGCCGGTGTTCGGCGGCCGTGGCGGAAGGTCGAGCTCCGGCGGGGAGACGTGGTGGTAGGGCACCGTGGACAGCAGGTGGGCGATCATGTTCAGCCGGGCCCGGTGCTTGTCGTCGCTCTCGACGACGTACCACGGCGCCTCGGCGATGTCCGTGTGCACGAACATCTCGTCCTTGGCCCGTGAGTACTCCTCCCAGCGGGTCAGCGACTCCAGATCCATGGCGGACAGCTTCCAGCGCCGCGTGGGGTCCTTCAGCCGCCGCCGGAACCGTTGCTCCTGGACCTCGTCGCTGACCGAGAACCAGTACTTCCGCAGCAGGATCCCGTCCTCCACCAGCATCCGCTCGAAGACCGGGCACTGCCGAAGGAACCGCTGGTGCTCGGCGGGCGTGCAGAAGCCCATGACCCGCTCGACGCCGGCGCGGTTGTACCAACTGCGGTCGAAGAGCACGATCTCGCCGGCTGCGGGCAGGTGCTCCGTATAGCGCTGGAAGTACCACTGGGTGCGTTCGCGTTCGGTGGGCCTGGGCAGTGCCACGATCCGCGCGACCCGCGGGTTGAGGTACTGGGTGACCCGCTTGATGGCGCTTCCCTTGCCGGCCGCATCGCGTCCCTCGAAGACCACGACGAGCCGGGCACCCTCGTGACGCACCCACTCCTGCAGCGCCACCAGCTCGGTCTGCAGCCGGTACAGCTCCCGCTCGTAGACCGCCCGGGGCAGTTTGGCGCGGTCCTTGTCACCTCGCTCCTTCGCCATGAGACGACGGTACGAGGAAACGTCGCTTCCCGGCTCGGGCAGGTGGACTGAACGGAGCCGGGACATCCGGCTCGGGGCGCGGCACGGGGCGTGGCGCATCCGGGATCGGCCGGCCGGCACGGTGGGGGCCGGACGGCCCCTGCCCGGCGCGGGCGGACCGCAGCAGGCTGGAGGTGTGACCACGGCCGTGCTTCTGCGGTCCGTATCGAGGAGGCGTCATGGAGCACTCTCCGCACACCGTCAGCGATGTCATGACGCAGGCCGTGGTGGCCGTCGGGCAGGAGGCACGGTTCAAGGAGATCGTCGAGACCATGGAGCGGTGGAAGGTCAGCGCGCTGCCCGTGCTGGCCGGGGAAGGGCGGGTGATCGGCGTTGTCTCCGAGGCCGACCTGTTGCCGAAGGAAGAGTTCCGGGGCAGCGCGCCCAGCCGTCTCGAACAGGCCCGGCGGTTGGACGATGTGCGCAAGGCCGGCGGTGTGACGGCCCGGGACCTGATGAGTGCTCCCGCCCTGACGGTGCACCCCGGCGACACGCTCGCCCAGGCGGCTCGGACGATGGCGCACAAGTCGGTGAAGCGGCTTCCCGTGGTCGACGGTGAGGGGTTGCTGCAGGGCATCGTGAGCCGTTCCGACCTGCTGAAGGTCTTCCTGCGTTCGGACGAGGAACTGGCGGCGGAGGTACGTGCCGACGTCATCGACCGGCTGTTCTCGGCCGCCGCCGCGGACGTGGAAACCGTGGTCACCGATGGTGTGGTCACGCTCCGGGGGAGTTCCGCCGTGGCCTCGCTGCTGCCCGTCGCGGCCCGGTTGGTGCGGGCGGTGGAGGGCGTCGTGGACGTGACGCTGGAGGTCACGGCCATGACTCCGGCCCCGACGGAGCCGCCCGCGGCGGGGCCGAGATGAAGCAGCGACGGGTCGGCAGCGTGATGACGGACGACGTCGTCAGCGCGCGGCGGGACACCTTGACCGAGGACATCGCGCGGTGGCTGGCGGAGTACGACATCAACGGGCTGCCCGTGGTCGATGCCGAGGACCGGGTGATCGGCGTCATCTCCGGGACGGACCTGGCGCGCGGGCGGGGCTCGGGAGCCGGCGCCGGCAGGCTCACCGCCGGCGCGGTGATGTCCGCTCCCGCCCGTACGGTCCGCGCCGACGACTCCGTCGTCCGTGCGGCCCGCCTCATGTGTGCGTGCGGCGTCGAACGGCTCCCCGTGGTGGACGAGGAGGCCCGCCTGGTGGGCATGGTCACCCGGCGGGACGTGCTGCAGATCTTCGCCCGGCAGGATGCCGACATCCGCCAGGAGGTGATCGACCAGATCGTGGTGCGGGCGCTGTGGTTGGGGCGGCAGAGCATGGACGTCGTGGTCCACGACGGGGTGGTGACCCTCAGCGGGCACCTGGAGAGCAGTGGCGCGGTGGCCGTCGCGGTGCAGATGACCCGGCAGGTCGACGGGGTCACCGCGGTGGTCAATCGTTTGACCTCGGCGCGGGAGGCGCCGTACCGCCGGCCTGGGTAGTAGCTCGGCGAACGCTCCGCAGAACCGCCGGCACCCGGCCGTGGCTCAGGGCTGCCGGTGCCGTCCCTGGGCGTCTGTTTCCGCCCAGTCCTTCTCCCACTGGGTGTAACGCCGGTGGTTCAGCAGGACGACTCCGGCCTTGTCCGCGCCGATCAGCAGCAAACCGGTGGTGGACGCGGCCACGATCCCGACCGCGATGCTCTGGACGACGGCGTCTTCGGGAGTGACCGGGTCCGTCAGCAGGGACCCGTGCCGGTCGACCCGTGCGGTGGTCCGGTCGCCGGCCCGCAGGCCGGGCTGCACGGCCGTCACTCCGGTCCGCACCGTGCCGTCCCGTGCCGTCCACCGCACCGTGGCATGAACCCGGCCGGCGGCGCCGCCCGGGGAATCCACACCGATGACCGTGGGGGCGTCCTCCGTGAGGACTGCGGACACCGGCACCGACGCGTGGCTCTCCTGCTCCGCCGCACGGCTCACGACACCGGCGGCCACCACCCCGCCGGCCGGGGCCAGCACCGCGATCAGCGCCCCTGTGATCAGCAGCAGCCAGGACTCCGCCACGTCCGTGCCGCGCTTGAGCGGGTTACGCAGCCACAACCACCGGATCTTCGTCAGAGGCATGGCACACCTCTCTCGCCTTGCCCTCCGAGCGTGGCACACCCGGTGCGCGCGGGCGAGGGCCGAACGGACTTATCGGGAGACGCGTGGGGAATCACCGGTGGACGGGAGGGACCGCCCGGGCCTGGCGCCGCCCTCGGGCGTGATTCACGATGGGGGTAGGCGGCGTCGGCCCGTACCACCAGCCCGGAGGACGCCATGAGCGAGGCAGCCGGCTTCTCACCTCAGCGACCGATCC
The DNA here is from genome assembly GCF_043202395.1 of Streptomyces sp. NPDC048197. Lineage (NCBI taxonomy): Bacteria > Bacillati > Actinomycetota > Actinomycetes > Kitasatosporales > Streptomycetaceae > Streptomyces > Streptomyces sp. NPDC048197. The sequence goes on from NZ_JBIDAJ010000008.1 coordinate 60,302, forward strand.
GTGTGTTCCTCGTGGACGATCACGAGGTGGTCCGCCGTGGCGTCGAGGACCTGCTGGATGCCGAACCGGACATCGAGGTGGTGGGCGACGCGGGGTCCGCGAACCATGCGCTGGCCCGCGGACCCGCGCTGCGGCCGGACGTGGCGGTGCTCGACGTGCGGCTGCCGGACGGTGACGGGGTGTCCGTCTGCCGGGAGCTGCGCTCGCGCATGCCGGGTCTGGCCTGTCTGATGCTCACCTCGTTCGACGACGACGAGGCGCTGCTGGACGCGATCATGGCCGGTGCGGCCGGGTACGTCCTGAAGGAGATCAAGGGTGCGGACCTCGTCGCCGCGGTGCGCACGATCGCCTCCGGACGCTCGATGCTCGACCCGGCGACGACCGCGCGGCTGATGAGCACGCTGCGGGGCGAGGAGGCCGAAGAGCAGTCCGAAGCCGGTGCGCTGGCGAGCCTCTCTCCCCGGGAGACGGAGATCCTCGGCCTGATCGGCGAAGGTCTGACGAATCGTCAGATCGGCAAGCGGCTCTACCTTTCGGAGAAGACCGTCAAGAACCACATCTCCCGCATGCTTGCCAAGCTCGGCGTGGAGCGGCGCATCCAGGCGGCCGTGCTCGCCACCCAGGTCGCCCCCGCCCCGGACCGGGCGTCCGGCCGGCAGCACGGCTGAGGCGGCACGGCCGGGACACGCGAGGCGGCCGAGGCGTGCGGGAGCGCGTCACCCGGCGGGCACCGGCACTCGCCACACCAGTCGGGTGCCACCCCCCACCGGTGTCTCGACGCCCATCGCGCCCCCCAGACTCTCGGCCCGCTCGGCCAGGTTGCGCAGACCGCTGCGTCGGCCGCCCGCCGGGATGCCCACCCCGTCGTCCTGGACGGTCAGGGTCAGCGTCCGGTCATGGAGGACCAGGGACACCGCCACAGCACCGGCGTGCGCATGCCGCGCGGTATTGCTCAACCCCTCGTCGAGCACGGCCAGTACCTGCTCGGAGATCTCCGCAGGCACCTCGGTGTCCAGGAGGCCTTCCATACGGAGCGACGGCGCGAAGCCCAGTGCCTGCCCGGCCCGTTCCACGGCGCTGACCGTGCGGGCCCGCAGGCCGTGGGAGACACGGGCGGACTCGTGGGCGCGGAGCCCGAAGATGGTGGAACGAATGATCTTGATGGTCTCGTCCAGATCGTCGACCGCCCGCATCAGCCGCTCACCGGCCTCCGGATGATCGACGAAACGCAGCGTGCTCTGCAGCGTCATGCCCGTGGCGAAGAGGCGCTGGATGGCCAGATCGTGCAGGTCGCGGGCGATGCGTTCATGGTCCTTCAGCAGCGCCAGCTGTTCGGCGGCCCGGCGCTGGTCGGCCATCTCCATGGCGAGGGCTGCCTGGCCCGCGAACGTCAGGAGCGGTGCGGTCTCCGGCTCGGTGAACGGATCGCGGCCGCGGATCCGGGCCAGCAGCAGCGCGCCCCGCACCCGGTCGCCGGTGATCATCGGCACGGCGATCGCGGGCCCCAGACCGCTCCAGCGGGGCGGACCGGCCGTGATCCTCCGGTCATGCTCGACATCGAGGCTGGTCAGCGGGCGTCCGGTGCGGAGCGCCGTACCGACGAAGGAGCCGTCGAGGGGGAGGACCAGACCGCGATGGGCATCGGCCTCCACACCGACGGCGAGTGCGACGCTCACGTGGTCGTCGTCGACCGGCAGGGCCAGCGCGCCGAGATCCGCCGCGAGAATGCGCACGGCGTGGCCGAGGATCATTTCGAGGACGTCGTTCTCACCAGGCCCGGGCAGAAGACCGGCGACGATCTCACTGTTCGCCTCCAGCCACTGCCCCCGGTAGCGGACCTCGTCGTACAGACGGGCGTGATCGATGGCCACACCGGCCGCCACGGCCAGCGTCGCGAGCACCGTCTCGTCCGCGACGTCGAAGGGGCGGCCGCCGCGCTTCTCGGTGAGGTAGAGATTGCCGAACACCTCCTCGCCGACCCGGATCGGCACCCCGAGGAAGGAGTGCATCGGCGGGTGGCCCGGCGGGAGTCCGTACGACGCGGGATGGTCGGCGAGCTCCGTCAGGCGCAGCGGCGTGGGGTGGCGGATCAGCTCACCCAGAATTCCGTGCCCCTCCGGAAAATGACCGATCGCCTCGGCCTGCGCGTCGGGGATCCCGACGGTCAGGAACTGGGCGATCCGGGTGTCCTCGCCGATCACCCCGAGTGCCCCGTACTCGGCGTCCACGAGGACGACCGCGACCTCGACGATGCGGCGCAGCACCTGCGACAGCTCCAGCCTGCCGCCCACGGACATGACCGCTTCCAGCAGCAGATGCGGCGACCGGTCCGAGGTGGCTTCGATCGCCCGGAGCCGCTCCTGCAGATCGTGGGGCAACGCACCCAGGCTGAGGTGCGCCCCGTCGCCTCGGTCAGGCCTCTCGCCAGCCACGATGTCCTCCGCGGTGGCCGCCCCGGCATCCGCGGCCACACCTTCTACGGTAGTGACCGCGGCGGGACGAGCACGTTCGTGCCGGGCGTATGCGGCGCCGGACCGGTCGGACGGCGCGGTGGTGGGCCGTTCGGCCTCCTGACGGCACCCTTCGGCTCATTGCCGGCCGGGAGAGCATTCAGCAGGCTCGACACGTGGGACGGGTGCATCGCGACCCGTACCCCCTCCTCGCTGGAAGAAGGACAGCCATGGAGCCGGAAGTGATCACGGTGGGGCTCGACGGCTCCCCGGAGAGTCTGGCAGCGGCACAGTGGGCAGCTGACGAAGCGGACCGGCGGCGCTGCGTGCTGCGACTCCTCCATGCCTGGGTCCTGCTGGCCGCCGAAGCACCCGACACGCCTCCCGATCGCGACCAGAACGCCGGCGCCCGGGGGATCGTGCGCCGGGCACGGGAAGAGGTGCAGGACCGCCACCCCCACGTCCAGGTCATCGAGGACCTGGTCGGTTCGGAGCCGTTGCCGGCGCTGCTGTACGCGGCGAACGATTCGCGGATGGTCGTGCTCGGGACCCGTGCCCTGACGGCATGGGAGAGCTATGTGCTCGGCGATGTCAGCCTGGACGTCGTGGGCCAGGCCGATCGGCCGGTCGTGCTCGTCCGCGGGGGCTGGTCCACCGAGGCACCGCGCTCCGAGGGACACGTCGCGGAGCCGCGCATCGTCGTAGGGGTGAGCCTGAACGGGCCCTGCGACCCCCTCCTCGACTTCGCCTTCGACACCGCGGCGAGCCGCGGCCTGCCCCTGCAGGCCGTGCACGGACGTGCGCTTCCGGCAACCGCCTACGTGCCGTGGGGGATCGAACCGGAGGTGGCGGAGGAAATCGCCAAGGAGGCGGACGGTGAGCTGAGGGAGGCGATCCGCCCCTGGCGGGAGCGCTTCCCCGACGTACCGGTGCGCCTGACCGTGCTGCCGGAGAACCCGACCCGGGCCATGGTGCAGACGGTCCCGGGCGCCGAGCTCCTGGTCGTCGGCCGGAGGAGGAACCATCCGCGCTTCGCACCCCGGGTCGGCCCGGTCGCGCACGCCGCGATGCACCACGCCACCTGTCCGGTGGCAGTGGTCCCCCACGACTGAGGGGCCTTCGGCCCCGGCCCGTAACGGCGCGTCCGGGCGGCCGTTCAGATCCGCGGCACGACCGCCACGGGGCAGCGGGAATGGTGCAGCACGGCGAACACGACGGGTCCGAGCAGCATCGGCGTCCGCTGCACGCGCCGCCCCACGACCAGCAGACTCGCCCGGGAACAGGACTCCAGCAGGACCGGGGTGATCCGGCCTCGTTGCAGGTGTGCCACGACGTCGACATCGGGGAACTTCGCCCGCCAGGGCGCCAGAACCTCGGCGAGCTTCCGCTCCTCCGCTGCCGCGAGTTCCGCTTCGTCCACCGGAGGCACGGTGGTGGGCACGCACTCCACCACCGGTGGCTCCCAGGCCCGCACGGCACGCAGGCGCGTGTGATGGGCTTCGGCGGCAACGAACGCGAACTCCAGGACCGCCTCGCCCCGCGAGCCGGCTTCCTGGACGCCGACCACGACTTCGGGCCGCTCGTAGGCGGCGCTCTCCTCCTCGCGCACGGTCACCACCGGGCACTGTGCGCGCCCCAGGACATGCAGGCTGACCGAACCGAGCAGGAAGCCGGCGATCGCGCCGTGCCCGCGCGATCCGAGCACCATCATCGTGGCCAGACCACTGCGGTCCACCAACGCCTCGACCGCGTGCTCCGAGACCTGCTCGGTCGTCACCGCCACGTCCGGATGCAGCTCGTGCGCCATGGCTTCGGCCGCTCCGAGCACCTCGTGCCCGAAGCGCTGCCGGTCCGTGGCCGCGAGGGCGCCGGGGACGTCCAGCGGCTGCGAGACCCAGGAATGGAGGAGGTGCAGCGGAAGGCCCCGGGCCGCCGCCTCCGCGGCACCCCAGCGCACGGCCGGCACGCTGTTCCCGGTGCCGTCCAGACCTACGACAACAGACCCGCCCATGACGTACCTCCGCGCACCCAGGGCCCGGATACCGGCTTCCTCGTTCCAGCATCGCCGCAGCCCGGAACGGATCCCATGGGCCGAGTGGGCCCGGACGGGGGCCGGGTGGCGGTGCGGGCCCGGCTCCCGTCCGGCGGCCCGTCGCCGGGCGGCCAGGGGCGCCGCGAACTGGGCTGTTCGGCCCACCGGCCCGCGCCGAACAGCCCCTGCCCGGAACACCGTCCGCGTGCGCACGCTGAAGGTTGACCGACTTGCGGAAGGCCGGCCCGCACGCCGCCGGCCGGAAACCGGGAGCAACCGTCATGACCACGGAGCCACTGCTCACAGCGCTGCCGGCCGAAGGGCGGGAACGCCTGATGCGATTCGCCCATGAAGTGTCGTTCCCGGCAGGGGAGCGGATCTTCGACGAGCACGGACTCGCCGACCGGTTCTGGATCATCCGAACCGGCTCGGTGAACCTGGACGTCCACATCGCGCCCGGCCCCCCGACGGTCGTCGACATGCTCGGGCACGGCGACCTGGTCGGCTGGTCCTGGCTGGTCCCGCCGTACACCTGGCGCATGGGCGCGGAGGCGGCCACCCCGGTACGCGCCTACGAGTTCGACGCCACGGCAGTGCGTGCGCTGTGCGAGGCGGACCGGGATCTCGGCCTGGCAGTGACCCGCCGGGTCCTCGGCGTGCTCGCACGCCGCCTCCAGGCCACCCGGCACCGGCTGGCCGACATGTGCGCGCCGGGGGCGACCACCATGCCGGCCCCGCCGTGAGCGGTCTGGTCCGGCCTACGCCCGAGACGCTTCACGCCCGAGACGCTTCATGCCTGGGTCGAACTCCGTCCGATGGGCGAGCTCCGTCCGACGGATCCGGCCGGACCGGCGGCCATGGCCGGCCGCAGGTCCTCGGAGACCGCGACGACGCCGTCGACGCCGGCGCACATGCGCACGAGCACGGGGACCAGCAGCGGCTCGTCCACCGAACCGTGCAGCGCGACCTGACCCCGGGCCACTTCGGCGGTCACTCCCGAGGCACCGAGGCGTGCGGTGCGTCCGATGACCTCATGAGTGATCTCGTCCTCGATGGCCTTGTCCTTGCGCAGGAAGACGCGCAGGAGGTCGCTTCGGCTGACGATGCCCAGCAGCACATCCGCCTCGTCGACCACGGGGAGACGCTTGACGTTCTGGACCTCCATCAACCGTGCCGCCTCCACCACCGTCCATTCCGGGTGCGCGCACACGGCCGGCGCGGACATCAGCTCACCGGCGGTGCGCCCCTCGGCCCGGGCCCGCTCCCACGCCTCCAGATGGGGCACGGGCGTCCTGCCGGAGAGGTCCGACCGGTCGGCCGCCTTCCGCAACAGATCGGCCTCCGACACGATGCCGGCCGGTCGGCCGAGGGCGTCGAGGACCGGTACGGCGCTCACCGCGTGGTCGGCGAGGACCTGCGCGATGTCCTTGAACGGCGTATCGAGCTGCACGCTGACGACCTTCCTCGTCATGAGCTCGCCTATCGTGCGGTGTTCCATCTCCGGCTCCTTCCGCCCGGGCGGCCCCGACGTGGCATGCACTTCGCCGGCTGCTGGTCCCGCTGCTGGTTCGGCTGCTGCTCCAGCCTGGCCGCAGCGGACCGGCCGGGGGATGAGCCGATCGGCCCCCGAGCGGTGGCCGGCAGGCCCGAAAAGGCCCGGGTGGCCCACGGACAGGGCCCTACGGCCCCTGACGCGGGCCCGGCCGCACCGGCGACGCTGAAGAGGTTCAGCGATCCACCCTGCCGGTTCGGGAGGCACCCGGTGTTCACCAAGATCCTCGACGACACCCTGGTCACGAGCCTGGTCGCCGACGCGGTCACCGCGCCGTCCATGCACAACGCCCAGCCGTGGCGCTTCCGCTACGCCCGCCACAGCCGCACGTTCACCCTCTCCGCCGACCTGGACCGCGCGATACCGCAGGCCGATCCGACAACCCGCGGCATGCACCTGGGCTGCGGAGCGGCGCTGCTGAACCTGCGGGTGGCTGCGGCCCATGCCGGCCACCGCACCTGGACCACGCTGCTGCCCGACCCGGACAGCCCGGCACTGCTGGCGACCGTGCGCCTGGACGACCCGCACGGCCACGCCGACGAAGCCCTCCCCGACCTCCACCCGGCGATCCGCGAACGCCACACCAGCCGCTACCCGTTCACCGAGCGGCAGATCCCGGAGAGCGTCCGCACCGCCCTGACCGAGGCCGCGGCCCGGGAAGGCGCACAGCTGAGCTTCCTCACCGCCGCGCACCGCGAGACCGTACTGGACCTGATCAAGCACGCCGAGGGCTACAACCGCATGGACGACGCCCGGGACGCCGAACAACACGGCTGGACCCGCGACACCGGCACCGGACCGTCCGCCGACGACGGCATCCCGGCCTACGCCTTCGGCCCGCGCAAACGCGCCGGCGACACTCCCGTCCGGGACTTCGCCGGCCGGCACGCCGTGCCCGACCGTGGCTACGCCGACTTCGAGAAGAGCCCCCAACTGGCCTCGCTCAGCACCGCCGGAGACGGCCCCGCCGACTGGCTGCGCGCCGGCCAGGCACTCGAACGCGTACTGCTCGTGGCCACCTCCGAGGGAGTCGCCGGTTCGTTCGCGACGCAGCCCGTCGAATGGCCCGACCTGCGTTGGATCCTGCGCGACCCGGTCACGGGCTCCGGGTACGTCCACATGCTCCTCCGCCTGGGCTACGGCCCACAGGGACCCCGCACCCCGCGCCGCCCGGTGGACCAGGTATTGACCATCGCACCGTGAACCAGGCGCGCATCGCCGCTGTGCTGCCTTGACGCATCGTGAAGGCCTGCGGATTGGGTGGTGAGGTAGTCGCCCGCTACTCCTGCCGGCGCAACCATCGGATCTCGCCCTCGTGCCATGCGTCGGTGGGCGTGAGCCCGGCTGCGGTGGCGACGGCGGTTGATGCCTGATGGTCGGGGTGGATGTGGGCGATGACGGCCTGCACGGGCTGGTGGCCGAGCCAGTCGACGAGTCCTCGGGCTGCTTCGGTGGCGATGCCTCTTCCCTGCCACGGGGTCCCCACCACCCAGGCGATCTCGGCGAGGGAGCCGTGCCCGGAGGGACCGACCGTCGCCTGGACCGTGCCCGTCAGGCAGTCCTCGTCACGCAGCCGGATCACCCAGTTGAGCCAGGAGACGGCCGGATCGGGTGAGCCCGCGGTCATCCGCCGGTAGCGCGAGCGCAGGGCTTGTGGGGTGTCCGGGGAGCCGCCGATGAAGGTGTGCAGCACCGGATCCGACAGTACCGCTGCCATCTCTTCGGCGTGCTCGACGCGAAGGGGCAGCAGGTCCAGCCGCGCGGTGCGGATGACCCGGGCGGTGAGAGTGCTCATGCCGCGCCCACCTCCAAACCCTTGCCCCAAAGTCCCTCTCCCCGATGCATTCAATCACCGGCAGCAGGGCGGTTGTTGCTCTGTGATGCGGCCGCTGTTGTCGTGCGGGGGCCTTTGATCGGCGTGTCAGCCGCGGCTGGTAACTATGCGTGTACATCGGGGAGTTGCTCATTAATCGCTTGCCCGTCGGAGCACAGCTCAGGACCATGAACCGGTGAGCGACGTACCCGAGCGGTGGAGCAGGGCCAGCGTCTACCCCGATATGTGGGCAGACCCCGACGAGGACCCGCGCAACAGTGGCGGAGCCAGCCCGGACGGTGAGTTGGCGACGCTGCAGGACTTCCTGAGCGGCTACCGACTGGCCCTCCGGATGAAGTGCGAGGGTTTGGAACCGGCCCAACTGGCGTGCCGCTCGGTGCCGCCGTCGACCATGTCCTTGCTGGGACTGGTCCGCCATCTTGCCGAGGTGGAGCGGGACTGGCGCAACTGGATCCTGCCCGGCGACCCGGCCCCGAAGCTGTACGGGGCGGATGACGGCGACTTCGAGGGAGCCGTTGCGGAACAGGAACTGGTCGAGGGCGCATTCGCCGATCTCGCCCGCGAACAGGCGGCAACCGATGCGGTGCTGGACGGGTACCCGGATCTGGGTGCGCGGGTGGGACGCGACGGTAACTCCGTCCGGGAGCTGTTGGTCCACCGGATCGAGGAGTACGCCCGCCACTGTGGGCACGCCGATCTGCTGCGCGAACGCATCGACGGCCGGGTGGGGCAATAGCGCACTCCTCCCACAGCTCCTTCCGGTCGCCTTGACCGCACACCCGCGGTTCAGAGCATGAGCGGATTCGACCTCACGTAAGAGCCGGCATGGCGGCCGTCACCGGTCCTTGGCCAGCGCGACGAGTTCGGCGAACAACCCGCCCGCGTGGACCAGTTCGTCGTATCCGCCCTGCTCGATGACCCGACCGTCGCGCATCACGAGGATGCGGTCCGCCAGCCGGGTGTTCTCCAGCTGATGGGTGACGACGATCGTCATGCGCTCGGCGGCAATGCGTTTGACCTCCAGGAAGATCTGGTGTTCGCCGCGCGGGTCCATCTGCGAGGTCGGTTCGTCCAGGATCAACAGGGGCGTGCGCCGGTAGAGAGCACGTCCGCACACCAGGCGCTGCCACTGTCCTCCGGACAGCTCCACCCCGCCGAAGAGTTCCCGAGCGAGCAGGGTGTCGAGCTGCCGGGGCAGCTTCTCGATCGCCGCGCGCATCCCCACCGCGTCCACGGCCTCCCACACCGCCTCGTCGTCCCATGTCTTGGGCTGTCCGAGGGTGATGTTCTCCCGTGTCCGCAGGGGCCAGCAGGCGAAGTTCTGCGGGACCAGTGCGGTGCGTTTCCATACGGCGTCCGGGTGCGCATGGGCGAGGTCGATGCCGTCCCACACGACGTTGCCCTTGTCGGCCAGCAGGATTCCGGTGATGAGTTTGGCCAGCGTGGACTTGCCCGAGCCGTTCTCGCCGACGATGGCCAGGATCTCGCCGCGGCGCAGCGTGAGGGACACCCCGTTGACCGCCGGCTCGTCCTTTCCGGGGTACCGGTACACCACCTCATCGAGGCGGATCTCCTCCACGCGGTCGGGGATGGTCAGCTCGCCACGCTTCGGCGCACGCTCGGCGGCCATGTCGAGGAAACCGCGCATGTCGGCGAGGTACAGGGAGGTGTGGAACAACGCGGCGCCGTAGATGACGAATTGGGACAGCGCGGCCAGTGTCGTCTGGACGGCGACGACCGCGGTGGCCGCGACGGGCAGGGCGACCCGGCCGGTGGTGGCCAGCCAGGCCAGGGTCGCCCAGGTGGCCAGGAGGAACGCTCCACCGACCGCACTGGTCACGAGGACGATGCGCAGCATGCGGGGCGCGGCGCTCAGGGTCCGTTTGTCGATGCGTTCGGACAGGGCGCGGTACCAGAAGGTGAGGTAGCCGGTCATGCCGTTGGCCCGGACTTCGTCGCCGTGCCGGGAGTAGGTGGCCCACCAGCGCATCATGCCGCGGACGTTGCGGTCGCCCACGTTGGCGTAGTGGGTCTCGTAGTCGACGCGGGCGCAGAGCACCGCGCCGGTGCCGGCGGGGATGACGGCGAGCAGGAGCAGCGGGAGCATCATCCAGTGCAGGGCGGTGATGACGCTGCTCGCGGCGATCATGCGGATCAGGGAGGCCATGAAGCGCTGGGCGTCCTGCACCATCATCCGGGTGCGCGTGACGCCGACTTCGGCGGCTTCCTGCCGGTCGGCGAATCCGCTCTCCCCGTAGGCGGACGCCTCGACCCGGCACACGGCGGAGACCAGCGCGACATCCGCCTCGGTCATCAGCAGAGGGGTGATCCGTCCGTCGGCGTAGGACGACAGCGCGCTGCTGATGCGGCCCACGCCCGCGGTGGCTGCCACCACGATCAGGGCGGGCAGCGCGGCGTGCAGGCGTGGGGACACGGTGCCCGGCCCGAGGAGGTGGGTCATGGCCTTCGCGGTGAACCCGAGCACCATGGCGGCCGAGGCGCCCGTGAGGAGCTGGCAGATCAGCAACAGTGCGACCGCGGGTTTGTCGACGGACCAGGCCATCCGCGCGGTGTGAGCGAGCACAGCCGGCAGGCGCCGGCACATGGCGGCGAAACTGGCTTCGGCCAGCGGATTCTTGCCGTGTTTGCCTTCGAAGGTGAGGGTGGCCGGCGGGGGAGGGGGCGGATTCTCCGCGTGGGCGGTCGAGGCGTCGGTCACAGTCATCTGCATCCTCCCTGGGGCGGGCGCCGCGCCTGGATGGCTCGGCGGTGCACGGCATAACGACGGGCCGACGGAATCGAACGCGCTCGATTCCGGACTGCCTGGGACCCTGGAAACGCAAGGAGTTGACGTCCTGGGCGCGGCGCTACGGCCGTTGCGACGGGGGCGGGGATTGGCCGAAACACCGAGGACCGTGAAGCGAGTGACGGATGGGATGTGGCACGTCCTCGCAGCGTCTTCGCGCCGGGGTGCGCCGGCGAGGTGATGGGCGCCATTGGGGGAGAGATGTGGAGGTCTGCCCGTTCCGGACCCGTCGGGAAGGGATCTCGCTAGCATCTCGTCGGACGCGTCGAGCAGAGGGGGAACTCATGCTCTGGAAGAGGCTGGCCGCCGTGGGGGCGGGCATCGCGCTCATGGTGGGCCTGAGCAGCACACCGGCGAACGCGATACCGCGCACCACCGGTTTCCGGAATCAAGCCACGGACAAGCCGTGCCTGGACTTCCGGGCCGACTACGGTCCCTACGTCTTCAACTGCAACGGCACCGACTACCAAAGGTGGCACTGGAACGACGACTACGAGTACACCGCGTTGCGGCAGGTGGCGACCAAGCTGTGCCTGACGCTGCGCAACGACCGACTGACCATGAAACCCTGTGCCGCCGCTGACCAGGCAGCACAGTGGCAAATCGACGAAACCGAACCCGTTCTGATCAGGAACAGCGTCAGCCACAAGTGCCTCGCGCGGATGGCGAACGACCGCGTCTCCACCGCGCCGTGCACCGGGGGCAAATCCCAACGCTGGACGCTCAGGTAGCCCTCCTGGAAGAGGAATGAGCGGAGCTGGCCCGCCGTCAGGAGAGTGTCCCCACCCGGTCACTCTCCTTCTCCGTGCGGTCCACCTGCTCCGCGCAGGCGAGGCTCTTCCCCTCGCTCTCCTCGGAGCGGGCGACACCTTGCCGGCCCGCGCGCCACGCCCCGGGTCGCTCCGCCGCCGGAGCCGCCCGGGATCCGCGGCGCATCTCCTGCAACCCCTTGTCGATCCCGTCGCGCAACCAGGCACCCACAGAACGCTCCACCCACCGGTTGACGGCGTACGAGAGCACCAGCATGAGGGCGATGATCGACATGAGCAGTACGGGGGCCGGTAGACGGTGCCGCAGGAGGGCGATGAGCGTGAAACCGATGTACATGTGCAGCAGATAAAGCGGGTACGTCAATGAGCCGGCCCGACTCAGCCAGCGCCACCGCACTCCGTCGAACACCCCCAGGGCGATGGCCGCCATGAGGAGGAAGGCCAACAGCACTCCGATGCGTGCCGGCCAGTCGTGTGCGGTCGCGGCCTTGTCCCCGAGGTTCATCACCACGCGGCCCTTGACATAGTGCTGGGCCAGCAGGAATTCGACCGCGACGATCGCCCACAGCAGCATGGTGGGCCGGAAGCGGTGCATCAGGTAGAAGGCGATTCCCGCGATGAAATACGGGGAGTACGGTGCGATGGCCCACACCGAAAGGAAGCTGGTGTCGGCCTTGTAGGCGACCACACCGGCCACCGTCCACAGGCCGCAGAACAGTACGCATCTGCGGTAGGTGACGCCCTTGTAGACGACGAGAGCGAAGAGCAGGTAGAACTTCAGCTCGATGAACAACGACCAATAGACATCGTCGAGATCGGACACCCCCACGCCTTGCTGCAGCATGGTGAGGTTGGTCAGCACCGTCTCCAGACTGTCCGCACTGCGTACGCGGGGCCACAGCGTCAGGACCGAAGCCGTCAGGAGGACGGCGACCCAGTAAGCGGGATAAAGGCGCGAAACCCGGGACTTCACGAAATCGCCGAGGGTGCGTCTCCACGCGCTCATGCAGATGACGAATCCGCTGATCAGGAAGAAGACTTCGACACCCAGCCAGCCGAACTGTGCGACGTGGTAGAGCTCCGGTGAGAACGCCTGCGGATCGTTGCCCCACCCGTCGCGAAGGGTGAGGTAGTGGTAGCCGAGGACCATCAGTGCTGCCACGAACCGCAGCCCGTCGAGCACATAGAGTCTGGGGCGCCCGAGTGCCGATTCCGAAGGTGCCGGACCGTCAGGCGCGACCAAGCGCATACCGCGATTCCTCATTCTTCCTGGGGCGTCGGGCGTCGGGCGTCGTCCTCGCTCCCCGTGGGCGAGTGAGGAATTGTCTCTTCGATCGTTGCAAACATCGGGGACGCCGTGCGGCAGGGGTGGCGCACGGCGGCGCATGAACCGGTGGGGGGTTGGTTTCCGGTTATCGTGCAGGAAGATGTGAGGCCCCGCTCTTCGGTTCAGTCGGTGCCCCGCATTTCTCCTTCCCGACACGCCGGACCACGTGCTGCCGGGCTCCCGGTCCGCGCCGGCGTCAGCGTGCCGGGGCTGTCGGGGTCTGCTCGACGAGGGTGGCTGTGGCGCGGTCGAGGAACTCGCAGAATTGGCGGTGTTCGTCGGCGCTGAAGCGGTCGGTGAGGGCGCGTTCCAGCACGATGACCTCCTGGTACGCCCGGTCGAGCAGGTCCCGCCCGGTGTCGGTGAGGGTGGCGATCATGACCTTCGCGTGGGCCGCGGAGGCTTTGCGGCTGATGAGTTCCTTGGTCTGCATGCCGTTCAGGACAGTCGCCATGCTCTGCTGGGAGACGCCGCAGGCCCGGGCGAGTTGAGCGCCGGACCGGCCGTCCGCGCGGGAGAGCGTCAGGAGCACCGTGTACTGGGTCATGGTGAGCCCATAGGTACGCAGAACCGCCTCGTGGTGTGCCATCAGCGCCTGCTCCGCGCGGCGAAGGCGGGTGCACAGGTACTCCTCGACAGGCACCTCGGACATATCTCAACTCCCTTACTTGACTCAGCTACCTGAGACTCTTAGGTTCGGCAGTATCAGGTTACTGAGTCAACGCAGGAGGTTGAAGCGCGATGAAGGCTGTTGTCCTGGGTGCCGACGATCACTTCCGTCTGACCGAGGTCCCCGCCCCGGTACGCGGGCCGGGCGAGGTGGCTGTACAGGTCGCCTATGCGGGCGTCCAGTGGGGCGATGTGCTGGTGCGGGACGGGCACTTCCCCATCCCGCGGCCGTTCGTGCCCGGCTTCGAGGTCGCGGGCCGGATCACCGCGGTCGGCGAGGGGGTGCCGGAGGACCGGGTGGGGGAACAGGTCGTCGCCCTGGTCGGTGGAGGCGGTTTCGCCGAGGTCGTCCTCGCGCCGTCCGCCCTGGCGATCGCCGCGGAGAGCGTCGATGTCCGTACCGCGGGCGGGTTCGGCTGGATCGCCCCGACCGCCTACGACCTGATCAACACCGTCGCCGGAATCGGCTCCGGCGACAGCGTGCTGATCCATGCGGCGTCCGGCGGAGTCGGCACCCTGGCGGCCCAGTTCGCCGCCGCGGCGGGAGCGAGGCGCATCATCGGCGTGGCCGGCGACGCCGACCGGGCCGCCTATGCCCGCCAGTTCGGCTATCACCAGGTGCTGACGCGTGCGGAGTTCCCGCAGGCTCTCGGCGAGGAGACCTTCGACGCCATCCTCGACCCCGTCGGGGGACCCACCCGCACCGCAAGCCTGGCGCTCCTGGCGCCACACGGCCGGCTCGTGGTCTACGGCAACATCGCCACCTTCGACCCGGTCGACCTCTCGACGAACGACCTGCTCATGAACGGGCAGTCAGTGATGACCTACAACAGCAACCTGCTGAGCCGGACCCACCCGGACCGACTGGCCGACAGTGCCGCCGGAGCGCTGGCGCTGGTGGCCGACGGCTCGGTGCGCATCGACATCACCGCCGAACACGAGCTCGCCGACGTAAAGACCGCAATCGCGAACCTGGCCACCGGCGCCACCCGCGGAAAGAGCGTCATCCGCGTCCGGTGACCGCGGCGGCCGACGCTTGCGGAAGGTCCTGAACGCCGTGCAGTGACAGGAACTTGGGAGAGCAGCCGCTCCTAGTACGAATGCCGCTCCTGCCGGTTCGTCCATGCCGCGTAGGCCTTGGAGCCCAGCTCGGGGTAGATCTGCTTGATCTTGATCCGGCGCTGGTCGAGCGGTTTGGTGAAGTCCTCGTACTGGAACGAGTCGTCGAAGCCGATTTTCCGGGTTTCCTCCAGATCGCAGCCGAAGTAGACCTCGTCGATCCGCGACCAGTAGATGGCGCTCATGCACATCGGGCAGGGGGCGCCGCTGATGTAGATCGAGCAGCCCTGCAGCATACGGGCGCGTTCGGGAACGGGGTCCGGCGAGCCCTCGGGGCGTGGGACGTACTCCAGCGTGGTCTCGTTCTGATGGTCCGGGGAGATGGACGGCGCCTCGGGGTTGAGCGTCTGCACGGCCTTCCGGATGGTCTCCACCTCGGCATGGGCGGTGGGATCGCCGGTCAGCAGTACGCGGTTCTGCCCGCGGGCGATGATCTCGCCATCGCGTGCGAGTACCGCCCCGAAGGGGCCGCCCCAGCCCTTTTCGACGGACTCTGTGGCGAGTCGTACTGCCTCGGCCATGAGCTCTTTGTGTTCCATAGCGGAGTCTCCCTCGACGTCGGCCAATCGGCCTTTCCGAGAACCGGAAATTAAATGCCCCATTTGCCGTTTAAATGCCTTATGTACTAGGCTACTCAAGGTGAGTGCCCGTGCAAGCCGTGACTCCTCGGCCGACATTGCCACCGTGGTGACCTCGCAAAAGGTCCGCGAAGGCCGGGCCGATGAGTACCGGCGCTGGCAGGACAGAACCAACCATGCGGCCCGTGAATTCGAGGGTTTCGTGGGCGCCGAGGTATACCCACCCGGTGCCGGTGGCGCAAATGAATGGGTCACTGTATTCCGGTTTTCCGGAGTGGACCACCTGACGGCCTGGCTGGATTCGGACCGGCGGGCGGCGCTGCTCAAGGAAGCGCACGGACTCTTCGAAGGGCCTCCGACCCAGGAGGTGCTGCGCGGCGGCAGTCCGGCACAGGAGACGCCGAAGGCCGTCACCGCCGTCATTTCGCACGACGTCAAACCAGGACGCGAACAGGGCTTCCTCAAATGGCAGGAGAAGACGCTCAAGGCCCAGGAGAAGGCCCCGGGATTCATGGGCTCCGAACTCTTCCAGCCGGTCGAGGGCGTGCAGCAACACTGGGTGGTCGTCTTCCGGTTCGACTCCCGCGAGCATCTCGATGACTGGCTCGCATCGGACGTGCGCGCCGTGCTCCTTGAGGAGGGGCGCAAGTACTTCACCGCCTATGACGTGCGCAAGGTCAGCTCGGCATTCAGCGGCTGGTTCAGGTTCGGCCACGGCAACGGTGAGGGCGCGCCGCCCAACTGGAAACAGGCGATGACCGTGCTCCTGGCGCTCTACCCGACCGTCATGGTGCTCACGCTGACCCTCGGAGACGCGCTGAACCGCGTCAAATTCCCTCTCTACCTCGCGATGTTCCTCTCGAACATCCTCAGCGTCAGTGCGCTGACCTGGCTTCTGATGCCGCTGGTGAACAGGGCTCTCGGGTTCTGGCTCGCGCCCGGCAGGACCCTCGGCCGCCGGTCACAGATGGGGGGCATCGCCGCCGTGGCGCTCTGCTACCTCGTGTCCCTCGCCGTCTTCGCCCTGATCACCCACTGACGCTCCTGACGGTCCGCTGCGCATCGAGGAGGCGACATGGGCCGATGGACACCGGTGTCCGCGCCGGACCTCGACGGGACCCTGATCCGCCGGGGTGATGCCGCGTACGAGGACACCCGGGCCGACATGGTCTGGAACCGCGTCACACCGGCGCGGCTCCCCGACGTCATCGTGCAGGCCGCCTCGGAGAGCGACGTCGTACGGGCCGTCAGCTACGCCCGCGACCAAGGGCTGCGCCTCTCCACCCGCTCCGGCGGGCACAACTGGTCCGGCGCCCCGCTCCGCGACGACGGGCTGCTGCTCGACCTCTCCCGACTGCGCCGCGAGTGCACCCTGACCCCGGCCGACGGCCCCGGCCCTCCGACGGCCGTCGTCGGGCCCGCCGTCACCGGCCAGGAGCTGGTCGCCGCCCTCACCCCGCACCAACTGGCCTTCCCGGTCGGCCACTGCCCCACCGTCGCGGTGGGCGGGTTCCTGCTCAGCGGCGGCCTCGGCTGGAACTCCCGGGCCTGGGGCGCCTCCTGCGCCGACGTCCTGGAGGTCCGGGTGGTCACCGCCGACGGACGGACCGTCGACTGCAGCGAGAGCCGGCACCCCGACCTGTTCTGGGCCGCGCGCGGCGCCGGACCGGGTTTCTGCGGCATCGTCACCCGCTTCCGGCTCGCCCTGCACCCCCACCCCGTGTCGATCATGACGACCAGCTGCACCTTCCCGCTGGCCGACACCGCCCGGGTCACACAGTGGGCGGAGCCGATCGCGCGCGGGCTGCCGCCGTATGTGGAGACCGCTTTCGTACTCGCGGCGTCCGGCCCGGCGACGGCATCGGTCCCCGCGGGGCCCCGCATCACGGTTGCCGCCACGGCCTTCGCACCCTCACCCGAGACGGCCCGGCAGGCCCTCAAGCCTTTCACCGAATGCCCCTTCGGCGCGCTCCAAGTCGCTGGGGAGCCGCCCGCACCGGCCTCGTACGCCGCTCTGCACGAGGGCGCGAGCGCGGTCTGGCCACCGGGCCATCGTTACGGCGCTGACACCCTGTGGGCCCCGGAGAACTACCACACCCAGCTCACCCGACTGGTGGATGCGGTGGCCACCGCGCCCTCCGGCAAGTCGCTGGTGCTCGCGCCCGTGCAACCGGTCTCCGAGGACCCGGCGCTGCTGAGCAACATGGCCTTCGCCCCGCTCGGCGCCTCCTATCTGGTCTGCTACGCGATCTGGGACGAGCCGGCCGACGACGCGGCGAACGACCGCTGGCTTCGGGAGGCCATGGCCGCGGTGGACCCGCGCGGCGACGGCCGGCACTACATCGCGGAGGCCGATCTGGAGGCCGGCGGCCCCCGGGCCGAGGCCTCGTACACACCGGCGGCCTGGGACTGCCTCGCCGAAACAAAGGCCCGTTGGGACCCGGAAAACCTCTTCCACTCCTACCTCGGCCCCTGAGCGGCCCGGTGTGCGGGCGCCCATCCGGGGAGCGCGTATTACCAGCAGCTCCAGCCCCCGCGGTGGCTGAGCCGGCTCGCGTCCGGAGTCCGGCGGCGGTGCTGCCGCGGGTAACCCCTTGGGGCGTCTGGATGGGTGTAGGGGGCGTCGCGTTGGGGTGGGCGAAGGCGGGGGAGTGTGCGCCTGGCGTGGAGAGGTTGTGTAAATGTCTGTGTTTTGTAACACCAAACCTGAATTCTTCCGGCAAGGCATGACGTGGGGTCACTGTGTGGGGGCCCGGTCAAACCGGCCGGGCTTCCGGTTTCTTTCCGGCACCTGCATCGGGGTGCCTCAGGAGGGGATTTCGTGTTCCGTCACGCTTCGCGCATCGCCGTCGCCGTAGCGGGGGCTGCGGCTCTGGCCGCCACCGCCGCGCTGCCCGCCGCCGCGGCCGACCACCACCGCGGCCACCACGCCCCGGGCTGGCACCACCGGGTGCGCTCCGCGGTGGTGCTCGGGCCGATCCAGTACGACAGCCCCGGCCGCGATGACAACTCCAACCGGAGTCTGAACGCCGAATGGGTCACCCTCCGCAACACCAGCCGCTGGCCGGTGACCATCAAGGGCTGGACCCTCTCCGACAAGACCGGACACAGCTACCGCTTCGGCAACGTCCGGCTGGCCGGCCACAGCCAGGTCCGCGTCCACACCGGCATCGGCCGCGACAACCGCAACGACCTGTTCCAGGACCGCCGCAACTACTTCTGGGACAACTACTCCGACACCGCGACCCTGCGCAACGACCACCGTCGCATCGTCGACTCCAGGTCCTGGGGTCACCACGGCCACTGGGGTCACCACTGATAAGCCCCACCGCCGGTGAGAGCTGACGTCACTCACCGGCGCCCGCCACGATGCGCCGCAGGGGTCCGGTCCTGCGGCGCATCGCCATGTCCGGCCCGACGCCGCGGGTTTCCTCATGCATCCGGTGGCTCAAGGCGCGGCGACAATGACGTGCCCGAGGAGCAACCCGGCGAGACGTCCAGTACGAAGACCTTTTCGCCCGCCGGGAGGCTTGGGGCGGGTCAGCCGAGGTTGGTGAGGGGGAGCAGACCACGTTCGGCGAAGACCTTCTTGGCGACGAGTGTGGCGTTGATCGACCTCGGCATGCCGCAGTAGACGGCCGAGTGCAGAAGCGCCTCGGAGATCTCGGTGGCAGTCAGGCCGACGTTGAGTGCCGCGTTGATGTGCACCTCCAGCTCGATTTCGCAGCCACCGAGCGCGGTGAGCACACCCAGGGTGACCAACTGCCGTGCACGCGGGAGAAGTTCGGGACGGGAATACATGTCGCCGAACGCCCAGGCCACCACCTGGTGGCCCAACTCCGGTGAGGTGTCTGCGAGGGAGTCGACGATTCGCTGTCCCGCCTCGCCGTCAACCTGCTCCAGCACCTTCATGCCGTATGCGTAGCGGTCCTCGCGGTTCATGGTTTCTCCTCAGAGCCAGGTGCGCGTCCCGGTTCCGTCCGGTGCGCTGTGTCCAGCCTGGCCTGAGCGGCGCCCTCATCTGCTCCACAGGCATTACTGCCTATACTTCCCATGCCTGGGAGGTATGGATGGAGCTAAGGCTACTCGGCTATGCGGTGGCGATCACGGAAGAGGGCAGTATCAGCGGTGCGGCCCGGCGGCTGCATCTGACGCAGCCCACCCTCAGTCGTCAACTGAGCGAGATGGAACGGCAGTTGGGGATCAAGCTGTTCGTCAGGCAGGGACGTGGGCTGACGCCGACGCAGGCCGGCCAGGTTCTGGTACGGCGTGCGGCCACCGTGCTCGCCGAGGCGGAGGCCGCCCTGAAGGACGTGCGACTGGCCGCACAGGGCATGACCGGGCGACTGGTCGTGACCTTCGCCGGTTCGGGCATCAACGGACCGCTCGGCGCG
Source organism: Streptomyces sp. NPDC048197 (assembly GCF_043202395.1). Lineage (NCBI taxonomy): Bacteria > Bacillati > Actinomycetota > Actinomycetes > Kitasatosporales > Streptomycetaceae > Streptomyces > Streptomyces sp. NPDC048197. The sequence continues at coordinate 79,833 of NZ_JBIDAJ010000008.1, forward strand.
GCGCTGGGTCGCGTGCGACGTGAACTCCCCCGCGTACAACTGCAGTTGGAGGAGAGCTTCAACGATACCGAGATGTCGACCGGTGTGCTGGAGGGGCGTTACGACCTCGCGGTGCAGCGCCTTCCGGCGCGCGATGCCCGGCTGGCCACCCAGGAGTGGTGGCGTGAACCGCTGACGTTGTTCCTGCCCGCCGGCCACCCGCTGGCCTACCCCTCCGAACCCGCCCCGCTCACCGCACTGGGCCAGATCCCCCTGGTCATCTGGCCGCGGGAGGTCTCACCGCGGTCCTACGACGAGATCATCGCGCTCTGCCACGGCGCCGGTGTCGTGCCGCAGATCGGAGCGGAAGGCCGTAGTGTGCAGACCCTCCTGGCCCTGGTCGCGGCCAAGTTCGGAGCAGCGGTGCTCGCCGATTCGCACCGTGCGCTGCGCCGCATCGGAGTGACCCCGCGGCCACTGGCCGGGACCTCGACCACCTTGCACCTGGTGTGGCGGGCCGAGGACACCAACCCCCTCGTCGAACGGATCCGCACCGTTCTCACGGACGCCATCGGCGGATGAGATCGGTCCAGGACGACGTCGTGGCCGGCGGTCAGGCGATAGGTAGTGCGGCGAGCGCGCTGCCGGCCCCGTACGGTGTCGACGGCCCTTGGTTCAGGGCGCCGGCCGGGGATCGATCCACAGCGCCTCGGAGACGGCGCACAGTTCGCCCTCCGCGGTGGTGAGCGCCACGCCCGTCATGTGCTTGCGGCCGGACTCCGACAGCAGCCACGCGTACGCCGTGTACGGCTCACCTGTGGTGACCGGCCGCAGGATCGTCCCGGTGAGGGCTGCGGTCACCGCGCCCGGACGCTGGGTGCCGAGGAGGCGGCCCGCCCAGTTTCCCGGGCAGTCCAGAGCGCCCCAGACCAGTCGGTTCGGGAGGAGGCCGTCCGGGCCGGCGAAAACGGGCGACGGGACCCAGGCAGTGGCCACCACTTCGCGACCCGGCACCGGCGTGGGGTGCATCCGCAGGCCACGGTCAGCGGGTCGCAGACCGCAGCCGAAGCAGTCGACCACACCCGACGGCGGTGCCGCCCGGAACCTCTCGGCCGCGGCAACCGCCTCGTCCCAGGAGGGCGGGGCCGGCGTGTCGAGCAGCAGCTCGGCGGGGCGCGCAGTGGCGAGGGGTCGCTCGTTCTCGCCCAGTTCCACGCCCCCTCCCGCGGTTTCGGCGATCCGCACGGGCACTTCCGTCGGCACCGGGCCGCGGAAGTCCACCCGTACCGTCTTCGCCTCGGATCGCTCCGCCAGCAGGCCGGCGACATAGCCGCCGAAGGCCACCCCGGGATAGCCAACGTACAGTCCCGGCACCACGATTGCGTCAGTACTCGTCATGGCCCCATCTCACCGCATCTCCGGGTTAGCCGCTCCACCCGGCCCCGGATGGGGAAACCTGCACGAACCTGCACGCCTGTGCCGTCGCTGTGGTGCTCGGATTCAGGGGCATGTGACGACCTGCCCGGCCCAGGACAGACCGCCGCCGAAGGCCAGCAGCAGGACCGGGGCGCCGGGGGAGAGCTCGCCGCGTTCGGTGAGCTTGGACAGGGCGAGCGGGACGGACGCGGCGGAGGTGTTCCCGGACTCCACGACGTCGTGGGCGACCACCGTGCTCCCGGGGAGGTCGAGTTGGCGTATGACGGCGTCGATGATGCGCAGATTGGCCTGGTGGGTGACGACACCCGCCAAATCGGTCAGGGCCAGGCCGGCACGTGCGCAGGCCTCCCGGGCGATGGCGGGGAGTTCGCCGGTGGCCCAGCGGAAGACCGTCTGGCCTTCCTGGGCGAAGTGGGGGTGCCAGTCGTCGACGAGGCGGACCGCATCGCCTCGGCTGGGGTCGGAGCCCCAGACGACCGGGCCGATGCCGGCGGTGTCGGTGGCGCTGAGCACGGCGGCGCCCGCCCCGTCGCCGAGCAGGACACAGCTGCGGCGGTCGGTCCAGTCGGTGACGTCGGACATCTTCTCGGCGCCGATGACCAGGGCATGCCGGGCGGCGCCCGCGCGGATCGTGTGGTCGGCGCAGGCGAGCGCGGTGCAGAAGCCCGCGCAACCGTTGTTGAGGTCGAAGGCCACCGGGGAAGGCAGGCCCAGACGTGCCGCGACCTGGGCGGCGATGGAGGGGCAGCGGTCGATCGCGGTGCACGTCGCCACCGTGATCAGGCCGATGTCGGAGGGCTCCAGCCCGGACGCGGCCAGCGCCTTGCCGGCGGCCGTCGCGGCCATGTCGGTGACTGATTCGTCCGAGGCGGCGATTCGGCGGGTGGCGATGCCGGTACGGCGCCGGATCCACTCGTCGTTGGTGTCGACCAGGGCGGACAGGTCGTCGTTGGTCAGGACTCGCCTCGGCTGGTAGTGGCCCATGGCGGTGATGCGGCTTCCCGGCACGGTGGAACGCACAGGTGATCTCCTCGGCTCGGCGACGGGGCTCCCGGAATATAGCAACCGATCGGTCGGAAGCTAAAGGTTGGGCGGCTCGGTACACTGACGCCATGAGCCCTCGCAACTCCCGTATCGAAGCCCGCAGGACCCGGGAGCGCATCGTGGAGCGCGGCATCGCACTCGCCTCGGTCGAAGGCCTCGAAGGGCTCACCATCGGACGTCTCGCCGCCGACCTCCAGATGAGCAAGGCCGGTGTGCTCGGGCACTTCGGCACCAAGGAGGCGCTCCAGCTCGCGACCCTGCAAGGTGCCGCCGCGGCCTTCTCGCGATTGGTCTGGGAGCCCGTGGCGCACGAGAAGCCGGGCCTGCCCCGCCTGAGGGCCGTCCGCGACACCTGGATCGCCTACCTGGAGACCGGGCGCGACATCTTCCCCGGTGGTTGTTTCTTCACCACCGCCTCCACCGAGTTCGATGCCCGTGGCGGCCCCGTCCGCGACGCCGTGGCCCGCCTGTTGCGCATCTGGCGCCACCGCCTCGCCGCCGAAGTACGCACGGCCGTCGCGGCGGGCGATCTGCCCCCGGACACCGACCCGGATCAGGTCGTGTACGAGATGGTGGCGCTCTACCTGGCCCTGAACCAGGAAATCCAGCTCTTCGCCGACGCCACGGCTGCCGCCCGCACCCGCCGGGCCGTCAACCGGCTCCTCGACCAGCCGTAGAGAACCGGGAAGGTTGAAGGGAGTGGGGCACGGCGTGACGGGACACGACCTGTCGCGCGACTGATGGGTTACGGTTTCCGGACTTGTCGGATCGTCGCAGCGCCACGCGGAGAGAACGTTTGACTCAGCCCTCAGCCACTGCGCCTTCCGGCCCCTCCCGGACCAGCGCCTTCTCCCCTGTGCGCGGCCTGCGTCGGCCTCTTCCCGTGGTACGGATGCTGGCGCTGGCGAGCGTGGCGGCGGCCGGTGTGGTGCTGCTGGGTGGCTGTGGGCAGGCCAGTGCGCCCAAGAGCGCCGGGCATGCCGCTCCCGTCACCGGTCCGGCAGAACTCTGGCCCGGCAGCAAGCCCGCCCCCGCGGCTTCGCCGGCCACCGGAGGCCAGGAGAAACCGCAGCCGCTGACCGCGGTGCCGCGGGTGCCGTCCGGGGACATCCGGAAGGTGTCCGCCGGCTCCGTACTCCTGGCCCAGATCGACGCGGACAAGCGCCGCGACCAGCCGGTCTTCGACGAGGGAGAGGAACGCACCATCCGCGCCTGCGCCGGCAGGCCGGGTTCGGGCTCCTGTCCTGTGCGGGCCCCCGAGTACCACGACCTCACCGGCGACGGGAAGGACGAGCTGATCGTCGGGGTCCGCAGCGGAAGCAACCTCCTGATCATCTACGCCTACACGCTCAAGAACGGGGTCGTGACCTCGATCCTCGGTTCCACCAGTTCCCCACAATCGGTGGAGGTCGCCGACCACAAGCTGGTCATCCACGAGCCCGGCGACGCGCCCGGATACGAGAGCCGCACCGTCTACGCGTGGGATGCGCGGCACCAGGTCATGACGATCCAGGACGTCGGCTACGGCCGACGGGCCCCGGCCTCTCCTACTCCTTCGGGCAGGTGAGTGGTGCGCACTCGCCGACCGCGTCCGCCGCGATGGCTGCATGCCTGGACGGCGACGCTCTACTGGAAGGCCGCCGTCTTCATCACCGTCATGTGCTGCCTGCTCGCCTCGGTGCTCGGCATCCTGGTGCACGTCCTGGTCGACCGGCAGACCCAGGACCGTGCGCGCCACACGGCACTGGCCGAACTGGACCGCAGTAAAGCCGTGTACGTCGCCGGGGACCCCCTGGACCGCAACGTTTCGGTGAGCCCGCCCGACCTCCCCGCGCCGCTGCGCGAGATGACCGTCCGGCGGCACGAGCGCGGTACCCAGCTCGCCACGCACCAGGGCCGTCCCGTGATGTGGGCCGCCACGCCCGTCGCCGGGGGGAAGGTGCTCGCGCTACGGCTCGACTACAGCGAACAGGCAGCCTCCCTCCGCGGCCTGGACGGGGCCATCATCGGCTCCTCCGCCGCCGCGATCGCCCTCACCCTGGCAGCGGGACTGATCTCGGTCTCCCGCATCACCCGCAGACTGCACCACACCGCCCGCGTCGCCCGACGCATCAGCACCGGCGATCTCGACGCCCGCGTGAACGACCCCCGCGCCCGGCGCCCCGACCGGGCCCAGGACGAGGCCGCCGCCGTGGCGACCGCGCTCGACGCGATGGCAGCCAGCCTCCAGACCCGGCTGCACAGCGAACAGCGCTTCACCGCCGATGTCTCCCACGAGCTGCGCACCCCGCTCGCCGGCCTGCACTCCGCGGCCGAGCTGCTGCCGCCCGGCCGCCCGACCGAGATGGTGCGCGACCGCGTCCGGGCCCTGCGCAGGCTCACCGAGGACCTGCTGGAGATCTCCCGGCTCGACGCCCGGGTCGAGAGCGCCGACCTCGACATCCACCAACTGGGCCCCCTGGCCGAACGGGCGGTACGGGCCACCGGAACGACGACGGAGATCCGCGTAGTGGCGGACGACCAGGTCGAGACCGACCGGCGCAGGCTGGAACGCGTGTTGGGAAACCTGGTCGCCAACGCCCACAAACACGGCTGCCCGCCCGTCGTGGTCACCGTCGACGCCCCCGTCATCACCGTGCGGGACCACGGCGACGGCTACCCCGCCTACCTCCTCGACCAGGGCCCCCAGCGCTTTCGGAGCCAGTCGGGCGGGTCTGACGCCGGCAAGCGGACCGGTCACGGCCTGGGCCTGACCATCGCCGCCGGCCAGGCCCAGGTGCTCGGTGCCACCCTCCGCTTCGCCAACGCCCCCGACGGCGGAGCCATCGCCGAACTCCACCTGCCACCCACCCCGGAGCAGCGTCGATGACCGACCGGCTCCTTCCGCCTTCAATGCCACGGCCGGAACGATGAAGCACCTCATGCCGACGCACCACGAACGGCCCCCAACCTCTTGTGGGACGGCCTAGCGCAGCACCACGGTGACGCCCATCCGCTCCAGGAACGGCACCACCGCTTCGAAGTAGCTCAGCTCGCCGTTCGCGTCCACGCTGACGCCCGCCAGGGCCTGCCGGGCCACGTCCGCGTCGTGCCAGACGAGCGTGAAGGGCGCGCGGGCCGCCTCGCCGCCGCACTGGCAGCCGCGCAACGCGTTCCAACACTGGTGCCATCGGAATCCCGGGCCGCCGACCGCCTCACCGATCGCGCAGTGCAGGCCCGTGATGTCCGTGGCGTACCGCCCGTCCAACTCGCACACCGCGCCGGGCTCTTCGGGGCCCAGGCACACCTCCGCGAACCGTAGCCACTCGCTGCGCCCGTCGGTCGGGAAACGCGCCCATCCGTTACGTGCGCGGGGCGGACCCTCGCGCCAGGCGTCCCAGACGGGCCGGGCCGCGGGCGGGGAGGGCATGCGGCGGAAGAGCCCGCCCTTGAGCGTCACGTCGATCAGCGCACCGCCCAGCATGGAGGGGCGGCATTCGTCGACGTCCACGGTGATGTGCTCCTGGACCGGAGTCGGCCGGCCCGTCCGGTCCAGGAGCCAGAGCTGCAGGTGATCGCCCCCGCCGTGACGGGGGTGGACCAGTCGGCGCAGCAGGTTCGGCGAGGGCTCGCAGCCGAGGAGCCGTACCGGTTGGCGAGCGGGGTCCGGCCGGTCGCCGTACAGGCCGCCCACCCGCCGACAGCGCCCGATCGCGCTGCCGCTGGTGCCGTTCAGGAGGACGACGTCCGTCCTCGCGGGCTCCTTGCGGTACGAGGGCGGTGCCTCGGTGACCACGCACTCGACGACGAGGTCCAGCAGCGTGGGGTCCGCCGCACTGGGCCTGCTGTCGATGACGACGGCGTCGTCGAACCCGAAGTAGTCATCGGTGTACGGATCCTCGGCGTCCAAGTCGTTCACGATGAGGTGCAACTCACCGAAGGGAACAGGGGCGTGCGTCGCGCACCGCTCGGCGGCCTTGAGGAGCCGGCCGGTGGGCGCGCAGCCGAGGAGGGTCAGTTGCTCCCGGAACGCCGCCCGGTCCATGAACAGCCCGTCGGCGTCGACGCACCGCGCCCACACCGTCTGCTCCCCGTCCCACTCCTCGCTGACGAGCGCGAAGCGCAGGGGCAGATCCCGGCCCCAGCCGATCTCGCGCAGCGACCCGTCGTCGTCTTCGTCCATGGTGCCTTGCCCCCTTCGACCTCCGAGGGTCGAGCCGATCATAGGCGCGGCCCTCGGAGGCCGGAGGGCGGTCCGGGTCGATCTACGGATGTCAACCCGTGGGTTGATGGCGGTGAGGGATTGCAACCCATGGGCTGATGCGGCTCGGTCGGGGCGGGTGACAACGTTCCTTTCATGCACACGGATCTTCGGCATCGCGCACCGATGCGCGACCGCGAGCACAGCTGACTGCCCGTCAGTTGAGCTCGAATCCGTCAGAACACCCAGGGAGGGGCCGTGACCACCACACCGTTCACCAGTCCAGACACCTTGACGCGCCGTCGCCTGCTGGGAGCCGCGCTGGCGGTGGGTGCGGCCGTGCCGCTCGGCCTCGCCGGGACGGCTCGGGCAGCCTCGGGCGCACCGGCCCCGCTGCAGCTCACCCTGCCCTCGCCGACCGGGCCGTACCCGGTGGGCACGGTCGCACTGCACCTCGTCGACGCCGCCCGTCCAGACCCCGTGGCGGGCCCGGGGCGTCATCGGGAGCTGATGGCGAGTGTCTGGTACCCCGCCCGGGACGTCGGACGGCACCCCCTGGCGCCGTGGATGTCCCCCGCCAATCTGCGGGGGCTGCTCACATCCGCGGACTTCCCCGCCGACGCCGTACAGGTGCCGCTCACCGCCGGTCACCAGAGTGCCCCGGTGCGGCGGAGCGGCCGCAAGCTGCTGCCCGTCGTCGTGTACTCGCACGGGGCGCACAGTCACCGCGCCGACCACACCCTCATGGTGCAGGAACTCGCCAGCCACGGCTACGTGGTGGTGACGGTGGACCATACCTACGACGCCTTCACCGAGTTCCCGGACGGGCGGGTCCTCGCCCCGGACCCGGATCGCGCGATGGGGCCGGCGGACTTCGCCGCCGACATCCGGTTCGTCCTCGACTGCGTCGAGAAGCTCGCCGCCGGACGCAACCCCGACGCCGACGGCCGGTCGCTGCCGGAGGGCTTGACCAGCGCGATCGACCCGCGGCGCATCGGCATGTTCGGCTGGTCGAAGGGAGGGACGGCGACCGCCCGCGTCATGCTCGACGACCGGCGCGTCCGGGCCGGGCTGAGCCTCGACGGCCCCATGCTGCCCGCTGTCACCGGCGACCTCGACCGGCCGTTCATGATGATGACCGCCCGGTTCACCCGAGCCCAGGAGCCCGGTGTCGCCGAGTTCTGGACGCACCTGCGCGGGTGGCGGCTCAACATACAGGCGGAGGGCGCCGTCCACTCGTCCTACGGCGACAACCAGGTGCTGTTCCCACAGCTGGCGAAGGTGGTGAAGATGACTGACCAGCAGCTGCGCGCCTTGATCGGCACCCTCGCCCCGGCCCGGGCGGTACGCATCCAGCAGGCCTACCCGCTCGCGTTCTTCGACCTGCACCTGCGGCACCGACGCGGGCACCTGCTCGACGGCCCGTCCCGAGCCTTCCCGGAGGTGACCTTCCTGCCATGATTCGACCGGACCGGCTGACTGGTCCGACCGGCCGACTGGGCGTTCCGCCCCGAGGCAATGGCCCCGTCGCGGTGGTGTCACCAACCTCTCCGAACGGCACACCTAGTGGGGTATCGGGGTGTCCGAGAATGCGGCGACGCTGCTGGTGATCATGGCTGTGTGGTACATCATGAAGCCGATACAGGCGTGCGCATGCGCGCCGGCGTCGGAGTTGGGGAAGCTCGGCACCTGCGAGAAGCTGTTCGCCGGCAGGAACCGGTAGCCCGCGGGCGGGTTCTGCCGGAACCGCTGGGTGTAGCAGCTGGACACGGCGCCGGGTGAGGGCGTCAGTTCCGCGGGTTCGGTGAGGATGAAGGGGCTGTCGAAGTCGATGACTTCGCGTATGAGTCCCGAGGGTTTCATCGCGGCGATGAACTTCCGCATCGCCAGGATGCCGGAGCTGAAGGAGGTGACGCCGACGTCCGTGAGATTCGACGGCGGGAGGAACGGGACGAACGCGGCCTGGGTGGCCGCCGTGATGTTGCTGAGGGTCGCGACCGGGTCGATGGAGAACATGTTCTGCTGAGGGTCGACGCCGAGCGCGGCCATGGTGGTGAACGGGACCAGCAGCGGAATCCGCCGGACAGACGCCAACTGGCTGCCCTGCAGCGCGATGTACCGCTGCAGGCTGCCGGACCAGCCGCCGGTGAAGGTGGGGTAATCGGCTTCCGTGGCGTGGATGAGCGGGGGCTGCGGCGGGGGCCGGAGCTGGACCACTGTCGGATGGAAGAAGACCTGTATACGGGAGAAGTCGGTGGTGCCGAACGGTACTGCGACACCCACCCAGAACACCTGGCTGTCCTTGGTGACCTTGAACAGGAATTCGTGGATCGTCGAGGTCAGCTGTATCTCTTCCAGGAAGTCACCCTGCATCACGGGTTTGATCACCGGATTGGTCACGACGTGCGGAAGCGTCAGGGCGGGAGGATTGGTTTGTGTCACCGTGATGTTCATGGTCGTCATCTCACCTACTCGGTGACCTGGATCCGGAAGTACGCCCGTCCGGAGGCCTTTTGACCCTGCGGACGGCAGCGGCGCAAGGCAGTGCACAGAGATAGCGACAGAGGCAGGGACGGAGGCAGGGACAAGCGAAAGCGTCCCGAGTCCCGAACCGCCCCTCACAACTTCAGGAGACACCCGCCGCTCGCCGCCCGCAACTGGGGCTGCCACGACGGTAAGCAGGTGTCAAGTCAACCGGCGGCCAGCGCGAGCACCGCACTGAGTGCGGCGGCTCCGTCCAGGAGGGCTTTGGAGCGTGCCGCGATGCCGGCGTCCCTGGCAGCCAGCGCGGCGGTGACCTCCTCCGACCGTCGGGCGCACCGCATCTCCGGCATGAGGGTTCGAAGAGGTGCGATGCGGTATCCGGCCTTACGTAGTTGGTGAACGATCCGCGCGTCTCGCACCTGGCTTGGTGTGTATAGCCGCGTGCCTCGTACCGGGTCGCGGTCGGGGACGACGAGCTCCTCGCTGTGCCAGTGCCGCAACGTCGAAGGACGTACGTCCAAGGCGGCGGCGAGTTCGGAGATGCTCATCGCGTCCGACGCGCGTACATCTTCGATCGGCTCACCGGAGATTGCCTGGGCTGCCTGCTTGGCCTGCCTCAGTTGCCCGCGCTCCGTGTCGAGCCGGGCGTGCGCTGCGTCGAGCAGAGCAAGCGCCACCTGCCAGGTGGCCGACTGGTGGACGGCCCGCACGATCTCCTTGGCCTCGGTCGGACCCGCTCCTGCTGCCAGCGCCCGGTAGGCCAGGGCGGACTGCAGATGTATCTCCGTATAGATCCGGTAGCCGGCTGCCGTGCGCGTCGCCGACGGAAGTACACCGGCGTGCTCAAGATTGCGCACCTGTTGCACGGAGCACCCGGCACGCCGTGCGACGTCGATGGTGCGCATGGCCCCCGATTTGAGACCTGGCATCGTGAAGTCCCTCCATAGCAGCCTCGAAGTCTCCACAAGCACTTCAATGCAACGCTAGAGCACATGACCATGGACGAGATCATCGGCTTCGTGGACGGCCTCGACGGCGTCCTGACCCTCAGGCCCGCACCCGGCGACGGCTCACCGGAAATCGGCTGGGGCGACACGTTCTTCTACTACGCACCTGAGGGCGTCACCCCGACGGCGGCCCAACCGTTCGCGACGATCGTGATCAAGAACTACCCCGGCGACGAGGCATCACGTCTGGACCGCCCGGACACCTTCCGCGTGAACATCTCTGCCGGGAAAGAGGCGTTCATCCGGTGGACCGGCCACGCGCCACGCGAACCAGCCCCCACCGAGGTCGACCCCAGCACCGCCGACACCGTGATCGCGCACCCCGTCTACGGCACCGTCGGCTGGCTGGCAGTGGTGAACCCAGGCCCGCGTACCGAGGTGGCGACCCGTGAGTTGCTGCACACGGCCCATCACCTCGCGCGCTCACGCTATGAGCGGCGCACGTAGAGCTGCCAGTAGGAACGAGCGAGAGGAACGAGGGAGAGAGCCGGGGGAGGGATCCGGGGGAGGGAGCGGGTGGAGGATCCGGGAGGAGAGAGGGGACAAGACCCGGTTGACCAGCGGAGTGGCGATCGCTGCCGGGCCCCTTCACATATCGGGCGCGCTGTGCAACCTTCTTCCCACCTCACGGGTCTCCACGCCGTACGTCTTACCCCGCACAGCGTGAAAGGTCCCCGTGCACCAGAAGAGACTCGTGGCCGCCCGGACAGGTGGTGCCATGTGCGCCGTCATCCTCGGCAGCCTGCTGGCCGCAGCCCCACAGGCAGCAGCCGCCGACGTCACCTGCTCGACCAACGTCTACAAGCGGACGTTTTACCACAACACCTCGTTCTCCGGCTCCCCGGTGAAGACCGACTGCGACGGCACCATCAGCCAGAACTGGTCCGGCAGCCCGGCCTCCGGCGTGCCGTCGAACAACTTCGGCGTCCGCTGGTCGGTGACCCGCGACTTCGGCTCCGGCGGCCCTTTCATGTTCACCGTCTCCGCCACTGATGGCGCCCGCGTCTACCTGGACGGCGTCCGCCAGATCGACCTGTGGTACGCCACCGGTGACACCGCCCGCTCCACGTACCTCGGCTTCGACGTCCCGTCCGGCAAGCACACCCTCCGAGTCGACTACGTGAACTGGTCGGGCGCCGCGAAGGTCGCATTCACGTACACGCCCCGGACGTCGGCCACGTACGACGAGACGAAGCCGCTCGCCCCCACCGGTGTGAAGACTTCCTACAACACCACGACCCGCAAGACGACCGTCTCCTGGTCCGCCAACAAGGAGATGGACCTGGCGAGTTACTCCCTCTACCGTCGGCCCGTCGGCTCCAGCACCTGGACGAAGGTCACCACGACCACCGCCCGCAGCTACACCGACCCCCTCGTGAACCCCGACGACCGCACGCCCTACTACTACGAGGTGCGCGCCACGGACAAGGCGGGCAACACCTCGTCGGGCAGCACGGACACCATCGTCCGCCCGCTGCCGATCGTCACCTCCCTGACCGGCACCTACGACAAGGCGACCGGCAAGGTCACCCTGAAGTGGCCGCTGAACACCGAGCCGCAGTTCGACCACTACACGGTCCTGAGCAACGACAAGGTGGACGGCTACTGGAAGTGGGTCCCGCTGGGCACCACCACCGGCAACACCTGGACCACCGCTCCGATCGTCGCCGACGGCGAGACCCGCCACTACCGTGTCCTCGTCACCAACGACGGCGGCACCACCACGTACAGCGGTGATGCCCTCAACGCCTACGCGACCAACGAGCTCTGGCTCAACATCCCCGACGGCATCGCCCCCGCCAACGCCCCCGAACTCCTCATCGGCTCCTGTGAGGGTGGCATACGGGCGACCGCGAACGACTACACGCCGGCCCCGATCCGCGACTTCACCGGCTTCGAGATCGAGCGCCGCGCGGCGGGGACGGACGCCTGGTCCGTCGCCACGCACCAGGGCTACGACCCGCGCCACGACCCGGCCTACGTAACCGTCTGCGACCCGCTGCCCGCCGACGGGCGCACCTATGAGTACCGGGCCCGTACGTACGACGCGGCCGGGAACTACTCGCCGTACAGCGAGATACGTGCCATGACCGTGCCGGTCGGCTGACGGACACGGAGCACGTGGGTTCGCCCCGTCGGCCTGGCCGGCGGGGCGAAGTGCTGCGGAGGGCGGGTACCGGTACGGGTGCGGGCGGGCCCTGGGAGGCCGCGGCTCCGGTGCCGTTTGCTCCGGTCTCAGGCGGGGGTCAGAGTGAGAAGGGACCTACGGAAAGGACATTCGGAAAGGACCTGTCCTGTGATGACTGTTCCGCAGCCGCCCGGGCCGCCAGGGCCCCTCCATCCGGAGCCGGCCCCGCCCACCCCTGGTCCTCCGCCCAGTCCGCCGGAGCCGGGGCCGGGGCCCGTACCGCCCGGACCCGAGCCTGTTCCCCCGCCGCCGCACCCTCCTCATCCGGAGCCGGAGCCTCGTCCAGGCCCCGATTGACTGACGAGGGCTCCGGGCGGCCCGTACCGCCCGGAGCCCTACGCGCGCAAACCGGTCAGACGCAGCGGGGCACGAAGGCGGGGTCCGCGGGGCCGGTGCGGCCGAGTGCGTTGAGCACCCACTGGGCGACGACCGGATCGTTCGGGCTCTGGTCGTGCTCGAAGGCGTCCAGGGGGCAGCGGTCCTGGAGCGTGACGTTGGTGACCTGCTTCGCCGGCCCGCTGAGGAAGGCGCTGGTGTACGGGGTCACGACCTCGTCGTGCTTGGTGGTGATCACCGTGTAGTCGGGGCCCGCGACCGTGTCGCCCTTCGCGTTGAGGTTCGTCAGGAACGGCGAGCCGACCATCTGGTCGGTGCAGGCGTCGCAGCCGGCAAACCCGGTGGGGATGGTCAGCGGGTTGGTCGTGCCGTGGTTCGAGGGCACGATTCCCACCAGTTCGTCGACCTTGGTCGCGCCGCCGAGGAAGTCGAGGTAGTAGCGGGGCATCATGCCGCCCTGACTGTGACCGACCAGATCGACCTTCTTGGCGCCGGTCGCGCCGAGTACCGAGTCGACGAACGTGTCGAGTTCCCGGGCCGAATCGGCGATGTGGGCGGTGGCCTGGTTGCCGTAGTCGAGTGCGAAGACGCAGTACCCGGCGTCCTTGATCTGCGGCGACAGGACCGACCAGTTCTTGGCCATGTTCTCGAAGGTGCCGTGGACCAACACGACGGGATAGGGGTGCGCGGCGGACGGCTTGCACGTCCAGTCGTTCGCGCCGGGCGGCGAGACGCTGTCGGCCTGGGCGGGGCCGGCGGTGAAACCGAAGAAGGCGCAGGTGGCCACCATCAGGGCCAGGGGGAGGGTCCTCAGACGCATGCCGTTCCTTTCGCGGACCGCGCAGGCGAGACCCGCGTGGCCACCGGGTGCCGACCGCGCACGGGAGCCTGGATGCGGCGGCTCGGCCCCTTCGGCGCGGGCGACAACTGTGTCCCCTGTTCGGCAATGTCGAACAGTAAGCGGGATTCTGGATTCCACTTACTGACGCGTCAACCCTTTGGGCGCCCATTGAGGCGCTGAACACACAGGCCGCTCATGCGACGCCGGGTCCGCCCGGTTTGCGCCCGCCCTCCCCGGCCTGCCCGGCTTCGCCCATCTGTCCCCTGTCCGCCCGGCGCTGCTCCTTGGCGCACCCTGGCCCTGCCACCGTCGTGCTGTCGGGCCCCATCGACATCCGGTGCGCACCGGTCCGACCGGCTGCGCGCGGCGGAACACCCAGGTTCTGTCTCCGTGAGCCAGGAAGCGGCTGTGAAGAGGCGCAGTGTCCGTGCGCGTGCGAGTCTGAATGGGCCGGATGCCGGCATCCTCCCGGAAGGAGCATGTCATGAGTGCCCAGTCGGGCCGGGCGAGACCAGGCGTGACGGATCAAGGCCCACGCACGGAACGCGCCGTGGACCGGATGGCTGACGACGCCAGACGGGGCGATCGCCTGGGGTCGGAGACAAGGCGGGAAGCGCAGCGGGCGCGGTCAGGCGTCGAGGGGGCGCGGACCAGGCAAGGCAAGCGACCCGACGGCGCAGGCTAGCTAGCCTTCGGGCTCCCCGCCCGCACCGAGTTCCCTGCAGTGGAAGGCAGGGGACGGATTGCCATGTGCACGTCCGGGTCAGCCCAGTCAGTCCGGTCAGTCCGGTCAGTCCGGTTAGTCAGCGGCCGGGGCCGGCCGGCGGGACAGCGGATCGTCCACTCCCGGACTGTCCATTCCAGCCGTAACGACCTCAGGCGCTGGATCCGGCAGGACCCGCCGGTCAGGACCCGCCGATCAGGCACGAACGATCAGGCACTGCCGGCGTCGCAGCCAAGCAACAACCAACAGAAGGAACCCGATACAGGAAGAAGGACGGACGTGTCCGGCAGCGAAAGTGAGAACCCAGTAATCCCCTCCCCGGCCCCCACGCCGACCCGGCCCAGGACGAACCGGGACTGGTGGCCGAATCAGCTGGACCTTCAGGTTCTCCACCAGCACTCGCCCCAGGCCAACCCGATGGGCGAGGACTTCAACTACGCGGAAGAGTTCGCCACCCTCGACCTCGACGCGCTGAAGCAGGACGTCTTCGAGGTGATGACGACGTCACAGGACTGGTGGCCTGCCGACTACGGTCACTACGGGCCGCTCTTCATCCGGATGAGCTGGCATGCCGCGGGAACGTACCGCATCGCCGACGGCCGGGGTGGTGGCGGCGCCGGCGCTCAGCGCTTCGCCCCACTCAACAGTTGGCCCGACAACGCGAGCCTCGACAAGGCACGCCGATTGCTCTGGCCGGTCAAGCAGAAGTACGGCCGGAAAATCTCCTGGGCGGACCTCCTGGTCTTCGCCGGTAACTGCGCCATGGAATCGATGGGATTCAAGACGTTCGGATTCGGCTTCGGGCGCGAGGACATCTGGGAACCCGAGGAGATCTTCTGGGGGCCCGAGGACACCTGGCTCGGAGACGAGCGCTACAGCGGGGACAGGGAACTCGCCGGCCCCTTCGGTGCCGTGCAGATGGGACTGATCTACGTAAATCCGGAGGGGCCCAACGGCAACCCGGATCCGATGGCTGCGGCCAGGGACATCCGCGAGACGTTCGGGCGCATGGCGATGAATGACGAGGAGACGGTTGCGCTCATCGTCGGCGGCCACACGTTCGGCAAATGCCATGGCGCGGTCGATCCCTCGTACATCGGGCCGGAACCCGAGGCCTGTCCCCTCGAACAGCAGGGCCTCGGCTGGCGGAACACCTACGGGAGCGGCACCGGCTCCGACGCGCTGACCAGCGGACTTGAGGGCGCATGGACCACGGAGCCGACGAAGTGGGACCACGGATACTTGGACAACCTGTTCAAGTACGACTGGGAGCTGACGAGGAGCCCCGCCGGCGCGCATCAGTGGACCCCCACGGATCCGTCGGCCAAGGACGCCGTGCCTGATGCGCATGATCCGTCGAAGCGGCACGCTCCCATGATGCTGACGACGGACCTCGCGCTGAAGCTGGATCCGGTCTACGGGCCGATCACGAAGAGCTACCACGAGAACCCGGACAAGCTCGCGGTCGCATTCGCCAAGGCCTGGTACAAACTGCTGCACCGCGACATGGGACCCGTCTCGCGCTACCTCGGCCCGTGGATTCCCGAACCGCAGCTGTGGCAGGACCCCGTTCCTGAGGTCGATCACGAACTGATCGCGGACGCGGACATCGCCGACCTCAAGGCCAGGATCCTCACCTCAGGACTGTCCATCTCCCAGCTGGTCACGACTGCCTGGGCGTCAGCGGCAAGCTTCCGCGGCACCGACAAGCGTGGCGGGGCCAACGGGGCACGGATCCGACTGGCGCCGCAAAAGGACTGGGAGGTCAACGACCTGCCCGAGGTGGCCGAGGTGCTGCAGACCCTTGAGCGGATCCAGCAGGACTTCAACGGCTCCCGGACCGGCGGAGTGAGGGTCTCGCTGGCCGACTTGATCATCCTGGGCGGGTGCGCGGCCGTCGAGCAGGCCGCCAAGAACGCGGGGCACGAGATCACCGTCCCGTTCGCACCGGGACGTACGGACGCCTCGCAGGAGCAGACCGACGTCGAGTCGTTCGCCGTGCTCGAACCCAGGGCGGACGGCTTCCGCAACTACCTGCGGGCGGGAGAGAAGTTGTCGCCGGAGACCCTCCTCCTGGACCGCGCCAACCTGTTGACCCTGACCGCTCCCGAGATGACGGTTCTGGTCGGCGGCATGCGGGCCCTGAACACCGGCTTCAAGCGATCCCCGCACGGTGTCCTCACCCACCGGCCGGAGGCCCTGACCACCGATTTCTTCGTCAACCTGCTCGACATGGGAACGGAGTGGAAGGCATCGAACTCCGCTGAGAACGTATTCGAGGGTCGGGATCGCACCACGGGCGAGGTCAAGTGGACGGCCACCGCCGTCGACCTCATCTTCGGTTCGCACTCCCAGCTCCGCGCCGTCTCCGAGGTCTACGCGTCCCAGGACGCGGGGGAGAAGTTCGTGCGCGACTTCGTGGCTGCCTGGGACAAGGTGATGACTCTCGACCGGTTCGACCTCGCCTGAGCCCGATGTCCCGCCCGGTCGGCCACTCGCCGGCCGGCCGGCCGGGACATCCTCGGGCCCCAGGGGGCTGATCCATCCGCCCTGGCTTTGCTGACCGGAGACCGGTCAGGAATCAAGAAGCGCCGGTCATCGGGCCGCGCCTAGCGTGAGGGCCATGGCAACCATCGAATCCCTCACCCTTGAGGTGGCCGACCCCAAGGCCGCCCACCGCTTCTACACCGCCGCCTTCGGCTTGGACGCGCAGATTCGTCTGCGGTCATCCCAGGCACCCAGCACCGGCTTCCGCGGATTCACGCTGGCGCTCACGGTGTCCCAGCCGGCCGACGTCGACAGTCTCGTCAACGCTGCCCTTGACGCCGGCGCCACGTCGCTGAAGCCGGCCGCGAAGTCGCTCTGGGGCTACGGCGGTGTCGTACAGGCCCCGGACGGGACGATCTGGAAGGTCGCGACCTCCGCCAAGAAGGACACCGGCCCGGCCACCCGGGACATCGACGAGATCGTGCTCCTGTTGGGGGTCGAGGACGTCAAGGCGAGCAAGCAGTTCTACGTCGGCCAAGGCCTGGCCGTGGCGAAGAGCTTCGGCGGCAAGTACGTCGAATTCGCCGCCGAGGGGTCCAGCCCCCTCAAGCTGGCCCTGTACAAGCGCCGCGCCCTGGCCAAGGACGTAGGCGTTCCCGCCGACGGCAGCGGATCGCACCGGATCGTTCTCGCAGGCAACGCCGGGCCGTTCACCGACCCGGACGGCTTCGCCTGGGAGGCCACGTCGCTCGCACCCGCGTCGTCCTGACTCCCGGCCCCGGCCGGACGCCTCGAAGGAGCTGAGGCGGTGGGCAATCCAGGCACGCGGAACCCGGGGCGGGGGAGGGCCGGGTTCCCACCGCGGCTACCGTGGCCCCGCACCCCACCGAAGGATCCACGGAACGGATCCACGGAACCCGTCCACCGAACCGATCCACGAACCGATCCCTGGAGAGCCCCCGTGCCCGTACCCCTCGGCGAGGACGTAGTGGCGCTGCTGCGCCGCCCCAGCACCTGCTACCTCGCCACGACGATGCCCGACGGCTCGCCCCAGCTCACCCAGACCTGGGTCGACACCGACGGCGAGCACGTCCTGATCAACAGCGTCGAGACGCATCAAAAGACGCGGAACATCGCGCGGGACCCGCGGGTGGCCGTCGCGGTCGCCGACCCCTCGGACCCTTCCGCCTACGTCCAGATCCGCGGTCGGGTGCTGCGGGTGACCACCGAGGGAGCGGTCGACCACATCGAGGCGCTCGCGCAGAAGTACCTCGGTGGGCCCTACCCCTGGTTCGGCGGCCGCGACCAGGTCCGGGTGATCTATGTGATCCAACCCGAACGCATCAGCAGCCCCCGCGGCTAGGCCGCTTGCCCGGAACGTCCGAACGACAGCGGCTGCCGCGGATCGCGAGACGCCCCTTGCGTCGGGCCCGGTCAGGACGGGAGGGCGCCGAGCTGGCGCAGTTGCGCGAGGACGTCGACGATGCCCCGGATCTCGACGATCCGCCCGCCGGCGAAGCGGAGGATGAAGATCTCGCTGTAGCTGACGGTCTTTCCGGTGGGCGGCAGGCCCTGGTACTCGCCCCGGTGGGTCCCGGTCACCGTGTTCCTGGAGACGACCTTGTCGCCCTCCGCGATCGTCTCCTCAACGGTGACGTGGAGGTCGGGGAATGCGTGCAGCAGCACCTCCCACACCCGCTTCAGGGCCTCCGCTCCCGTCGCGCCCATCGGTACCGGCGCATGGAAGACCAGGTCCGGTGCGACGAACTCGTCGATGGCCTTCGAGATGACTTCAAGGTCTCCGCTGTTCACGGCGGAGTGGAAGCGGTTGAGCGTCGCTGTGTTGCTTGTTGCCCCGGCTGCCGACATGCGTTTCTCTCCTCTGGTCTGTGCCCTCGCCGTGCCGTCCTACTGCTCAACGGCGTCTGAGCAGTAGGACGGCACGGCCACCGGAAATGTGACGCGACGCGCGGACAAGGGCCGGGAGTCACCGCCATGGCGCGCCGAGGCTGTCACTGACGGCTACTTCCGCGGCGGCAACCTCGCGCGGCGCACCTCCGACGGCAACTTGGTGGTGACCGGGCACCTCGCGGCGGGCTGGGGCTTGGGGCTTGGCGCTTGACCTCAACCGCAGTTGATGAATGAGAGTCCATGTCCATGAATCGATTCCTGGATCTCGTGTGCCCTGCTGCAGGAACAGCGTTGTGGAGTGAGTGGCTTACTGGTACTGCCGAGCGTTCGCGTGCGGCCGCTGACGCTCTGATGGATGAGTGGGCGGCAGCCGCGACACCGTCCGGTCGCCTGGCACAGCACGTTTACCTCTCCATGGATGGGGCCGGTCTCCTCTTCCATGCGCAGTGGACCAGCGATGCAGCGCACCTGGCATGGGCTCGTGCTCGCCGCGCCGACGTCGTCAGCCGTGTGGACACGCTCGTGCCGGGTATCGAACGCCCCGGGCTGATCCGAACTCGCCTGCATCACAGCGTCGTTCACGACGCGGAACGACCAGCCGGCGTCTTCGTGGTCAGCACGATGGCGGCGGGCGATGTGGAGGCGACGGGCGTGCCGGCGCCGGGTTTGCTCGCGGCGCACGTCCACCTTGCGACAGAGGGCGAGCGTGCGATCGTCGGCGCAGAATGGACCGACGCCTCGTCTCATGAAGCCGCCACCGCCGGTGATGTCAGCTTCAAGCGGTACACGTTGTACCACTCGTTCGTCGACGACGTCTGATTCTCGATGCCCTGCGCGGTCACGGGGCCTGACGCAGACCAGGAGTTGAGGGGAACAGGGCCGGGGTCCTCTTCTGGCCGCACACTCCGCCCGGGCGGCCGTTGGGGAGGCCGCACGGGCGGAGCGTTGTGCCGGCGTGCCTGGGAGGGTGGGGCCGGCGGTCAGGTTCCGAGCGAAATGTCAGGTACCTGTCATGCATAGGTGTAAAACTTGGTGTGGTCCAGGAGGTCCGCCGGCGTCACGTCGTTCCACGGCTTCATCGTGTCGTGCAGGTCGACGACGTCGGGGGTGTCGCCGGTCGGGAGATAGCCCGAGGTGGGGTGCAGCTTCTGCCAGTCGGCCCAGAGCTTGTCGATGAAGCAGTGGTGCAGCCAGAAGACCGGGTCGTTGGGGGAGGCGCCGGTGGTCATCTGGCCGCCGACCCAGACGTGCACCCGGTTGTGCAGGTTGGGACCGCGCCAGCCCTCGATGTTGTTGCGGAAGCCGTCGGAGGCGCTGTTCCACGGGGGCGCGTCATAGACGTTCATGGCGAGCACCCGGTCGACCTCGGCCCGGGTCGGCAGATCGCGCACGGCGGTGCCGAGCGAGCGGCGCAGGAACGTCCGGCCGTCCACCCTGAGGTTCATCGGCCACCTGCCGCCACTGAAGGCGAACGGGCCCGAGGTCACCCGGCCGTCGCCGCTGCGCCCGTCACCTCCGAGGAAGTCGTCGGCCCACAGGGAACTGCGCGGGCTGCGGTCGACGGTCCAGTCCCAGTAGGGCAGGGTGACCGATGGGGTGATGCTCTGCAGCGCCTGCTCGAACTGCAGCAGGAACCTCCGGTGCCAGGGGAGGAAGGACGGCGACCGGTGGCCGGTCCGCTCCCCGTCGTCGGTATCGCCGATGATGAACGCGTTGTGGGTGCTGATGAATTCGTCGTAACGGCCGGCGCGCTTGAGCTCCAGCACCGCGTCGACGAAGTTCCGCTTCTCGGTGGCGGTGAGGTTCGCCTGGTTCTTCCTGACTGCCATGTCGAGGGCTCCTCGGTGGGGGGACGGGCAGGGTCGGGCCTCAGCCGGTGATGACGGGGACCAGGTCGGCGCCCTGGAGCCCCCGGACGGCGGCGCGCGCCAGGGCGTGCGGGGTGCTGAACTTCTCGTAGTGGTTCACCAGGCTGATCCAGGTGCCGTCCGCGTTCCGCATCACATGGAGGTCGTCGTTGTCGATGCGGACGACGAAGTCCATGCCGTCATGCGGGCCGGCGAGCCGCTGTGCTCGCTTTCCGTGGCCTGCTTGGCCGCCGGGCGAATCGCCCGAATCCGCCGGCCAGCCCGCTATGTGGCGGCCCTGGTACATCTCGTCGAACGGCTCGGGCTCGGGCATGTCGTGACCGTTGCCGGAGTGCCCGCCTGCCGCCGGGTGTCCGTGGCCGTCGGCGGATCGTGTGGCGGCGCGCTCGGCGGATCGTGCGACGGTGCCGTTGGCGTGGGCGACCGGTGCGGCCAGCACCACGCCTGCGAGTGATGCGGCACTGCCGTGCAGCACCTGGCGCCGGGTGGGACGCGACATTTTCCACTCCTCTGGTGGGGCCTCGGCTCCCCTCCGGGGCGCGGCCGCCGCGGAGGGCAGGAGCCGGCGTGCCGACGATCGGCACGCGCCGCCCCATGCTGGCAGGGACGAACGGAGCATCAAGTCGGCCCGCATGTTCGGGCCAGGGTGGAACAACTCCCGTACCGAAGTGCAGAGTTCAACGGCGTTGATCGTCCTTGTGCGGCGGTCGGGACGCTCCCCGGAAGCGGATATTCCGCGGTTTTCGCCGCCATCCACCACAGATCCTTTTCTCCGCGCCACACATCGTGGTGCCGCGCACGACCCGAACTCGGCGCAAACGGAGGGGGTTTGGGTGTCCGGGGGTTTGAGTGTCCGGGGTTTGGGCGCCCGAGGGCTTGCGGCCGGTTCGCCTGCCGGGCCTCGGTGCCGGCGGACAGGCATCAACGCAGCTGCGGGTGGGGGAGGGGGCGCCAGGTGCACGAGCGGGCGGACGGCCACCCGAAGGGGAGATCAGAAGATCAGCGGATTCCCAGCTGCCGCAGTCCACCGCGCAGCGAGAAAGGGGCAGGCACCAGCCTCTGCTCGTCGGCGATGAGCACCCGGATCGTCGGGGAGGTGGGCGACAGGGTCGCGCGGTGCCGCCGCTGGGAGGAAGCGGCGGGCACCACGTCGGTCCGGATGCGGGTCGCGGTCAGCCGGAAGTGGCCGTGCCCCAGCTCTCGGTGATGACGACCTTGGCGTCGCTCTGCTGCGTCTCGGTCGGGAAGCTCGGCGTGCCGGAGACCTTCGGCAGCTTCGCCGCCGCGGCCCTGTCGAGCGTGCCGGCCTTCTTCATGGCGGTCATCAGAGCCGGACGGGCGTAACCCTTGAGTCGGAGGTTCTGGCCCTCGGTGCTGTAGAGGTACTCCAGCCACAGGCGCGCGGCCGCGGGGTGCGGCGCGTCCTTGTTGATGGCCTGCGAGTAGTACTGGGAGAACTTGCCGTCCGAGGGGACCACGACCGTCCAGTCGAGGCCCTTGGACTTGAACTCGTCGGTGTACCCCGCGTTGAGGTAGTCCCAGTCGATGCTGATCGGCGTCTTGCCCTTTTCGATGGTGGCCGGGGTGGATTCGACGGGCGTGTAGTTGGCGCTCTTCTTCAGCTTGGCGAAGAAGTCCAGGCCGGGCTGGATGTCATCGAAGGACCCACCGTTGGCAAGGGCGGCCGCGTACACGGCACCGAAGGCCGAACCGGACTTGGTGGGGTTTCCGTTGAGTGCGATCTGCCCCTTGTACTGCGGTTTGAGGAGATCCTTGAAGCTGGTCGGGCAGGTCTGCACCCGTCTGGCATCGCAGCCGAAGGAGATGTAGCCGCCGTAGTCGTTTGCCCAGCGGCCGATCGAGTCCCTCTGGACATCGGGGATGTCGGCGAAACCGGCGACCATGTACGGCGCGAGCAGCCCCTCCTGGGCGGCGCTCTGCGCGAAGGAGCTGCCGAGGTCGAGGACGTCGGGCGCGTTGTCCTTGCCCTTGCGCGAGGTGACTGCGCTGATTTCGTCCTGGCTGGCGCCGTTCGGGTTCTCGACCTCGACCTTGATGCCGTACTTCTTCTTGAAGCCGTCGATCAGGGCGCCGTAGTTGGCCCAGGTGCGGGGCAGCGCGATCGCATGCAGCGTGCCCTCCTTCTTGGCTTCCTTGGCCAGGGCGTCGATGCCGCCGAGGGCCTCGGCCGTGGTCGCGGTGGCCGCGCTGCTCTTTCCGCCGGCGGTGCTCGACTCGTCGGGGGCCGCGCTGCAGGCACTTAGGGCGGGTGCGGCGGCGAGGGCGAGGATGCCGGTCAGGACGGCAGTCCTCGGCGGGAACACGGTCACGGTCTCTCCAGGGGTACGCACAGAGCATTGAGGGGATTCATGCGGGGCCACACAGGGGATGCACGTGGGGGGTGAGCACCTGTCCGACGACTTGCCTGAACAAGTTGGGCCTCAGTAGGCCCAACTATGGTGTCCGTCAGGTAAACATTGGTAAAACTAATGACTCCGATTCCCTCACAATCGCAGCTCGGAGGGGTCACCATGGCAACGTTCCCGGGCTGGACGGGCTCCACAATTTGCACACAATTGCGCGCGAGAGGGATCACGGCGACCCGCCCCGAGAAGATCACCGGAGAGCCTCTCCGTCGAGCGCCCACCTCAGTTCTCCGACGCCACATCGCCTCTGGTGCAGCCTCGTTGCACTCTCCCTCCGACGAGGTGACGCTGGCTGCGCATCCGCTGCTCGACGCAATCAGTCAGGCAGGGTGAACGGTGTCCGAGTGAACCGATACGGGCGTGCATTCGCCGCCACCGCAGTCACGCAGGGAGCGTGACCTAGTCGCAAGGCGGGGCAATTGCGGTCATAACGGCCTGCCAGGGGGCGGAGTCGAAGAGGAGTCTGATCGCGGTGATCCGGCCGTCGCGGAGGCGGAAGTGTTCGGCGGTGTGCTGGGTGCCGACGGGCGAGGCGGTGTGCACGTCGTAGATCAAGGTCGCCTCGTGGTCGCCGTACAGCTCGCTGATGAGGTCGACGCCGGTGACGATTCCCAGGAGTGCGTCGAGGCCGTCGAGGTGGCCGGTCGGGCTGTCGGAGGCGACGAACGGGCTGCGGAAGGTGAAGCCGTCGCCGATGTGAGCGGCGGCGGCCGCGACATCGCCACGGAACCGGGCCTCGTGATAGGCCCTGACCGCGCGTCGGGTCGGTGAATCGGTGGTCATGGCGTCCTCGGGACTCGTTGGTAGGGGAAGGAGCAGGGGAAAGGGGGTGACCGGTTCAAGAGGAAGCGGACTGGTCGGGGGGACTCGTACGCAGGTAGTGCTCGATCCGCTGCTGGTTCTCGACCAGGCGCAGGCACAGATGCCGGAATTGGTCCAGTTCGGCCGGGCTGAAGCCCTGGAAGACCGCCGACATGGCGCGTTGCGTCGGTTGGCGGAAGGACTCCAGCCAGTCGCGTCCGGACGGTGTGATCCGCACTCGGACCGACCGGCGGTCGTGCCGGTCCTGGACCCGCTTGACGAGATGGTCGCGCTCCAGGGTGTCCACCAGGCCGGTGATGTTCCGGGAGCTCACCCCGCCGGCGCGCGCCAGTTCGCCGATGCTCAGACCCTCGTCAGTGGTAGCGCCCAGTCGTACGAGGACGTCGAGTGCGCCGGCGCTGAGGCCGCGGCCGGCCGCGCCCTGCGAACGCAGCCGGTCCACCGCCTGTGAGGCCGAGCGGACAGCTGCGGCCGCTTCCAACGCCAGGGTGTCGCCGTCGCACGCGAACGTGCCCATGGATGCCCGGACTCCGGGGTCGTAGAGGAGGCCGGCATCGTCCCTGGCCAAGCCCTCAGGCGAATTATGTACGTGCTTCATAATGAAGCAGCACTGTACTTTGGTCGGGGCGTTTCGCCAAGGGGACAGAGGTGTGGCTGCCCGGACGGTAGGTGCCTCTGTAGGCTGGCTGTCTCGGGGGGAGTTCATGCGCTTTGTGATGACCGACAACTATGCCGCGATCGTCATGTCCGTCGACGCTGGGCTGCTGGTGGTGGGGGCCGTGCAGTCCCACGGCACCATCAACACGGTCAGAGAACGCATCAGAGCGGTGAATCAGCGACACGCGGCAGCCGTGAGCGTGCTCGCCGACCGGCTCCGGGCAGGTGAAGAGCCGACGAACGCCGAGCTGTGCCGGGCCCATGATGTGTCCCGAAAGGCAACCGGAGACCTGCGGCGACGGTTCGAGAGGCCGGCCACCGTGGGCTTGATGTGGGTCATCATGTCGTTCTGGCTGGTGGTTTCCGTGATTGCGACACTCTGGTGGTCGGCAATGGAAGGACATGGCCAAGCACCATGGCTGGCCGAGGGCACGTTGGCGGCTACCGCCCTCGCCCCCCTCGTCCTGCTGGCAGAGACCATCCTCCGGTTCTGTTGGGCGGGCGAAGCGGCGACGGACGACTTGGCGCAGGAACAACTGCAACGCCAAGTGGCTGCAGTCGACCTGGACGCCGAGTTGTACCACCGGGTGAGGCAGCGCCTCGATGAGTTCACCCGGGACGGCCGCCGCTGAGGTCGTGGAGGACGCGCAGTTGTTCTGCTGCTGCGGGTTGCGGCAGGCGATACCTTCCGCTGGCAACGACGGCCCTACGCGGAGGCTTCATTGACTCTCCCCGGTTCACTCAACGGTGCTTCGCTGCACCCGATGAGGAAGGCCCCTGAGTCGAGGGGGGAGTTGTGGCAGGACGGATGAGTCGGGCTCCATGGTCACCGTACGGGTGCCAGTCGTCCCGCCGGACGACTGGATTGCCGACCACCGGCAGCGTCTGCGCAGGGTGCTGGATCACTGGGCCCCATGCTGTCAGCGTAGGGAGACGAGTTGGGGGCCGAGCTCGACGCTCGACCTCGGCCCTGGGCGAGAGCGGCTCGATCACGGCCCACATGAGGTGTCCTTCACCAGCACGCCGGCGCCGGGGAGCCACTCGGTGACTGGGTGGTGAGCGTGCAGAGCCGTTTGGTGGCCCGGGTGAGGGCGACGTACAGGTCGCGTTCACCGCCTGGTTGGGCTGTGGCGATCTCCGACGGGTCGATGAGGACCACGTGGTCGAATTCCAGGCCGCGGGCTTGGGAGACCGGCACGATACGGGCCAACAGGCCGATCCCTGCAGCGGTCAAGGCGGCCACTCTCCTGTCCGCGCAGATCACCGCGAGCAGATCGCCCGGATGGGCTGCGGCCTGGGACCGGAGTTCCGCAGCCAGGACGTGGGTGAGTTGGTTCCGGTGGGTGGTGAGCTCGCGGGGGACCGGACCGTGGCGGATCGCGCGGCTCGGCGCCTGGCCGGGGGCGATGCGGGCGAGCAGGCCGTGGGTGGTGGCGAGGATCTCGTGGGTGCTGCGGTAGCTGACGGTCAGGGTGTGCAGGGCATACCGGGCGCCCACGTGCGGACGTAGCGCTTCGGCCCACGTGCGCTCCGTTGCCGTGGGGCCGGCTTGGGCGAAGTCGCCGACCAGGGTCATTGACCGGGAAGGACACCGGCGCAGGGCCATGCGCCACTGCATGGCGGTCAGTTCCTGGGCCTCATCAACGACAACATGCCCGTAGATGCGCGCGGGCGGGCCCTCGACCAGGGTCGCGGCCTCGTCCAGCAGCGCCGCATCGGCGTCGGTCCAGCCGGCACCGGGCGTGCGCAGCAGCCCGGACCGTTCCTCGTAGGTCAGCGACGGCAGGTGGAGAGCCATCGTCTCCGCGTCCGTCAGGAGGGCCTGGACGACGGTTTCGGGGGTCAGCTGCGGCCACAGCATTTCCAACACCTCGTCAACCGAGGGGTCGTTGAGGAGATCGGCCCGGACGGTGTCCCTGTCGAACTCGGTTGCCGGGGCTGGGGTGGGGGTGCCGTCCAGGCCGAGGGTACGCAGGTCGGCTTCGACTGCCTGGTCGAGATCGAGGCCGGTGCTCTCCAGTGCCTCGGTGTCGATGGCTTCCAGGGTGGCGTTCATGGCGCGTTCCAGGACGTTGGTGACCTGGTCGACCAGGTGTTGCTTGGACACTTCCCTGGCCGGGTTGTGCGCCAGACCGCTCGTGAGGGCCGCTTCACGCGCTCTGGCCACGGCGACGTCCGGCAGACGGACCAGTTCCCGGCCTACCTGTATCGCGAGACCTCCCTCGGCCGCCTGGTGGGAGCGGACCAGAGCCGCGAGGGCATCGGCCAGCTCGGCCCGGCCCTTGAGGCGGGCGATGTCGGGTGGTTCCACGCCGGCGGGAGTCACCTGTGCGAGGTCGGCGCACGTCGCCAGCACCGCGTCGTTCTCTCCCAGGGAGGGGAGGACCTGCGAAATGTACTCGAGGAAGCGCGTGTTCGGGCCGAGGACCAGCACGCCCTGCTCGGCAACCCGCGGGAACGCGTACAGCACGTAGGCGGCCCGGTGCAACGCGACCACCGTCTTACCCGTACCGGGGCCGCCCTGCACCACTGTGACCCCGCGGTGCGCGGAACGCACTATCGCGTCCTGCTCGGCCTGCAAGGTGGCCACAGCGGACCGCATCCGCCCCGTCCGTCCGGCCTCCAGAACGTGCGTCAGCGGCCCGTCAGCCACGACATCGTCAACGGCCGGTGCCGAGCCGTCCAGGAGCTCGTCACTCACGGCTCGCACCGTGCGGCCCGTGACACGGAGGTGACGGCGCCGCCGCAACCCCAACGGGCGCTTCGACGTCGCCTCATAGAACGGGCGCGCCGCCTCCGCCCGCCAGTCCACCACCAGTGGCTTTGCGTCCCCGTTTTCGTCCTCGTTTTCGTTCCCGTTCAGGGACAGGCCGATCCGACCGAGGTGCAGCTCCGTACCGTCCACGGCATCGAGCCGACCGAAGACGAGCCCCTCCTCGGCACCTTCCAGTCGCCGGATCTGCCTGGCCAGCCGTCCAGCGGCGACCTCGCGTGCGTAGATCTCGCCCGGACCCGCATCATCGGACGCATCGGACCGCAAGACGTCCGCCAACTGGGCCCGCGCCTCAGCGAGCCGCTCATCCAACAACCGGTACGCGGCGGTCACATGGAGCTGTTCCGACTCCGTCTGACGCGCAGCGACGCGGGCATTGATGTCATCGAACCGCACCCGTAGCCAGCCTTTCCCTCGTGAAGGCCCTCCACTATGCGACCGAATTCCCGCAAAGGTAAGGCTTGACTTACCTGGACGCGTCAGCCGCCCGGCAGGGGATGCCTGGCCGGGACGCCTGGTCAGGGCTATAGCAGGATGCTCCGGCCGGGCGGGCAACAGCCGCCACGCACCGGCACGATGGAGATCGAGTACTGGAGGGGCCATTCAGTACAGGAGCGAGACCTAGGGGGCGGGAGGGGCCCTTCAGGACAACCAATCGGTGTAGTGGGTGGAGGCGATGCGGGCGTCGTTCGGGGCGGTGAGGACGTCGCCGTGGGCGGCGGCGAACATGCCGGCGCTGTCGTCGGTGACGACGGAACGCCCGTCGCCCTTGGCGGTCAGGGTGACTCGGCCGAGTTCGTCGAGGGGGTAGACGTCTGGGCCTGCGATGTTGAGCACACCGTTCAGGGGGCTGCCTGCGGCGACTTCGGCGACAGCGCTGGCGACGTCCGCAGCGGCGATCGGCTGGATGGGCGTACGCGGCAGGCGCACGGTGTCGCCGTCGGTGGTCATGGCCAGGGTCGCGTCCATGAACTCCATGAACTGCGTGGCGCGGACGATGGAGTACGGGATCGGGCCGGCCTTGAGGATGTTTTCCTGAAGCACCTTCGCCCGGTAGTAGTCCAGATCAGGCACTTGGTCCACGCCGACGATCGAGAGGATGACGAAGTGCCTGACCCTGCTCTTCTCGCTCGCGGCAAGAAGGTTGTCCATCGAAGTCTGGAAGAAGGCGAGCGAGGCGTCGTCGAAGGTCGGGGAATTCGTCAGGTTGATGACGGCGTCGGCGCCCGCCACGGCCGCCTCCAGCCCCTGGCCGGTGATGATGTCGACGCCCGTGGACAGGGAGTGCGGTACGGCCTCATGCCCGTCCGCGTTCAGGTTCTCCACCACCCGTGACCCGATGAGCCCGGTCCCGCCGACGACTGCGAACTTCATGGCCAACCTTCCTTCCACAACGCTGCCCGATATGAGATGTATGCGGCCTTAATGACCCTTTACATATACCCGCACCCGGGCATCGCCGCCGCGGCGATCACGACACGTCAGCCCCTCCGCCATAGCGTTCACTTTCAGTTCATTGCAATGAGCGCGACGACCGTCGTTGCATTATCGTCGAGGCCGTTGCAACTCTTTCCATGGAACTACCTGCACTGATGCAGCATCTACGCAAAGAGCGTGTTGCAGCTACTTGGAAAGCAACGTAGCGTTTCCGTTGTCAGAAAGACCCAGCGAGTACAGGAGAGCACAATGCAGAAGTTCGACACCCCCGACCCGATTTCCGCCGTCCTGGACGTCCCCGCCGGGCGCATCCAGTTCATCGCCGCCGACCGCGCCGACACCACCGTCGAGGTCCTGCCCGCCAAGCCCTCGAAGAGCCGTGACGTCCGGACCGCCGAGCAGACCACCGTCACCTACGTCGACGGCGTTCTGAGGATCCGCACCCCTGAGCCCAAGAATCAGCTCTTCGGGCCCTCCGGTTCCGTGGAGGTCACCGTCCAGCTGCCCGCAGGCTCATGCATCGAGGCCAAGACCGCCGCCTGTGAGCTCCGCGGCGTCGGCCGCCTTGGTGATGTCGTCTTCGAAGGGGCCTACCGCCAGATCAAGATCGACGAGGCGGCGAGCGTCCGCCTCACCGCGACCGACGGCGATGTCGAGGTCGGCCGGCTGGGCGGCCCCGCGGAGATCAGCGCCGCAAGGGGCGACATCCGGATCGCCGAGGCCGTGCGCGGCGCGGTCGTGCTCAGCACCCGGTCCGGCGACATCGCGGTCGGCGCCGCCGCCGGCGTCTCGGCCGCCCTCGACGCCGGCACCAGCTACGGCCGAATCAGCAACACCCTCAAGAACAACGGCACCGCCGAACTCGACATCCGCGCCACCACCTCCCACGGCGACATCACCGCCCGCAGCCTCTGACGGAGCGAACCCGGACCGTGCGGCCGGGTCCACCGCAGTCGAGATCCCGCCGGGTCGCCGCCGACGACCCGGCCGACCGTCCCCAGGGGCCTGCGATCCACGCGCAGGCCCCGGATGCGTCGTACGAGACGCTCACGCGACCAGGAGGGCGGGGACCGGCGGTGGGTCGTCGGTGAACTGGGGGGTGGGGTGACGGCGCATCACCTACGACGAGTGGGCCAGCGGCAGCAACTCCCCGAGTTCTCTCCGCAGTCTCTCCGGCCACGCCCCCTCCATCCTTGTCCTCCCCCTTGTCGCCGGTGGTCCTAATGCGCGTCTTTGTTGGCCTTGAGTTTGTGCCAGACGGTGCTGAGGGCGGCGAGATCGGTCTCGTCGAGGAGGTCCGTGAACACGGGGGCCAGGCAGGCGCGGCGGGTGGCGTCGGCCTCCTCGAAGAGTTGGTGGCCTTCCGGAGTGAGAGCCACCTCGATCGAGCGGGCATCGCGGGGGGAGGGGGTACGCGTGACCAGTCCCCGGCCCTGCAGGGCATCGACGACCCGGGACACCTGGCTGCGACTGAGCATGGTGCTGTTGCCCAGGACGGAGGCGGGGACCGGGTCCGGGCTGGAGGCGAGCCACAGCATCACCTCGAACCATGAGACCGGAAGATCGTGTGCCTTGGTGAGGGCGCGGTCGACGCGCTCGGTCAGCACGGTTCCGGCCCAGACCAGGCCGTAGAAGGCGTGGTCGGCCACGGGCATCTCGGCCTGAGTCAGCTTCTTCTTCGCCATGCGGCCAGCCTACTGGGTTGCGTGTGCACGCACATAATGCTTATGGTGTGTGTACACGCACTTAAATTGCTCCGACATCCCGGAGTCGAAAGGTCTTTTTCATGTCTTCCCAGTCGTTCCAGTCGTCCCGGTCTTCCCGCACCGTTTCGCAGGCTCCCTCGAACCCCAAGGTCGTCCTGATCACCGGCACGTCCTCCGGCATCGGCCTCGCGGCCGCGGTTGCCGCCGGCCAGGCAAGATGGCGCGTCGTGGCAACGCTGCGCAACCCGGGCCGGGCCGACGCGCTGCGCACGGCCGCGGCGGAGGCGGGGGTGGAGCTCGATGTCCGGCGGCTCGACGTCGTCGACGAGGCCTCGGTCGCCGCGGCGATCGATGGGGTGATCGCCGACTACGGCAGGCTCGACGCCGTGATCAACAATGCCGGCGCCGGCCACCTCGGCACCCTGGAGAACGAGAGCGTCGCCGACGTGCGCGAGGTGATGGAGGTCAACTTCTTCGGCGTGCTCCACGTCTCCAAGGCGGCCCTTCCTCACCTGCGTGCCGCCGGGGGACGTCTGATCACCGTCACCAGCGTCGGGGGAGTCGTCGGTCAGCCCTTCAACGAGGCTTACTGCGCCGCCAAGTTCGCCGTCGAGGGCTTCATGGAGAGCCTGGCGCCCGTGGCGGCCCGGGTCGGAGTCAAGGTGTCCGTCGTCGAACCCGGCGCCGTGGTGACCGAGTTCGTGAACAACATCGGGGTGGATCTGGAGGCCGAGGTGGCCGCCGCCGGTCCCTACGCAGACACCTTGCAGGCCTACCTGGACCGTACCGTCGCCCAGTTCCTCGGCAGCAACGCGCAGACGCCGGCCGAGGCTGCCGAGGCCGTCATGGAAGCCCTGGAGGCCGACCAGCCCGCGTTCCGTATCCAGACCTCTGACTGGGCGCGCGGTTTCACCGGCACCAAGCTGAGCGACCTCGACGGTTCCGCGGTCCTCGGCCTCACCGGTGAATGGGTGGGCTGATCCGAGCCGGCCTGGCCGATGGGCGATCTACCGTAGGGCGGGTCGCCCGGGTCGCCCGGGTCGCCCGGGTCGCCCGGGTCGCCCGGGTCGCCCGGGTCGCCCGGGTCGATCCGACGACCCGGGCGGGCGTGAGTGGGGGCACGCCCCATGGACGAGAACGGCCCCGCCCCCGCCTCCGCCCCCGCAGCCAGCGGCCCTGGTGCCGGCCTGGGCTCCGTGCCTTGTGGCGCGGGAGGGCCGTCACCCAGGGGCATTTCGCTCGTGGAATCATCAAGGATCGTGATGAGTGAGGGGTGGTAGGTGTGGAGCTGCGACAGGTCCGGTACTTCCTGGCGGTTGCCGAGGAACTGCACTTCGGGCGGGCGGCCGAACGGTTGCGTGTCGTCCAGCCCACCGTCAGCCAACAGATCCGGCGGCTGGAACGCGAGCTCGGCCTGGAGCTGTTCGACCGCACGACCCGCACCGTCAGCCTGACCACCGCAGGCAGCGCGTTCCTGCCACACGCCCGCGCCATCACCGCGGCAGAGCAAGGGGCGTTGGAGACCATGGCCGCCCTGCACGCCGAACAGGAGACGGTGCTGCGCATCGGCACCAACGTCGGCCTGGGCGTACGCCTGGAACACCTCCTGACGACGCTGGCCGAGCGAGCGCCGCACGTCACGGTGGAACTGACCAGCGCCGAGCCCGCCACGCGGCTGCAACACGTACGGGACGGCGAGCTGGACGCCGCCTTCATCCGCGGCGTAGACCAGAGCCCAGGCCTCGACCTCATCCCTGTCTGGCAAGACCCCCTCGTGGTGGCTCTCCCGGCCACCCACCCGCTGGCCGCTCGTCAGACCGTCGACATCGCCGACCTGGCCGCCATGCCCCTGCGTATCGTCCCCCGCGCCGCCAATCCCCATCTGGTCGACCTGGTCACCGCCGCCTGCCGGGACGCCGGCTTTGAACCCGTCCTGGGTCCCGCCTTCACCACCGACCAGGACACCCTCGCCGCCATCGGCACCGGCAAACCCGCCTGGACCGTCTTCTACGCCACCCAGGCCGAACTCCTCCCCACCACCCGCACCGCCTTCCGGCCCTTCACCCCGCCCGCGCCGGCCATGGACACGTACCTTGCCGTCCGCCCCACCGCACCCGCCCGCCGTCTCGCCCCCCTCCTGGACGCCTGCCGAACCCACCGGACCTGAGCGCCTGCCGGTTCCGCCAGGCCTGCGGCCAACTCCCGGACGGTGAACTACGCCTGATTCAGCCCCACTTGACCGCGCTGAACAATTGTTTATCATCGTGAACATGCATTCACCCCCGGACGACCGGACCGCACGGGCGAAGATCCGTGACGAGGCCCTGCGCCTGTTCGGGGAGCGGGGCCCCGACGCCGTTACCGTCCGCGACATCGCGGCGGCGGCCGGGGTGTCACCCGCGCTCGTGATCCGGCACTACCAGTCCAAAGACGGGTTGCGCCAGGCGGTCGACGAGCATGTGACCGGCGTCTTCGAGGCGATGCTGACGCGTGCCGTGCAGACGGTTGACGGCGATCCGCTCGACCAAGCGGCCCTGCCCACCCTGGCCGAAGCAATGGCGGAGTTCCTGCCTGCGGATTCCCCTGTTCCCAGCTACCTCGGCCGACTTCTGCTGGCCGCCGGACCGGTGGGAACGGCCCTGTTCCGCCGGCTGCACGACGTCAGCAAAGACGCACTGGCCGCAATGGCACAGGCAGGCGCCGCGGACACCGGCGCCGACCCCGACGTGCGCGCGGCATTTCTGCTGGTCAACGACCTCGCCGTGTTGATCCTGCGCCCTCAGCTGCGCGAAGTGCTGGGCATCGACCCGCTGTCCGGCGACGGCATGCAGCGCTGGGCCACCGAGACGCTTTCGGTCTACCGCACTGGTCTCAGCGGCAATACCGCCCCCACCTGACATTCCGCACTTCCGCACCAGGACGAGACGGAGATGCCATGCCTGAAACGCCCACGCCCTCCGACGCGATCGCCCAACACGGCGCCCGCATACTGCGTACCCGTTGGCTGATGCGCGCCCCGATCCGGCTGTACCGGGCCAGGCTCGGCTTCCTGTTCGGTTCACGGACGCTGATGCTGGAACACATCGGACGGAAGACCGGTGCCACCCGCCACGTCGTCCTGGAGGTCATCGACCACCCCACCCCGGACACCTACGTGGTGGCGTCCGGCTTCGGCGACCGGGCCCAGTGGTTCCGCAACATCCAGGCCCACCCGCACGTCCGCGTCACCGTCGGCACGCGCGGTCCGGCACCGGCCATCGCACGCGTGCTCCCGCAGGACGAGGCGGACGGGGCGCTGCGCCACTACATCACGCGGCACCCCCGCGCATGGAAGCGATTCAAGTCCATCCTGGAGAACACGCTCGGCACCCCGATCACCGAGCGGAACACCCCCTTGCCGATGGTCGCACTCCGCCTCGTCCGCTGAGAGTTTGCTGACCCACTGGCCAGGCTGGCTATGCTACGACTACGGCTCCGGCTCCCCGATGTCCTCCCACCAGAGTTGCGGTCTGGCCGCGATGAAGTCGCGCATCAACGCCACGCATTCGGCGTCGTCCAACACCACGATCTGCACACCGTGCTCAGCGAGCCATGCCTGACCCCCGTCGAAGGACCGGGCCTCTCCGATCACGACACGGGAGATGCCGAACTGCCGCACGAGCCCGGAGCAGTACCAGCACGGGGAGAGCGTCGTGACCATGGTCGTCCCGCTGTAGGTACGCTGCCGTCCGGCCGCCCGGAAAGCGGCCGTCTCGGCGTGCATGGAGGGGTCGTCGTCCTGTACACGCCGGTTTCGCCCCCTCCCGAGCAGGGCGCCGTCCGCGCCGTACAACGCGGCCCCGATCGGGATGCCGCCCTCCTTGAGCCCGATGCGGGCCTCCTCCAGCGCGACGTCGAGCAGGGTCCGTTCCCGGATGAGATCCATGTCCCCATTGTGCTCTTCGAGGGTTTCGTGCTCAATGGAGCGAGCGGCTGAAGGGGGACAGCGCTATGCGGAATCCGAGCCGACGTCTGATGTCCTGGCTCTTTCAAGGCACTTACCGGGGGCCGGACCTGCCACTGCACCTCGCCGCCATACGACGGCTCGAGCCGCGCAGGGAAGAGGTCTACGAACACGAATACCTGTACAACTGTCTGAGCGTCCTCGACGCGAAGGCCCAGGTCCTCCTCGGCTATGACGCGCTCCTCATGGCCGCCGCCTCCATCGTGCTCTCCGTCGTCCCGGACGGGATGTCCATCGGCAAGTCGTTGATCGTCGCAGCGCTCGCGACGAGTGGCGTGTCTTCCGTGCTCTGCCTTCCGGTCGTCTGGGTCCAGTGGACGGACACGGACGAGTTCGAACAGGCGGAGGATTCCTTCCAGCGCCTGCTCGTGACCAGGAATCGGCGCACGATCAGTTACCGGGTGGCCTGGGTGATAGCCCACCTTGCCGCCGTGCTCCTGATCGTGGGCACCCCTCTTCAGTAGCCGCTGAGCAGCGCAGACCGCTCGTTTGCAATAGCCGTGGAGCGGCGCAGACCGGCACAGCGGGCCCCGGCGGCGCAGGATGGACGGACGGCAACCCGTCGGCTTTTGTGCAGCGAAGGCGAAACGTGACGGTAGATGTCAAGTATTACCCGCAGAGTGGTCCCATCGGCCCGCACACCGACCGGGCCCGTACGAGAGGTGCGTCCATGAACGCGTTCGACCCCCGTCCCCAGTTCCTCCACGCTCTGAATCAGCTGGAGACGTTGCTGAGCGGCCTCGACCCCGCTCTGCTCGGCCGTCCGACCCCCTGTGAGGCGTACGACTTGCGGGCGCTGCTGAGCCACACGGTCGGCGCGGTCCACCGGATCTCCTACATCGGCGAGGGCGGCCGCGGGATGGACGTCCCCGCGGCGGCCGGGCAGATCGCCGACACCGACTGGGCCGGCGCGCTCGGCAGGGCGCGCGCCCGCGCCGCAGCGGCCTGGGCCGACGACGACAAGCTCGACCGGGAGTTCGAGGTTCCGTGGGGTGTGGCCGCGGGCCGGATCGCCCTGAGTGGTTATGTGATGGAGATCGTCACTCACACCTGGGACATCGCCCAAGTCATCGATCCTGCGGTGGAGTTGGACGAGGAGCTGGGGCACCTGGCCTTCAGTATCGCCCAGAAGGTCCTGCCGGCCGAGCCGCGCGGTGGCGAGATGCCGTTCGCCGCGGTCAGTCCCGTCCCGGACGACGCCGACGTCCACCGTCGCCTCGCCGGCTGGCTCGGCCGCGCTGTCTGACCCTCCTGGAGCGTCGTCCGGGACGGGATGTCCGTCTCAGCGGCCCCGCTGCAACAGGCCGCGTTCCAGGGCCACCACCACCGCACGCGTACGGTCGTTGACGTCCAGCTTGGCGTAGAGCCGCAGCAGATGGGTCTTCACGGTGGCTTCCGCGATGACCAGGCGGCGGCCGATCTCGGCGTTGGAGAGGCCGTCGGCGACCGCGTTGAGCACGTCGGTCTCCCGGGCGGTGAGCGGTACCTGGACGGGCTGCCGCATCTTGGCGACGAGCTTCTCGGCCACCCGGGGGGCGAGCACCGTTTCCCCGCGGGCCGCCGCCCGGATGGCGTCGGCCAACTGCTCACCGGTGGTGTCCTTGAGGAGGTACCCGATCGCACCGGCCTCGACCCCGCGCTCGATGTCGGCGTCGGTGTCGTACGTGGTGAGGATCAGCACCCGGGTCCGCGGGTGCCTGGCCACGATGGCGGTCGTGGTGGTCACCCCGTCCATCACCGGCATGCGCAGATCGACCAGGGCGACATCGGGGGCGTGCCGGCCGACGAGTTCCAGTGCCGCGCGGCCGTCGGCCGCCTCGCCGACGATCTCGATGTCCGGGTCGGCGGCGAGCAGGGCGATGACGCCCGCACGCATCACGGTGTGGTCGTCGACCACGATGACGCGGACCGCGTCGCTGGTCGGGTGCTGGGTCAGGTCGCCCGTCATGCCCTCTCCTCGTGCTCCAGGGAAGTGGGTTCCATCGGAGTCGGTCCCACCGGAGTCGATTCCCGCGGAGTCGGTCCCGCCGGAGTCGGCTCCGCGGGCAGCAGGGGGACCGTCGCGAGCACCCGGGTCCCGTCGCCGAGCGAGCTGGTGACGGTGAGCCGGCCGCCCAACTCCGCCAGGCGCTTGCGCATCCCGTCGAGCCCGAACCCCGGCGCCTCGCCGATCACGAACCCCCGCCCGTCATCGGTGACTTCCAACTCCACCCCGTACGGCTGCTGGGCCAGCACCACGCTCACATGGGAGGCCGCCGCGTGCTTGCGCACATTGGCCAGCGACTCCTGCAGACAGCGCAGCAGCGCGATCCGGGTGTGCTGCTCGCACACCGGGTCGGCCAGTTCCGCGGTGAGCGTGAGCCCGGTGTCCTCGGTGAAGCGGTCCAGGGTCCGCCGCAGTGTGCCGGCGAGCGAACCGGCGGCCACCCGGCTCTGCCGCGCCGATCCCACCAG
Organism: Streptomyces sp. NPDC048197; assembly: GCF_043202395.1. Taxonomy (NCBI): domain Bacteria; kingdom Bacillati; phylum Actinomycetota; class Actinomycetes; order Kitasatosporales; family Streptomycetaceae; genus Streptomyces; species Streptomyces sp. NPDC048197. The sequence goes on from NZ_JBIDAJ010000008.1 coordinate 116,597, forward strand.
TTCACGTGCCTCGGCGAGGTTCTCGCGGGCCGTGTGCTCGATCGAGCGCAGCTGCTGGGCGCTCCGTTCCGGGGCGGTTGCCAGGCCCGCCCGTGCGGCCTCGGCCAGCACGACGACGGAGGCGAAGCCCTGCGCGAGGGTGTCGTGGATCTCCCGGGCCAGGCGCTCGCGTTCCTCGGCGGCTCCCTGGCGCCGGTGGGCCTCGGCCAACCGCAGCTGGGTCTGTTCCAACTCCTCGATCAGCCGGGCCCGTTCACCGCTCTGCTCGACGACCGAGTGCACCCACAGCCCGATCAGTACGCTGGCCGCGACCACGATCAGGGTCGAGACCAGCGTCGAGCCGAAGAACTCGGCGCTCCAGCCCTTCCGCAGCGAGCTCCCGGCCAGCGTGGACACCGTGGCGAGCCCGGTGAAGCGCAGCGAGGCCCGCACCGTACGGCCGAACAGCCAGAAGTGCGGCAGCGTCACGATGAACAGCGCCGCATAGCCGCTCCAGACGTACGCGCTGCCCCCGAGCCCGAGCACCAGCACCCACAGGTAGGTGTACGGCCGGAGGACCGGGTTGCCGGGGAACCGGTCGAGGAGCGCGTAGCACAGCACCACACAGCCCAGCAGCGCCAGCGCCGCGCAGGTGCGCCCGCCCGGCCGCTCCGTCGTGGCGAGTCCGACGAACAGCGCGCCGAACAACACCCAGCAGACCGCGTTCCAGCGGCGCAGGGTGCCGGCCCGGAACGGGTCGGCAAGGCGACCGGAGGCCGTTCCGCCGAAGACCGTTCCACCGAAGGAGTGGGGGCCGCTCGCACCCCTCGACCACCGATTCATGGTGATCAACCTACGCCGACCGGCACGGGCGCCGTCCGCCGCGCCCGCCGCAGCCCGCGCGCCGGCCACCAACTCGCCTCGCCCAGCAGCGTCATGGCCGCCGGCAGCACCAGGATCCGGATGATGAAGGCGTCCAGCAGCACCGCCGCCGCCAGCACGAACCCGATCTGCTTCATCTCGATCAGGTGCAGGAAGACGAAGCTGGCGAACACCGTCACCATCACGACCGCCGCACTGGTCACCACCGCGGCCGAGCTGCCGATCCCGTCGAGCACCGCCTGGCGCGTCGGCACACCCCGCAGGACGGCCTCCCGGATCCGGCTGACCACGAACACCTGGTAGTCCATCGACAGCCCGAAGAGGATCACGAAGAGGAACAACGGAACCCGGGAGCCGATCGATCCGGTGGAGTGGAAGCCCAGCAGACCCTCGGCCCAGGTGCCTTGGAAGACCAGCACCAGCAGCCCCAGCGCGGCCGAGGCCGACAGCAGGTTGAGCGCGACGCCGAGCAGCCCCAGCACCACGGAGCCGAACGCCAGCGCCGTCATGACGAACGTGACCAGCAGGAGCGCACCGATGACCAGTGGCAGCTTGGCGCTCTGGTGGGCCGGGTAGTCCGTGGTCCGGGCGACGTCACCGGTCACCCCCGCCTCCGCACCGGGTATCCGCCCGACCGTGGCGGGCAGATAGGTGCTCCTTAGGTGGTCCAGGGACGTCCGCGCTTTCGCGGAGTTCGCCAGGTGCGGCACGGAGAGTTCCAGCACGCTGATGCGCCGGTCCTCCGACGTACGCAGCCGCGGGCGGCCGGTGAACAGGGGGTCGGCCTGCGTACGGCGTCCCAGTTCCGTGAGCGCTCCGGCCACCGCTCCCGCGCGGCCCGGCCGGGCCCGCACCACGACCTGATGGGTGACCCGGTGCTCCGGGAACGCCGCGTTCAGCCGGTCGTACGTCCGCATCGCCGGTACTTCCCGCGAGTGCGTGTCCCGGCCCATCTCGACCAGTTTCAGCCCCGCCAGCGGAGCGGACAGACCCAGCAGGAGCAGCACCGACACAGCCAGCGTCAGCACCGGTCGCCGGCTCGCCGGCCGGGTCAGCGCAGCCCACACCCGGCCGCCGCGCCCGGCCCCGTTCCGGCCGGTCCGGGCAGCTCGCTGCCACCGCCGACCGGGTGCGCCCGCCCGGCGTTGCGCCCGCCGTTCGGCCCGCTGTCCGGTCTTGACCAGCACCGCGGGCAGCACGGTCAACGAACTTGCCACGGCGACCAGGACGACCACGATGGTGCCGGTGGCCAACGATGAGAAGATCACGTCCGCGGCCAGGTACAGCGTGGCCGTCGAGACCGCCACCGCCAGCCCGGACACCACGACCGCCCGCCCGGAGGTCGCCGCGGCCAGCTCCACCACCGCCTCCGGACCGAGCCGGCCGCCGGACCGCGCCCGCTCCTCCCGCTCCCGCTTGAGGTAGAAGAGGGTGTAGTCGACACCCACCGCGAGGCCGATCAGGATGATGACGTTGGTCCCGACGCCCGCATCGGGGAAGAGGTGCGAGGCCAGCATGGACAGCCCCAGGGCCGCCGCGATCGACGACAGCGCCAGCAGCAACGGCACCACGGCCATCACCAGCGAGCCGAACGCCAGCAGCAGTGTGATCAAAGTGGCCGGCAGCGTGATCGCCTCGGAGAGCGCGAGATCACTACCGCGCTGGCCATCCACCCCCTGACTGATGGACGGGCTCCCGGTCTCCTCCACCACCAGCTCCGGATGGTTCCGCTGCACCGCTGCGGTCTGTGCCCGCAACGGCCCGACGTGCTGACGCGCATCCAACTCCGCGCCCCTCATGGTGACTTCGACCATGACCACCGGAGCGTTCCCGTGGTGCGCGGCCCGCGGCGCGGCCACGCTCTCGACCTCGGGCAACGTCCTCATCCGTGCGGCGACCTCATGTGCCGCGGCGTCGATACCGCGCCGGTCCGGCGCCCCGCCCTTCGCGGACACCAGCACCTGCTCAACGGGCTTCCGCTGCAGATGCCCCTCGGCCGCCATCGCCTCGGCCCGGCCGGCCTCACCGACCCGATAGTCCTCGGTCGAGGCGCTGTGGGTCCCCACCGCCGCCCCCAGCCCGAGGCACACCACCACGAAAACCAACCAACCGACAATCGCCCGCCAGGGGTGCAACGCACTCCACCGAGCGGCCCGCACAGGTAGCTCTCTCATGCCCCGAGCCTCGCCGTTCGGCCCCCGCCGCCGACACCATCGACCGGCTGTACTTCACCTCCACCGGCTGGCGGACGGAGGTGGTGGGGATACCCCTACCTCCGGGGTGAGGCGGGCCCCCGGGAAGCACGGTCCTACGGTGCACGCCAGGGTTCGGCCAGGCGGACGGCGCATTCCAACATCAGCGCATGGACGAATGCCTGGGGCAGATTGCCGCGCATCTGACGTTGTATGACGTCGTACTCCTCGGAGAAGAGCCCTGGGGGCCCGCAGGCCGTGCGGTTGCGTTCGAACCAGCGGTGGGCCGCCACCTCGTTGCCTTGCTGGTGCTCGGCCAGCGCCGTGGCGAAGCCACACAGGAGGAAGGCGCCTTCGGCTTCCTCCAGCGGCCGGTCGTCGTGGCGGAACCGGTAGGCGAAATGATCCTGCGACAGTTTCCCGACGTACGCCCGCAGCGTCGCGACCGTACGCGGGTCATCGGCCGGAAGCGCTCCCCGCAACGGAGGGAAGAGCAGGGCACCGTCCAACCCCGGGTCCTCGGGGGAGCGTTGCCAACGCCCCGACGGATGCAGGCACTCGGCAGCGGCCGCGGAAACCAGCCGGTCGGCCAGCGCCAGCCATTCCGCCGACCGCGTCGGCGAGACCTTCGCCCGGGCGATCGCACGCAGCCCTGCGGCGCAGATGAGCCGGCTGTGGGTCCATGGGCGGGGTGACAGTTCCCATACGCCGGCGTCGGGCTCGTGATGGCGGCGCGCGATGGCGTCGGCGGCGAGGGACGCAGCGCGTCGGGCGTCGGTATCGAGCCGGTCGTGGCGGGCCGCCGCGCCGAGCAGCAGGAGGGCCTCGCCGAAGGCGTCGAGCTGGAATTGGTCGCTGACCTGGTTCCCGATGCGGTCGAAGCCGCCCGGGTAACCCGGCAGGTTCAACTGCTGCTGCCTGGGAATTCTGCGACCGTCGACCGTGTAGGCGGGAGCCATCCGGGGGCCGTCCTCGTGCAGCCGGGCCGTGAGGAACCGTACGGCGTCGTCGAGCAGCGGGTGGGCGCCGGCCGCGGCGGCCGCCTGGCCGGCGTAGCACTGGTCCCGGATCCATACGTAGCGGTAGTCGTAGTTGCGGCCCGCCTCCGCTCGTTCCGGCAGGCTCGTGGTCGCCGATGCCACCATGCCGCCCGCCGAACCGGTCAGTCCGCGCAGCACGGCGAATGACTGCTGGGCGTCCCGTCGACCGATGGCGTTGCCCAGCTCCGGCACCTCTCGGCGCCATGCGGCCTCCGTGTCCTCCCACAGCGTGGCCGCGTCGGGCGGGCGGCTGGGGAGGGCCTGGTCGCTGATTTCCAGGACCAGGTCGTGGTGCGTCCCGGTCTCGACCGTCAGTTCAGCCGTCAGCCGGCAGGCACCCGGGCCGGCCGGTCTCGCCCAGGCACACCCGGACCAACGCAGAGCCAGGTCGCCGGAGCGGGCATGCCACGTCCCGTCGTCGTCCCGTGCCAGGTCGCGCAGGGAGTGGTGTCCGAAGTCGGCGGAGGGTTCCAGGACCACCCGGAGCTTTGCGGTCTTCTCGCGGGCGATGACGCGACGGAGGATCAGGGCCCGGTGCGGGTCTCCGGGGAAGGCGAGGGCCTCACGGCACTCCACCACGCCGTCGTCGGTGACCCAGCGGCTGCGCCAGATCAGTGAGCCCGCTTCGTAGTAGCCGCCCCAGACATTGCGGTTCATCGGCGTTACCGCGTAGCTGCCCGACCCGCCGATCAGGGCGGAGAAGACCGCTCCGGAGTCCCAACGGGGAGCGCACATCCAGACGAACTCTCCCCGTGGACCGACCAGCACCCCTCGCTCCCCATCGGCCAACAGCGCGTAATGGCGCAGCGGATGCGGTCCGCAGATCAGCGTCTCGTCCTGGTCGTCAGCTCCTGTCGGAACCACATGCGCCTCCTGGCCGGCTGAGTGTGCGCCACCGGGATCGATCGCAGTGCACCAGGCATCGCGCTCCGGCACTCGCAGACATCTGCCGACCACCGCAATGGCGCACTACCGCACGGCTCCGTACTCGTCGGCCGACCTCGGGACTCGACTGGCGCAGCACCTGTTTAGAACGACGGAAATTTTCACAATGACATATTCGTAATCATACAACCACTCTATGTGATCGGGAGTGTCGCATGACCACCACCCGCGTGCGCCCCACGGCTGCGCCCGCAATGGAGCAGCTGCCCACACCCACGCTGCGTACGTCGCGGGAGATCCAGGGCAATGTCCTGGCCGCGTTCAACAAGGACCACATGGCGTTCCGCTACATGCGGTTCCCGGAGGACAAGGCGAAGGGGCGCGGATGGCTGTCCGTGATCCTCAACAGCGTGGCGGTGACCGCCGACGTGGAGGACTTCAATGAGGAGTTCTCACTGGCCCGCCGGGCGTACGGCCAGGACCCGGCGCAGCAGGCGACCTGGGTCGGGGTCTCCCTCACCTTCCCGGGCCTGCTCAGTGTCGCCGCGGACAGCGAGCAGGTGCTCAGGGAAGACCTCAAGAACTTCCCGCAGCTGCTCAACGGTGCGGCTGCAAGTGCCGCGCGACTCAGCGACACCGGGGCGAGCGACCCGAAGAACTGGCTGTTCGGCTCGCCCAGCACCATGGTGCACGCGATCCTCCTGGTGGCCTCGGACAGCAAGGAGGCGCTCGAGGCGAAGCTGCAGAACATCAAGGCCGCGGACGAGGCGCACGACATGACGCTGGTCCATCAGGACGACGGCCAGACCCTGCCCGGCAAGCTGAAGGGGCATGAGCACTTCGGCTACAAGGACGGCATCTCCCAGCCCGGCGTCAAGGATTTCCACCGCGAGGAGCCCACCAACCCGGGCTTCCGCGAGAACCGCCCCGGAGCCAAGCTCATCGAACCGGGTGAGTTCGTCTTCGGCTACCAGACCGAGCCGAACAGCAAGAACCGCACCGGCCCTGCCTGGATGAAGAACGGTTCGCTCCAGGTCGTGCGCCGCATGAGCCAGGACGTCCAGGGCTGGCGCGACGCGGTGGCCGAGCAGGCCGAGAACTTCGTGCCGGAGCTCGACGCAACCCAACTGGGAGCGTGCCTGGTCGGCAGGCACCTGGACGGCACCCCCCTGGCGGCCCCCACCGACCGCCTGAAGGGCCTCGGCAGCGACGCCAACGACTTCGACTACGCGGACGACCCGGAAGGCGGCCGGACCCCGTGCGCCGCGCACATCCGCCGTACCAACCCCCGCAAGGCCAACCCCAACATCCCGGTGGACAGCAACCGGATCATGCGCCGGGGCATCCCCTACGGCCCGCTCCTGGAAGACGACCCCAAGGCGGACCGCGGGCTGATGTTCGTCTGTTACGGCACCTCAATTGACGAGCAGTTCGAATTCGTCCAGGCGAGCTGGTCCAACAACGGGCGGTTCACACCGGGCGCAACGGGGGCGCCCAACTGCCTCGACAAGGTCACCGGGCCCGACGGCGGTGGCGAGATCGCGCTCGACCCCCCGCGCGGACCGAAGGCCACGATCACCATGGCGCAGTGCGTCACCACCAAGGGCTCCGTGTACGCCTTCACCCCCTCCATCACCACGCTGCGCCACCTCGCTGCGGGCGACTCGTTGCCCAGAGGCTGAGGGCGGGAACCCTGAACACCGAAGCCTTGCCGGTGTGGGCCCAACGGCCCCGCGCCGGCAAGGCGTAAAACCTTCACCTCCCGTCGCACGACCGGGCCGCGAGGGCGCGAGGCCGGCGGTCAAGCAACGTCATCAGTTCCCATGGGGGTGGTAGAGCGCGTGGGCGCGGGGAACGTCGATGGGCTCGTCGTCGGACAGCTGCAGGAAGTGTTGCACCTGCCAGGTCTGTGTGCTGCGGGCTTGGCGGTTGGTGGTGGTCACCCATGGCGGATAGACGCGGAAGGCTCGTTTCCCGCCGGAACCGTTCGTTGACACGATGTCCCGTGCACGGAGCACTTCCCGCGGGAACACGAACTGCCCGAACCGTTCGCCCTCACGGGCACTGATGACGAACAGATCAACGGGATCTTCGGCATCGAAGGGCTGGATCGGCCCGCCCTCGGACCTCTTCCACACCGTGACGAACTGGCCGACCTTCGTCGGGGTCGTCTTGGCCACGCGGAACCTGACCGAGTGGCCGTCCAACGTGAACTCGCACGCCCCGTACTCGGCGCTCTCCGCTTCCGGCGCCGGCGGCGAGCACATGAACCCACTCGGGTCGTACACCAGCGTCTTCGCCCTCAGCAGGTCATCGGGGATCCCCGGCCCGGGGGCCCAAGGCGCAGGCCCACCGACGCCGCATGTCCGAGACTCTTCACGTTCCTTCGCCATTCCCGCATCCTGTCATATATCGAACACGCGAACGAATCGAGCTCAAGGTGACCGGCTCGGATCTGTCAGGGCGCTACGTCCTCTTTACGTAGATATTCTGTGGAGTGTGATCGAGTCTGGACGGCCGCGGCTCCGTCGGCGCCACGGCCGGTGGCTTGTGCGGCTGTCGCCGGTGATCCTGACCGTCGTCATCGCCAGCCTGGCATATGCCACTCCGCCGGAAGTGGCCTTCAGCCGCCTCCTGCCCGCGGCCCCGGCCCTGGCCGCCGCCATGTGGCCGGTGCTCCCCACCGTCCTGCTGGGCACGGTCTGCCTCTTCCTGATGATCGGCCTCAGCCTGGTCTTCCCCGGTCTGGGGACGTGGTGGACGGCTGCGGGGATCATTGCCGTCACCGTGGCGGCCGCGTACGGAAGTCATGTCCGGCTCCAGCGGGAGCGGACCCTCTTTCAGGTGCGGCTCGTCGCCGACGCGGCGCAGCAGGTGGTGCTGAGCCCGATGCCGCGCCGCTTCGGCAGCGTCGAGATCGACTCGCTGTATCTCGCGGCAGCGGCGGAGGCCCGAATCGGCGGCGACTTCTACGAGGTGGTCGACACGCGATACGGGGTCCGGCTGCTCATCGGCGATGTGCGGGGCAAGGGCCTGCCGGCAGTGGGGGCGGCCGCGGCGATCGTCAACTCCTTCCGGGAGGCGGCCTACGGCGAAGCCGACCTGGTCAGCGTCGCGCGCCGGCTGGACGCCAGCAGCACGCGTTACAACGCCGCCTTTCCCCCCGAGGGGCCGATGGAGCGCTTCGCCACCGCCCTTCTCGTCGAGATCCCGCACGAGGGCCGGCGCATCGAGATCCTCAACTGCGGACACCCCCCGCCGCTGCTCCTGAACCGCGAAGAACTCCGCGCCCTCGAACCCACCACCCCCTCGCCGCTGCTCAACCTCGCGGAGCTGATCGGTGAGCACTACACCATCGACACCTTCGCCTTCGCCCCCGGCGACCTGCTGCTTCTCTATACCGACGGGGTCGCCGAGGCCCGCGCCCGCGACGGCGGGTTCTTCCCGCTGGCGGCCTGGATGAGCCAGCAGCCCCCGACGACACCCCACGAACTGCTCCTGGCCCTCCACCGCGACCTCCTCCGCTACAGCAGAGGACGCCTGGACGACGACATCGCCGCCCTGGCAGTGCGCCTGTGCTAGCCCGAAGGGTGAAGCCACACCCGAGGCCCCGGGGCGGGTGAACGATACGAAGGGAAGCGGTCGGTGAGTCCAGACCCCTGGCCAAGGCACGCAAGGAGGTGACGCGCAGGAGGCGCGCGGCGGAGGAAGCGCTGGAGGCGTGCGCGCCGGCACGACAGGTGGCCGTCCATGACTTCGGCGACTTCGCCGACAACCCGCACTACCTCGGGCTCCGCGACGCAGGTGGACCGGGCGTTCGCGGCCGACGAGACCTTCCGGCGCGCCTGCCTGGAGATGAGCCGTCAGGCCGTCAGCGGCCGGTTGCGCACCGTCCGTGGCCCCGATGCCTGCGTCGACGACCAGCAGGCTGCTGCGGCGGTGCGCTACGTGCGGGACGAACTCCCCTACGTCCTGGACGGCGCCACCATCCTCGGCCGCGAGGAGACCCTCATGGTCTACCACCGCCCTTGGCCGCTGGGGGACCGCATCGAACGCGGTGAGTCCCCCCTCAAGGTCAGCCCCCGTCAGGGATTCCTCGTCCTCGACGACTGCCAGGAAATACGCCGGTAGGTCTGTCTGCTGTCTGGCGCACGCTGTCCACGGAGGGGCGCACAGTCGAGGTCAACGCGCAGATGCTGTAGACCACTTGGTGCTCGACGGAAAGAGCCGGTCCGGCCGGGCCGGCTTCCTGGATATGGGCCTCATGTCCTCGACTGTGCTCAGGCTCAGCTTTACCTACCCAGGTCAGGAGGCGTGCGCGGACGATTCCGCCCGCCACGCTGACCGGACGCACCAGGACGGACTGTGCCGAATAGCACCTCCTGCGGTATGCATGGCGGCAGGCTGGGTACTGACGCGTGCGTGAACTGGGAGCGAGGTGGGGCCGGTGGATTCCCATGCCGACACGGACGGCTGTGGGGCGCTGCACGAGCATCTGATGCGTGCCGGCTACGCCCTGGACGGGGACGACGGGTGCATCGCTGATGCGCGCCACTACGCCATGGCTTTCCTCGACCAGGCCCACGATATCCATCTGCTGTCGGTGCCTGCACGTGCCAGGGACCTCATTCAGCTGGTGGTCAGCGAGCTGGTCACCAACGCCCGCAAGTACGCACCCGGCCCTGCCCTGATGGAACTGCGCATCAACGCCGTCAGCGTGGACGTCGTCGTATGGGACAGCGACCCCACCGTCCCCGCGGCGCGGGCCACCGATCCCGGCCGGATCGGCCAGCACGGTCTGGAGATCGTCAAGGCGGTCGCGGAGGCCCTCTCCATCGAGCAGGAGCCGGTCGGCAAGCGCATCACCGCCCGCATCGCCCTGACGGACACAGACAAACAGACACGCCACAACCCGCACCCGATGTAGCCGCCGGCTCCGGGCCGGCATCTGAAGTCGGCAGAGCAAGAGGCCGAAGGAGTAGCAGGCAGGGAGTAGCAGGCAGGAAGACAGGTGAGCCTGCCCATGCGTCTGCCATGCGTCTGCCATGCGTCTGTCATCACGGCCGTCCGTCGCAGGCGGTGTGAAGTACGGTGGCGGCGATTTCTCGTCCCCGGTCCAGGGTGATTCCCGTCCGTTGCTCAACGGCGAGGGGGTGGTCGGTGGGTTCGAGCTCGACGAAGGGGAGCTCTTCGACCGGACGGGTGTGGAGGGCCTCCGCCGTGTAGTTCATCGGCAGTTCAGGGTGGTGCGCGCCGCAGGCCACAACGCTCACGGGCCAACCCGAGCCTGACTGTTCGATCACGTGGTGTCTGGCAGCACCCCTGGCAACCGTGGAGGTCGCAGGCTGGCATGCTAGGTCCATGAAGATCGCGACAGCCCAGTTCACCTGCGTTCCTGCGGATATTTCGGCGAACGTGCAGCAGATGGCTTCCCTCACCGACGAGGCGCGTGTTCAGGGAGCCGAGCTGGTGGTCTTCCCTGAGCTGGCGCTGACCGGGTACGAGCTGGAAGCCGTGCTTGCCCGTCGTGATCTCTGGGTGCAGGCGGACGATCCGCGCCTGGATGCGGTTCGGGCGTCTGGTGTCGCCAGCGTCGTCAATTGCGTTGCGCCTGCCGACGGTGCGCCCACCGACGGAGCGCGGCCAGCCATCGAGACGTTGGTCTTCGGTGCTGACGGCGAGCTGATTACCACGTATCGCAAGCAGCATTTGTTCGAGCACGAGCAGGATGTGTTCCAGGCAGGGCGGTGTGACGGGCGATTTGAGCTCGGAGGACTTCGTTTCGCTCTGGCCACGTGCTTCGACAACCACTTCTCCGAACTGGTCTCCCGGGGTGCCGCCGATGGGTGTCAGGTCCATCTGGCCAGCTCGCTGTATGGCACGGGCGGCGGCGTGGAAGAGCTGGCGACGGTGTATCCGGGCATCGCCAAGAACTTCAATCTGTACGTGGTGATGGCCAACCATGTTGGCCCGGCCGGCGAGTGGACCGGCTGCGGCCGCTCCGCGCTGTGGGCGCCGGGCGGCGCCCTGCTCGCACAGGCCGATGCTGAGACGCCCATGGTGGTCACCGCGGAGGTCGGGTAGAGCGGGCCTTCAGCGCCACCAACCCCATCCTGTCCCTGGCGGTCGGGCCGGCCTTCGGCGATGGGCTGCTCCGGCTGGACCAGCCCGTGTACTTCAGGCCGGACCTGTTGGGGGGTCACCGGTGCCGGCCCCCGACGCCGTGACGAGCACTTCCCCGGCCGCCGTTCGCACGTAGAGCACCGACCGCCCGGCCCGACGCCGCTCCACCAGTCCCGCGTCCAGCAGCACCCGCAGATGCCGCCCCACCGACCCCAGTACCTGGCCAGTCACGGCGACCAGCTGGGTCGTGCTCATGGGAGTCCCGAGCAGCACCAGCAGTCCGGCCCGCGCAGTCCCGATGAGCGCCCCGAGCCCGGCCGGAACGGGCCGCCGGTCGTGGTCCTCGGCGAGCACCCCGAGACACGGGTAGACGACGGCGTACCGCTCCCGTCCCTCCCAGGACACCCACCCGGTCCTCGGCGTCACCGGCATGAACAGCAGCTCGGCCCCGGCGGCGATCTCCCGCGGCGGATACGTGTGCAGGTTGACCTGGAACCGGCTCTCCCCGAGCCACCGCGTCCCCGGTCGCAGCGAGTCCAGCACGGCCGCCCAGCCGCCCTGGCTCACCCGCGCGGTCCGTGCGACCACATCGGCCTCCAGGACGCGCCGCCGACGTTCCCAATACGGCCGCACGGTCTCTTCCCAGACGTACGTCAGGAGCACGGTCGCCCGCTCGGGCAGGTCGTCCCGCTCCAGGGCGGCGGGGAGCGGGCCCCGGAGGGACACACGGAGGTTGGCGCGCGCCTCCCCGCCCCCGGTCGCCCGCACGCGGGCCACGGTCTCCTCGAAGCTCTCCCCGACGCACGAGGTGGGGCAGAAGAAGTCGGCGATCCAGGACGTGCCGAGTGCCGCCCGCACCAGCAGTGCGGTCACCGGGTCGGCCGCGAGGCGCGCGCGGTAGCCGGGCAGGTGCGCGCGCAGCCAAGCCTCCTCGCCCGGATGGGTACCGGTCCCCGCGTGCAGCAGTTTCAGGCTCGCGAAGGTCTCGGCGAACGGCGAGAGCATGAACCGGCTCCGGGCCAGGGTGTCGGTGTCGATCTGCCATAGGCCCATGCGTACGACCTTTCGCGTGTCGGCGAAACAGTAAACACGGCCCTCGGGCCGCTCCGAGACTCCGACCCATGCGCAGCTACCGAATCCTGTTCCGCACCCCGGAGTTCACCCCTTTCCTGCTCTCCTTCGCCGCTTTCGCCGCAGCCCAGACAATCGGCGGCCTGGCCCTCGGCACGCTGGTCTTCCGGGCCACCGGCTCGCCATTCCTGTCGGCGGTGAGCATGTTCGGCCCGCAGCTGGTGCAGTTGCTGGGAGCCACGTTCCTGCTCTCGGGCGCCGACCGCCTGCCTCCGCGCACGACCCTGTCCGGCCTCGCCCTCGCCTTCGCGGCCGGTACCTCGGTGTTGGCGTTGCCCGGCCTGCCGGCTTGGGCGGTCTTCGTCGTCGTACTCCTGCAGGGCCTGGTCGCGTCGCTGGGCGGGGGAGTGCGTGGGGGACTGCTGAACGAGATCCTGTCCAAGGACGGCTATGTCCTGGGGCGTTCGGTGTACAACATGCTCTGGGGGCTGATGCAGATGACCGGTTTCGCGACCGGCGGCGCACTGCTGGCGCTCCTGTCCCCACGGACCTGCCTGCTCCTCGCGGCGGTGCTCTACTTGACGTCGGCCCTCGTCACCCGCCTGGGCCTCACGGCCCGCTCACCGCCGTCCGCCGGCCGCCCGTCCGTCTCGGCGACCTGGCGCACCAACGCCCTCCTGTGGTCCTCACGCCCCCGCCGCCTGGCGTACCTGGGCCTGTGGGTTCCCAACGGCCTGGTCGTCGGCGGCGATTCGCTTTACGTCTCCTACGCCCCCGCAGCCGCCGGCACGCTCTACGCGTGCGGGGCGCTGGGCATGTTCGTGGGTGACATGGCGGTGGGCCGCCTGGTCCCGCCTGCGGTGCGCCCTCGACTCGCAACCCCACTGCGTCTGCTGCTGGCCGTTCCCTACCTCTTCTTCGTGCTACGGCCGGGAGTGACGCTGTCGGCCGTAGCCGCCACCGTGGCCTCCGTCGGCTTCGCGGCGAGCCTGGTCCTGCAGGAACGCCTGATGTCCCTCACCCCCGACCACCTCGCGGGTCAAGCCCTCGGCCTGCACGCCACCGGCATGGCCGCCCTGCAGGGCGTCGGCGCTGCCCTCGCGGGCACGCTGGCCCAACTGACCTCGCCGGCCGCGGCGATGACGCTGATGGCGGCCGGATCGGTCACCGTGACCCTGACCCTCACGGCGCTGGGCAGGCACGAGGAACGACAGCCGTCCGTGCCTGGTACGCGCCCGGGGATCCCGTCGGAACCCGCGGCCACGGACTAGCCGGCCAGACCGGTGAAAGGGCTCCCATGACGTCTGGTGTCAGGGCGGCGTGATCGGCTCCTGCGGCGCCCGCTGTCAGGACGGCGTGATCGGAAAAGGGGAGACACGGCCCGGACGGCTCTGCCAGCCTGGCGGGATGATCCCGAAGGAGGTCGCGTGAGCGACGAGGAGAAGTCCCGTCTCGGCGAGTTCAGTGCCCGGCTGGAGAGCGACGACATCGACGTCGTCCGTGGGGCTCTGGACGATTACCAGTCAGCGCAGGCAGTCACCAGGTGGGGCGGGGACAATCCCTACTGGCCGTTGGACAACGAGGTGCGCTTCGCCGCCCGGGACCTCCTTGGACGATCTCCGTCCGGCCGCAGCCACGCGAGCGCTCTCACCGTGATGTGGCATCTCGCCGAGGAGGAGGACGCGGACTTGATCGCCGAGGTCCTCGAAGGCGCCCCGGACGGCGAGGTACGGGAGATGGCGCTGCTCGCGGCCGGCACCGCCCTCGCGCAGGGCGAGGAGCCGAACGGGCGGCTGTTTGCGCTGATCAGCGACATGGTGTTCGACGAGCGACTCGATGTCGGGGAGCGCAAGGACGCCATGCAGGCCCTGGACGATCTCGATCTGCCGGAGGTCGAGGACCTCATCGTTCGTCTCAGTGAGTCGTCAGAACTGGAACTCCAGGTGTATGCGGCGGGTTGTCTCGCGACACCCCTGCGGCTCCGCGCCCACCGCGACCGCGTCCGGCGGCTCGCGGAGTCCTGGTCGGAGGACGCGGGGTGGGAGGCCGAGCGCATTCGTCGTGAAGCGTGCGAGGGCTTCCACAGCACCTACTGGAAAGACACCGAGCTGGACGATCCGATGCTCCGCAAGGCCCACGACGAGCTGAGGTTCCCGCTCAGCGACGAAGGATGCCTGCACGCATTCGGCACCCTGCTCCGCAGCGAGGACCCGGTCGCCGTAGGTATTGCGCTCGACCATTACGACTCCTCGGAGGGGCTGCGCCATGTCCTGGATGACGAGGAACGTGCCGAGTCCTACCTCCCCGAGGTGCTGGCCCGCGCTCGTGAGGTGCTCCGGCGGCCGATATCTCCCGCCGAGGTGAGTGCGCTGAACGTGATCGGGGCGCGGCATGCGGAGCCCCGCGACGCGGACCTCCTGCTGGACGTTCTCCTGCGCACCGACTCCAACTCCGTGCGGGCGGAGGCGATGTGGGTGGCCTCCGGCGTGCTCGACGCGGCCGAGGTGAAGGACGACAGGCTCGTCGCCGCCCTGGGTGACCTGATCATCGACCCGTCCGTCGGCTTCTGCGTTGCGAAGGAGACGGCGATCCGCGTCCTGGCCGAGAGCCTCGGCGCGGACGCGGACGACATTCTTCTGCGGGCGCTCCGCGAGGGTGAGCCGGAGGTGCAGGCCCACGCGTCCTATTACCTGGTCGAGACGGGAGGCCTGGATCGGCACCGCACCACGCTGGAGGAGGTCGCCGAGAGCTGGGACGACCGGCCTCCCCAGCGCCCCTGGGGCCAGGACCCCATCGAGCTGATCTTCGGCAAGCCGCACAGTGTCCACTGGAAAGGACACCGGCTGGCGGACCCGGACCTGTATCGCGCCCACAAGAGGCTGCGGGCTCCCGTGGTGGACGAGTCGTATCACCAGGCGCTTCGTACGCTGCTCGAAAGCGAGGACCAGGCGGCCGTCGGCATCGCCCTCGACCACTGGTGGAGTCCCGACGGAGTGGTGAAGCGGGGCGGCGAGGAAGCACGGGGACCGGAGAGGGCACTCGTCCTGGACCGCATCCGGGAGGTGCTGCGGCAGCCTCCCTCGCCGGCCGGGCTCAGTCGCACGTACGGGCCCGAGGCCAAGCACCTCTCCGCGCTGTCGGCCTTGGACGTCGTGGCAGCGGAAGAGCCGTCCCTGGTGGCCGAAGTCCTGGAGACCGCGACGGGCGAGCGGGTTCGCGAGCGGGTCCTCGATGCGGTGGAAGCGGTGTTCAACGACGCGGAGGAAGCCGACCTACGGCTCGTCGAGGCGCTGGGCAAGGTCGCCTGCGACGAGAACGTGCCGTTGTACACGCGCGTCAGGGCATTGGAACTGCTGGATGAGTCTTTGGGGACCAACTCCGTGGAGGCACTGGTCCGGGCGACGCGGTGCCCCGAGGTAGAGGTTCAAGCCGCTGCGGCGTGGGGGCTGATGCGGGAAGAGGTCTTCGAGAGCCAGCGCGCCCTGCTTGGGGAGTTGAACGCGAACTGGCCTGTGGAAGACGCGCCGTGGGAGGTCACGCGGGTGCGGGACATGCTCAACGCCGCCAAAAGGAGGCCGGCCGCGCGCGCGGGCGGGTAATGGCTGGCTGACGCCTGCGCATCCCATCGCTGAATGTGTCGCGGGAAGAGGAGCTCCGGGGCGTGCGCGGCTCGGCAGGAGTTGGCGATGTAGCACTCACGGTGCGCCTGTTCGGCCAGCGCCTGGACTGCGGCCGCGTCGGCCCTGGCGGCGACCCTGATGGTGAACGGCAAGGCGGATGACGCCAAGGCGGATGGGCTTGGCCGTGAGGCGTAGCAGTCGATGCAGCCGATGCCGCGGAAGAGCAGCCGGTGCAGAGGAGCAATTAGTAGCCATGTACATAGCAGCCATGTACTGTATTTCGAGTGAGTTCAGCAACTGAGCGCGCCACGGCAGGGTTCCTGGTCTGGCGCTTGTCGATGAAGTGGCGGGTGGCCGTCGACCGGGCGGTCGCGCCGTTGGGTCTGACCCATGCCCAGTACGCGCTGATGGCGTCGCTGCACGGTATGGGGCGCTCCGGACTGCGGCCCAGTCAGCGTCAGCTCGCCGACACCACAGGACTTGAACCGCTGTACGTTTCCAAGCTCGCCCGCGCCCTGGAGGCCGCCGGACTCGTCGCCCGTACCCGGGATCCGAACGACCCGCGCGCCATGCAGCTGACGCTCACCGAGCACGGGCGCGACGTCACACGCCGGGCGATCAAGGTGGTCCAGGGACTGCTGGACCAGTTGCTGGAGCCGCTCGGGGGACAGGACAGCCCGCGCACCCGGCAGTTCACCCGCGAACTGGCGACCCTGCTCAACACACCTCTTGATCCGCACACAGAGCACGATGAGGAGCAGTCATGACCACCACCGCACCCACAGTCAATGGCCGGGTCATAGCCCTGGCGCACTATGCCGGGCGCGCCCTCGTGGAGCGCGTAATGGCCCGCCACGGCGCCACGTTCCACCAGAGTGTCGCCCTCCGGGCCGTCGTGATCGCGGGTGAGTCCATCGGCAGGGACGAGCTCGTCGGCGACGTCACCGGATCGCTGAAGATCGACGAGTCGGTCGTGCGCGGCGTGATCGAGGAGCTGACGGCCACGAAGCTGCTGGAAGAGGACCCGGCGGAGGCGTCCCGGTTGCGGCTCACGGA
This sequence comes from Streptomyces sp. NPDC048197, assembly GCF_043202395.1. Classification (NCBI taxonomy): domain Bacteria; kingdom Bacillati; phylum Actinomycetota; class Actinomycetes; order Kitasatosporales; family Streptomycetaceae; genus Streptomyces; species Streptomyces sp. NPDC048197. The sequence goes on from NZ_JBIDAJ010000008.1 coordinate 133,445, forward strand.
CGCCGGACGAGAGCTCTGCGAGAGCACCGCCGCCGAGACCGCCGAGATCTCCGCCCGGCTGTACGCTGGTATTCCGGCCGAGGAACTGGCGCTCGCCGGCCGCGTGTTGACCCTGGTCACGGAGCGGGCGAACGCCGAGTTGGCCGGTGCCTGAGGTTCTGTCCGGCTGATCACGACCGGAGCTTTGTGCTCCTCCTTTTTTGGGACCGCCTTCCTCGCCTCCCTCGTGTGAGGAGGCGGGGTGGGGGGCTTCGCATCGCCGAAACGTGTTGAGATGCTGCCGTGCGTCGGTGAGGATCTGCGGTCATGGAGTTCTTCTGCTACCACCGTGATCGGGCCGATTCCGGGGCGCTGCGCGACAAGCTGCTGGAGGAGCACTGGTCCTACATGGACCGGTACGCCAAGGAGATCATCGCGCGCGGCCCGACCTTCGCCGCCGACGGCGAAACACCCACCGGCAGCGTACACATCGTCGACCTGCCGGATCCTGCTGCGGCCCGTGCGTTCGCCTTCGACGAGCCCAACTACCAGGCGGGCGTGTACCGGGACGTGCTGTTGCGCCGGTGGCGCAACCTGCTGGGGCGCACCATGTGGGATTTCCCCGGCGGCCGGACCGACGGCAACCGGTACCTGGTGCTTGGTTTCGGTCCGGAGCAGGCCGCCGACGTTGCGGTGCCACCCAACCAGGACGAGCTGATCGCGTTCGGGCCGCTGCTGTCCGACGACGGCACCACGTGGCTGGGCACGGCAGCGCTGGTCCGGGCGCCGGACCCGGATGCGGCACGGGCCGTCCTGTCCCCGAGCCGGTACGCGGACATCGAGGTCCACGACTGGGAGTCGGCGGGCGTCGGTGACGAAGTTCGCCGGAGGAATGCCGTGCGCCACCAGCGCGCCCGGGTGGCGCGCACTGTGCTGCGTGGTCAGGTGTCGATGATGCGGCGGAGCACGCCGCGGGCGAGTTCGGCGGCGTCGATGCTCGGGTACTCGAAGCGCATCCTGTCGAAGCTGAAGTCCAGTCGGCCTCCCTCGGCATGGAGCGGCAGGAAGACGCCGAAGGTGAGGTTCGACCCGTAGTCGAATGCGGCCAGTTTCCACTTCCGCTGGTACAGCTCCACGGTGGTGAGCAGCAGATCGGCGGTGACGAGTACGAACGCGTCGGCGGTGAAGCGGAAGACGGGCTGCGCCGACAACCCTGCCTCGGCGTCCAGGACCAGGCCGCGCGACCGCGTCCAGAGCAGGTGGACGTCCGCGGTGAGTTGTCCGGCGAGGCCGAGTTGACCGCCGAGCTCGATGCCCGCGGTCGCGCTCACGACGGGGATGCCGGCGCCGATACCGCCCTGGACGAACAGCAGCCCGGCATCGGCCGGGAGCACCAGCCGGGTGATGAGACCTTCGGCCTCACCCCCCCCGGACAACCCCGGCGACCTCTTGGCCGTAGCGGAGGCGGAGTTCGGCGCTCAGTTGGAGGCCTGGGTAGGCCGCTTCTACCAGGAAGAGGAATAACTGCGGCGCTCGGCCAACGGGTCGGGTGACCGGCTGCATTGAGGAATGACCGGCTGAACTCGGGCGGGGATCCTGAAATTAATCCAGCTGTAAATCGTGATCACGCTGGACTTGCGTCGGGTAGTCGGGGCCAGCGCGCCGGCCCCGACTACGCCTCCGCCGTGCCGTATGCGGGCCGGCTCAGCCGAAGATGTGGATGTTCTCGTCGACCCAGGTGCGCAAGGTCAGCGGCATGGTGCCGGTGATCTTCTCGACGGAGTCGGAGATCTTCCAGTCCCAGGCGGCCGATTGGCGCTTGAGCTCAAGCAGGGCCTCAAGTCTCGGGCCGCCCCAGCCGAGGCGGTCGAACTCCGCCTGGGCTTCGGCAGTGGTGCGTTCGACGACCTTGACGTCCTGGCCGAGGGCCTCCCCGATGATCTCGCCCTGGCGCTGCGGGCTGAGGGCCTCGCTGCCGGTCAGGGTGTAGGCACGACCTTCGTGGCCGGAGGTGGTGAGGACGTTGGCGGCGACGGCCGCGATGTCGCGCGGGTGGATCATGGCGGAGACCGGGTCGCCCTCGGTGACGTACATGGTCCGCTCCTTGCGGATGGTGTGGGCATAGCCGTAGAGGTAAACCATGAAGGTGCCGGGACGCAGGGTGGTCCACGCCAGCCCGGACTCCTTGATGACCTGCTCGCCGGCGCGGTGGCCGGAGGTGAGCGGGTCGGTGGCGCCGAAGCCGACACCGCTGGTGGAGAGCTTGACCAGGTGTGTGACACCGGCCTTGCGGGCGGCGGAGACCAGGGTGGTCTCCTGGACCGGGCCCTCGGGGCCGTAGCCCGGCGGGACGACGAAGACGCGCTCCACCCTGGCGAGGGCGGCGGGCAGGGTGTCCGGCTTGTCGAAGTCGCCGGCGATGACCTCGACGCCGGCGGGGAAGTTCGCCTTCTCCGGCGCGCGGGTCATGGCCCGCACGGGTACGCCTTCGGCGGCGAGCCGGGCGACGAGTTCGCTGCCGACATTGCCGGTGGCGCCGGTAACCAGAATCATGCGTGTTTCTCCTATGGGGATGTTTGGGGATGTTCTGCACGGCGGACACCGTGCGGGGAAGCCACTCGTCGAGTCGAGTGGTGAGTCAGGAATTGCCGTGCGCGGCCGAGCCGGAATCGGCGCTCTCGTCTGCGGATGGCCTTTCCGGCTCGGCCGGCGCCTGCGCACCGGCGAGCTTGTCGTCCGTGAGGAAGAACGCGGCCATCAGTCCGACGAGGACGAGGGGAATGACCGCGTAGAAGATGCCGCGGAGCGAGTCCGCGTAGACCCCCGCGGCTTCGAACCGGAGGGGGGCGGCCAGCTTGCCGATGACCTCGGGCGAGAGTGAGCCGCGCTTGTCGATGGCGACACCGGACGTGCCGAGGCGGTGGAGTCCGGTGCTGAGCCGACTGGTCATGAGGGCGGCGAAGAAGGAGACCCCGAGCGTCGTTCCGAGCTGGCGCATGAGGGTCGCGGTGCCCTGGACGGCGCCGATGTCCTGTGTGCTCGCGGTGTTGCGGGCGGCGAGGCTGAGGGCCTGCGAGTTGAGGCCGCCGGCGATGCCGAACAGCAGCATGTAGACGACGGCGAGCAGGATGCTCGTCGAGGGCCCTGCCGTGGAGAACAGCACCGCGGCGACCGCGAAGACGACCATGCTGAGGACCGGGAACCAGCGGTACGAGCCGGTGCGCCCGATGACCTTGGTGCTGACGTAGGAGGTCAGTACGACGGCGAGCATCATCGCGGTGAGGACGAAGCCGGATTGCCGGACGTCGAGGGTGAGTACGGTCTGCAGCCACAGCACCAGGTAGTTGATGAGGCCGAGGCCGACGAATCCCGAGAGGAAGCCGAGGATGATGACGAGGGTGAAGGTCTTGTTGGCGAACAGCCGGAGCGGGATCACGGGGTCGGTGGCGCGGCGCTGCGAGTGGATGAAGAGCACCACGACGACGGCGCATCCGGCGGTGAGGCCGACGATGACCGGGGAGTTCCAGTCGTAGGTGATGCCGGCCTGGCCGGTGAGCAGGTTGAGACCGACGATCGCGAGGACGAGGAGGATGATTCCGACGTAGTCGATGTGGGCCTTCTGGCGGCGGGCGGGCAGGTCGAGCATCGAGGAGACGATCAGCAGGACGACCGTGCCGATGGGCAGGTTGATGAAGAACACCCAGCGCCAGTTGGCGAGTTCGGTGAGGATGCCGCCGAGGGTGGGGCCCGCGAGGGAGGCGGCGCCGAAGGTGAGGGAGAACCAGCCGTAGTAGCGGGCGCCTTCGCGCGGGGAGAACATCTCGCCGATGATCGCGAGCACGGAGATGAACAGGCCGCCGCTGCCGATGCCTTGGACCACCCGGCAGGTGATGAGCTGACCCATCGTCTGCGTGAGGCCGCAGAGGGCGGATCCGACGAGGAAGACGATGATGGAGGCCATGAAGACGCGTTTGCGGCCGAAGAGGTCGCCGAGCTTGCCGTACACGGGGGCGGCTGCGCTGCCGCCGATGAGGTAACCGGTGGTGACCCAGGCGAACTGGTCGAGCCCACCGACATCGCTGATCACACGGGGCAGCGCGGTGGCGACGATCTGGGAGTCCAGCAGGGAAAGGAAGACCGCCACCATCAAGGTGAGGACGACCGCGGTGGTCTTGGCCGGCGCGGCCGGTCCTGTGGAGGTGCCGACGGCAGGCTCGGATGAGCGGGAAAGCATGAGGGTCCTTGTAATCGAGAAGCGATGCCACGATGTGGAGCACCGCCCGCAGTGGGAGCACGCGTAACGAACTCGGTGAAGAACGCTGCTTGGTTCAGCAGCGGAGATGGGGTGGTCGGGTCCTGTGTCCGACTCCGGCCTTCCTCGGCCCTCTCAACCGTCGATCAGTCCTCAACGGACGTGTCGATCGCGGTCCTTCGCAAGTCGCTTAGCTTCTCGCCACTCCTCTGCGTCGATTACAGATGTCGAACACAGTAGCGGAGGGTCCGCGAACCGTGCAACCTTGATCGTGATGCCGATGCCGGCGTTTCAGGCAGCCAGGACGACCCGGAGGTTCTTGGTTCCGTCGAACCGCTGCGCAGTCAGGATGAGTACGGCGACTCACGCGACTGCGGCGCCCAGCGGCGACGATGAGGGTCTGCATCGTTCAGGAAAACCGGGGGACCACTCATGCTCAGCCGCATCGCCGACACTCTGGTGCCCGTTTTCGGTCGTCTGTCGGTGACGGCCGACCCCGGCGCCGAGTTCGTGCCCGGCACCTTGATCGTCGCCAATCACACGTCGTTGGCGGACCCCGCGGTCGTACTCGCCGCCCTGCACCGCCTGGGCGCCGAGCCGCTCATCATGGCGACGGCGGGTCTGTGGCGCATCCCGCTGCTGGGCCGCAGGCTGAGTCGTGAAGGGCACATTCCCGTCCATCGCGGCGACCGGCGCGCCGTTGACGCGTTGGAAACCGCGGCAGAGGCACTGGAACGGGGGCGGTTGGTCCTGATCTACGCGGAGGGTGGTCTGCCGCGGCGGCGGGATGCCGCCGAGGCGGCTCCGGCGGCGTTCCGCAGTGGTCTGGCCAGGCTGGTGGAGCGCACCGGCGCACCGGTGGTGCCCGTGGGACAGGCCGGTGCGCGCCGACTGGTTTCGGGCAGCGTCGCCAAGCAGCTCGCCGGCCTGGCCACCGCGCCGCTGCGGCGACCCTCGATGCATGTCCACGTAGGAGCGCCCGTGGAGCTGACCGGCGACCGCCTCGCGCGCACGGCCGTGGCGCGCACCGCTGTGACGGCCGCGTGGCGCACGGCGGCCTCCCGACTCGGGGAGCCCGCCGCCCTCGCCGCGTAGACCGTCGGTGGGATGGGACCGACGGTGAGGCGGCCGCATCCCACCGGCGCGTTCAACCCTCGCGTTCATCCCTGTGGTTCAACTGCCGTCTTCAGTCGTTGAGTTCATGCAGGTGACGTACGTACCGGAGGGGTGAGCAGAAGATGACGAGCCAGCTGGTGGCGATGAGGACGGCGCCGGTGCAGATCGCGGCGCGGGGACCGAGCCAGGCGCCGATCAGTCCGGCCAGCAGCGCGCCGACGGACAGGGCACCGGTGAGCAGGAACCGGTAGGTGGCGTTCATCCGGCCCAGCATCGCCGGCGGCGTCACGGCCTGGCGGGTGCTGACGGCGAGGACGTTGGCCAGGCCGGTCTGGACGATGGTGAGCATCCAGCCGGCCGCGGCCACCCACAGCAGTGGGCCTCGGGCCATGAACGGAGTGAGCAGGGCGAAGGGGCCCGTCAACACGCCGACGAGCCACAAGGCGCGGCCGTGCCCGAGCCGTCGGCCGGCAACGGGTGCGAAGAGTGCGCCAAGGAAGCCGCCGATCCCACCGGCCGACAGCACCAGCCCCAACACGCCTGCTGACAGACGTAGTTGCTGCGTACACAGCACCACGAACGACACCTGGCACAGTTGAATGCCGAGGTTGGTCACGGCACCTTTGACGGCGAGCGCGCGCAGCACCCGGTGGCCGATCACGAAGCGCAGCCCGGCGGCCGTCTCCCGCCACAGCCGGGGCCGGGCCGTACGGTGCGGACTCGGCTCGTTGGCCCGGATCCGCGCGATCGACCACGCCGACCACAGGAAGCCCAGCGCGTCGACGACGACGGCCGCCGCCGGCCCAAGCAGCTGCACGACCAGGCCGCCGATGCCACGTCCGGAGACGTCGGCAACCTGGTTCAGGCCGGTGAGGCTGGAGTTGGCGGCGACGAGCCGGTCCGCACCGACGAGGGAGGGCACGTACGACAGGTGGGCGATGTCGAAGAAGACCGTGGCCACCCCGATGAGGAATACGACCGCGTACAGCTGCGCAAGGGTGAGCACTCCGCAGGCCCAGGCCACGGGCAGGGAAGCGACCAGCGCGACCCTGCTCAGGTTGGCAGCGAGGAGGACGGTCCGCTTGGGCATGCGGTCGACCCACGTCCCTGCGGGCAGGCCGATGACCAGGAAGGCCATGGTGCCGAGCGCGGACAGCACGCCGATCTCAGCGGCTCCTGCGTTCAGCACGGTCTGCGCGAGGACGGGGATCGCCAAGAAGCTGACTTGCGCGCCGAGCCTGCCGGCCGCGTCGGCCGTGTAGAGAAGCCGGAAGTTGCGGTCGGCGAGGACACTGCGGTGCCGCCGGTCCGCGGCGGCGGGTGCGATGAGTGTGCGGGTCATGGCGCCCGAGGTTGGCGGTTCCCCGCGATGATCCGCCATGAGTTCAGAAATACCTAAACTCAGTGGGTGCTTGAATTGGAGTTCACCACCGAGGACCTCGCGCTGACCCGCTTGGCGCTCTCCCCGCTGTGGGAGGCGATCGCGAGCCTCCGGGTACTGACCCGCCCAGACCGTCACACACTGCACCACCCGTGGCTCGCGGCCGTACGACCTCGGCTTGCGCGGGCGCGGCTGGATCTGCGGCCGGTCACCGAACTCCTCACGCCGAAGGTCGCCGCGTTCGTCGCACCGGCTCCGATGACCTCCGCCCCGGACATCCAGCTCGAACTCGCGACGATCCGCGCGCAACCCGTGGAACGGATCCACGCCGATCTCGATGCTCTGGGACTGCCCCGATACCCGGATCCCGCCGCGGCGGTGGAGAAGGTGGCGACCACCATCGAGGCGTACTGGGAGCTGGCGGTGGCACCGTACTGGGCGCGCATCCGCGCGGTCCTCGAAGCCGACATACGCCACCGGGCGTATCTGCTGTCCACCGGCGGAGGCCGCCGGCTCTTCGCCGACCTGGATCCCAACCTCCGCTGGGAGGGCGGCAGGCTCGCAGTCAGGCTGCGCAACAACCGCTCCGGCACCGTCGAACTGAACGGGCGGGGCCTGGTCCTCGCCCCGTCCGCCTTCGCCTGGCCCCGGATCTCGCTGCTCACCACTCCTCCCTGGCAGCCGCTCCTGCGCTACCCGGCGCGCGGAACCGCAACCATCTGGGAATCACGCCCGGCAGCTCCCTCCACCGCGCTCACCCGCGTGATCGGCAGGCCCAAGGCGCGCCTGCTCACCCTGCTCCACGAGCCGGCGACCACCACCCAACTCGCCGCGCTCGCCGGGCTCACGGTCGGCGGGGCGTCCCAACACCTCACCGCGCTCCGGGACGCCGGCCTGGTCCGCCCCACCCGGATCGGCCGCAGCATCCTGTATGCCCGGACCGATACGGCGGAGACGCTCGTGGGGCGACGCAGCTGAACGCTGAGGAGGGGCGGCAGCTTCGCTCGACATAAGCCGTTGGGTGGGGTATTTCGGGCGCACGGTGGAGGCTCAGGTCCGTCGGCGACAGGTGTGCTGCTCGATAGCCACACGTAAATTCGCGATTCCTGCCCGCTTTCGGGCAGGAATTGTGGACGCCCCAAGGCTCCCGCCCTAAGGTGATCGCTCATGATCGTCCTGGATGCAATAGGGACTTTCTCCCTGAAGTTGGCCTCTTCATCCTCATCTCACCCGGCGGCGAAAAGGACATCCGTATGAGCTCGCTCCCCACCAACGCCGAGGCCGTGGTCTTCGACTGCGACGGCCTGCTGGTCAACACCGAACCCTGCTGGACCGTTGCGGAAACAGCGATCTTCGCGGCGCACGGCCATCCCTTTGGCCCCGAGCAGAAGGCCCTGGTCATCGGCCGCAGCGTGGAGGCCGCTGGCGAGGCCATGGCCCAATACCTGGGCCGTCCCGACGCCGGTGCCGAACTCGCTGCCGAACTGCTCACAAGAGTCCGCGAGGAGCTTTCCCGAGGCGCCGCAGCCCTTCCCGGTGCGGCGGAATTGGTGCGCGCCTGCCGGGCAGCCGTACCCATTGCCGTGGCCAGTAACAGCCCCCGTGAACTGCTGGATGTCGCACTGTGGTCGGCCGGCCTCACCGACTGCTTCGCCCACTCCTTCGCCGCCGACGAAGTACGCTCGCCCAAGCCCGCACCAGAGCTCTACCTCACGGCATGCGAGACGCTCGGTGTGGCCCCGAAGTATTCCGTGGCCTTCGAGGACTCGGCCACGGGCATCGCCTCGGCCCGGGCTGCCGGGCTCTACGTCGCTGTCGTACCGTCCCTCGCCGGAGCCGAACCGGACCATGACTGGCTGGGCGCCAGCCTGACCGACCCCGAACTCCAGGACTGGGCCCGGGGGCTGGCAGCTGGGGCTGGGAGTTGGAAGGTGGGAACCGAGGCATGACGCTGTCTGTTGCCCCCTCGACGGTGAGCGGGCCTTCGGACGGTGACGTGATACGTCGTCGTCGAGGTGGGCGCTGCCTAGGCCTTCTCCCAGACACTCTCTCTCGCGGAGAGCCAACTGCTCAGTGCCCCAGCCTCCGTAGGGCCGATTCCGGGTAGCGCTCGCCCGCCACGGCCTCTTCCGGTACGGCCTTGCGCAGCAGATCGACGTCGGCGTCGGTCAGGGCCACTGACACGGCAGCGGCGTTCTCCTCAAGGTAGCGCCGGCGCTTGGTGCCGGGGATGGGCACGATGTCCTCGCCCTGGGCGAGCAGCCAGGCCAGCGCGGCCTGGGCGGGCGAGCAGCCGATCCGCTCGGCGACATCCCGAACGGCCTGGACGAGTGCCAGGTTGCGCTCGATGTTCTCGTCGGCGAACCGAGGCCAGCGCCGGCGGTTGTCGTGCGGGACGAGGTCGCCGCGGGAGGAGAGATTACCGGTGAGCATGCCGCGTCCGAGGGGGGAGTAGGCCACGACGGCGATGCCCAATTCCCGGCAGGTGGCGAGCAATTCGCCCTCCACCACGCTGCGGGTGAAAAGGGAGTACTCCACCTGAACCGCGCTGACCGGGTGAACGGCGTGGGCCTTGCGGAGCGTCGCCGGGCTGACCTCGCTCAGTCCGATGTGGCGTACCAGACCGGCCTGCACCAGCTGGGACATGGCACCGACAGTCTCCTCGATGGGAGTGGCGGGGTCGCGGCGATGGGCGTAGTAGAGGTCGATGTGATCGACACCCAGGCGGCGCAGCGAGGCGCGGCAGGCGTGCGGAACGTAGTCGGCCGAGGTGTCCACGTCGCCGACCCGGCCCGTGGCCGCGTCGTGGCGGAGCCCGAACTTGGTCGCCACGACGACCCGGTCACGCTCCTGAGCATGTCTGCGCAGCCAGCGGCCGACCAACTCCTCGTTGCTGCCTTGCCCGTAGGCATCGGCGGTGTCCAGGAGGGTGATGCCGATGTCGAGGGCGCGGTCCAGGGTGCGTTGGGACTCCTCCTCGTCCGGGACCCCGTATGCGATGGACATGCCCATGCAGCCCAAGCCGATCGCGGACACCTCGGGGCCTTCATTTCCCAGCCTGCGGTATTTCAACGCACCTCACCTTCCTGGCAGTGGGCCGAGCGGCCCGCGCCTCTCCCATCGATTCGATTCTCAGGTCATTCCCTTGTTCCGGCCCTCCTGGAACATTGTCCCGTTGTCGGCCCGTGGCGATCTGACGGGCGATGAGTGGAGATGACGCGCGCCGTGAGGTGCCCCGCCAGCGGACGGACACGCCTCCGTCGCCGGTGAGGGGAGAGATTCAGCGGCACTGTCCGAATCTCAGGCCGATGGGAAGACGAATACGTCAGCTCGGGGTGCAAGCGCGAAAACGGCGAAGTAGCTCGCTCGCGGCAGAGCTCCCGGCGTCGAAAGTCTGGCTCTGCAGGGTGGCTGGCACGTCCGGGCCCCAGATACGCGCTCCGTGGCAGCGGAAGCAGAAGGCGATCTCGAACAGGGGATGGGTGGAGCTGTGGGCCCGGATTCCCCAGCCAGGAAGGAAGCAGCGGTACATCTCGCCGCCTGGCAGGTCGTGAATCAGGGACAGGGCCTGCTGGGCTTGTTCGCTGTCCCAGATCGCGACAGCGTCGCCGTCGAGGTCCTGCGACATGAGGTGCCTGGCAGGATCGGTGATGCGGACGACTTCGATGAACTCGGACTTCGCAACAGAGAGGGGCAGCAGCATGCTCCCCAGACTCTCTGATCACGACGCCGCTGGCCAAGTGCGCCGGCCCCACACTTCGATGACTCATGACTCATGACTCATGACTCATGACTCATGACTCATGACTCTTGAGTTACGTGGCAGGCGCAGGCGCAGGGACATGGGCAGGGGCAGGGGTATGTGGGGCACTTCACCCGAGTGCCTGGCCAACCCCGCATCATCCTCCCTTCGCGTAGGCGTCGGGCTGGTTGACTCTCCCACTGTGGGAGAGCCAAGGGTGGGGCGCATGCACGTCGGCGACGCAGGGTTGTGGAGCATCGGGGAGATTGCGCGGAGGACCGGGCTGTCGGTGAAGCTCATCCGGCACTGGTCCGACGTCAGTGTGGTGCCGCCTGCCGGGCGCACCGCCGCCGGCTACCGCGTCTACGACTCCGAGTCCCTGGCCCGTCTGGAGCTGGCACGGACCCTGCGGGACCTTGGACTGGGCTTGTCGCAGATCCGTGAGGTCCTCGACCGTGAGCACACCCTGGCTGAGGTGGCCGCGGCCCATGTCGACGCGCTGGAGGTGCAGATCCGCGCGCTGCGTACGCAGCAGGCGGTGCTGCGCTCCGTCACCCGCCGTTCCACCACTGCCGAAGGACTCGCCTTCATGTCCCGAACCGCCCGTTTGTCCGCCGCCGAACGCCGCACGCTCATCCATGACTTCCTGACCGAGACGCTCACGGGCCTGGATGCGCCGGCCTACCGCCGCGGTCTGCTGGCCGCAGCCCCGGACCTCCCCGAGAACCCCACCGACGAACAGGTCGACGCCTGGATCGAATTGAGCGAACTGGTGACGGCTCCAGCCCTACGTACCGGGATGCGGCGCATGGCCCGGTACGCCGCAGAGCATGCCCCCGGCGACCACGACGACAGCACGCTTCGAGAGGCCCAGCGGCTCACCGACGAGTGGACGCAACTGGTGAACACCGCGATACGGGACGGGATCGCTGCGGACTCACCCGCGGCCGACCAGGTGGTCGCTGCCATCGTCACCGCCTGGATCCCTACGCAGACTCATACGCACAACGTCGTGCACACCGACGGGGCACACGCCCGCCGCGTGCTGCTGGACCAGTTGGAGACCGCCAGCGACACGAAGGTCGAGCGGTACTGGCAGTTGATGTGCACCATCAACGGCTGGCCGGTACGACCCGACATGGCAGCGGCCGGTGACTGGCTGAAGACCGCGTTGCGCACCAATCCTGATCCCGGGTCCCGGGCCGATGAACTGGACATGTTGTACGACACGGGGGCCGACGCATGGCAGCCCGGGGGAGTGCTCGACGCCTGCGACAGGGCCCTGACCACTGTGGAAGGCCTCGTCCGCGCCGTCGACCGGGACCACTTCGACCTGCCGACGCCCTGCGCACAGTGGAATGTGCGCGCCCTGCTCAACCACCTCGTCTGGGAGAACCGGATGTGGGCCGGCCTGGCCAACGGCACACCCTGCTCCGATATGAGTGCCGACCACCTCGGCGATGACCATATCGAGGCATTCCATGCCGCCGCGCACGGTTCGCGGGCCGCTTTCCACCGCCCCGGGATGCTCGATCAGCGGTACGGGCCTGCTCCGGGCCGACGGATCGTCGAGCAACTGGCCATCGAGATGCTGGTGCACAGCTGGGATCTGGCCACGGCCATGGGGCACCCGCGCGACCTCGTCCCAGACCTCGCCGAGTCGGCCCTGCCGGTGGTACGGGAGATCTACGGCAGCCTGCCGCGGACGCCCGGTGGCTCCTTCGCGCCACCCCAGGAGGTGCCCCACGACGCGACCGCCCTCGACCGCATCGCCGGGTACCTCGGCCGCATCGTGGGCTCTCCCCGGGCCACCGAGCCAGGCAACCGCCGCTCATGAACCAAACGGTGGGGACATGAGCAGATCCGGCGAACCAAGTGAGCGCCGGAGACCTGCCATGCACCGGGAGTCTGGGCTGTGCCGGAACCGATCGACTATCGGACAGCGCGATGTCGTCGCAGGCCAGAGCTCGCTGGCGAGGGCTCGCAGGGGCGGGCTTGCTGGCCAGGGCTCGTTGTCGTTGTCGTTGTTTCAGCGAAGGTTGAGCATTCTCGTCGATGTTTGAGCGGTGTCAGGTGCGGCCGCTGATGCTGTGGTCGATGAGTATTCACGGCCGCGGGGTCAGCTGCGGGGGGGGGGGGGACTGCCGGCGGGTCACTTCCGGCGGGGCACGGTGAAGTAGTTCTCCGTGGAGGAATCCCACCTGTCTCCGAGGCTGAAGGTCAGGACGGTGCCGTACCGGGCCCGCGCAGCCGCCGTGCTCATCGGGGTTTGCGGGACGGTCGAGCAGCGCTGGTAGATCGCGGTCTCGACCGGGGGGCACGGCGCGGGTTCCTCGACCTTGTTCGGGAGAGGGAGGTCCGGCCGGTCCCAGTCGATCCGGAGCCCCGGTGCTGTGAGCGTCGGGGCGGGCAGCAGGCTGCCGTCCGGGTTCCGGCCGCGCTTATGGTGATAGTCGAGTGCGTAGGAAACCGTGCCGGCCGCGTGCGGCAGGTCCCGCCCCTTGCCGTCCTGTCGTCCCCAGGTCGCGATGCCGGCCGCGCGGATCCGGGGCAGCACGTCGGTGATGTCTCCGCGGACGCCGAAGTAGGCGACGGCCTCCATGCCACACGTGAGGACATAGGGAGACCGGTTGTTCTCGAAGACCGAGCGGTTGCCAGGCCTGGCACAGGAGTCGGTGAAACGTGTGAGTAGGTGCTCCAGGCCCTCAACAGCGCTAAGGCGCTCGATCAGGGCGCGTATTTTGTGCTCCTGCTCCGCCCTGCGGGACTCGGCCAAGGGGGACGTGGCTTGCTTCCGCAGCTTCTTCTCCGACGGCTTGCGAGAGCACGCTGCCGTCAGCCCCACCAGGGCGAACGCCAGCAACAGTCCGCCCGCTTGGGCCCACCGCCTGCGGACTCGGCGCCACCGGCCAGCTAGGGTCTCCTTCATTCCCCGCACCTCCGACCCCACCTTTCGAGGAGGCGGGGTCTGGCGCATGAGTACGCGTACTCAAATTCCGTGTCTGCCGTAGGTCGGGACAGAATTCGAGGGCGTCCGACCTGAGGCATGCCAAAGGCCTGGACATCTGGCCCGGGACTGGCATCTCTCTGCAGGGATGGATCGTGCGAGTCGGTTGTAGTCGGCCCTGGCTGATCAGCTTCGTTGAGTATTGCTATGCGGTTGCGGTTGCGGTTGTGCTTGCCATGTTGGTGGGGTGGTTGAGCCAGTACAGGGCGGTGTCCATGTCTCGTGCGGTCCAGTTGCGGATCGGTGGTGGGGCAGCGGCCAGGAGCTGGTCGATCGCATCGATGTAGCGGCTGTAGCGGCCGGGTGCGTGGCTGAGAGTGATGCCTAGGGTGTGCAGTGCGCTGTGGGCTCGCCGGTCGTACATGGCCATGCGGTCCGGTGCGGCCGCCGTGAGGACTGCGGAGGCGAGGGCGTCGCCGGTGTGGAAGCCCGGTAGCGAGCGGAGGGCTGCTCGGCCGGCTCGTGCTGCCGCACTGCGGCTGAGGGAGGTGTCCCGGGCGGCGGCTGTGGCCGCGGCTGTTACGTGGCGTACGTCGGCATCCGCGAGGGCCATGAGTTTGGCGGCCCATGGCGTGTCGGCCCTGAGCCGTTTCCATATCAGCAGTGCTCCGATGTCGGCTTTGCCGATGTCTCCGCTGGCACGTGCACGTTGCGTCACCTGTTGCAGAGTCTCGTCGTAGTGCGGGCTGACGGTGTCGGTGTAGGCCTGGCGGGCGGCGGCGAGCTGCTGCCATTGCTCGGTGGCCAAGGTGAACGGGCTGCCTGTCATGGATTGGCCCTCCGTCTTGTCGGGAGGCTCGTGGTGTGGGTAGTACTGGTCAGCGGCTGCCGGCTGCCTGGTGGGGTGTTGCCCTCACGGTGGATGCCGATGCACGGGCGTTCCACTGTCTCGAACTGACTCGAGACGGTACGCCTCCTGGAGTGGGCGTGAGCGCGGCTTCGCGGAACGCGGCCAATGGCGGGGGGAACCCGCTGGAACGAACCTGGCTGCTGTTGACCGGCGCGGGTTTCAGCGAGCGGAGCCGGTGTTCGTCCGCTCGTCCGTGGGGTTTGAGGCCGGTGGAGGTGTCTTGGGCATAGGGGTTACTGGTAGCTGTGGCGGGGGTGTCCGGTTCGGGAGGGGAGCAGTGGTGATGTCGGTGAGGCGAAGGTGGACGGCTGGTCTGGTCGCGGCGGTTGCCGTCACAGCCACTGCTGCGGGGGCCGCCGCGGTCCTGGACCGCGTAGGGGCGTCTGCTTCAGACGAGAAGCCCAATCTGGACGCCATCGCGGCCTATCCCCACGCGTGGTTGATGGAGGATCGTGACACCACCCGCACGCGCCTGGTCGCCGCCCGCCTCACTGGTAACTGCCTCAACGCACCGCGAAGCGGGACTTGGGCCGCGTTCGAGTTGCGCCGTGATGTGACGGTGACCGAGAAGTTCACCCTCGGCGAGGGGCGCAGCCCGGTCAAGCAGGCTCTGATGTGGGACCGGGCCGCCGCAGCCTGCTTCCACACCCACCCCTCGGTCATGACCGTTCTGATCGGTATTGAGACCAAGGGCGACTACACCACCGCCAAGAAACTGGGCGCCTACGCGGTCGTGACCAACTCTCCCAAGCACATGATGGAGGTGACGAACAAGCCGGCAGCGACAACCAGTTGACTGCCTCGTCCTCGCCCTTGCCCTCGTCCTCGCCCTCGACCTCGTCTTCGTCCTTGCTCTGTTGCGGTCTGGCGCCGGGTCATCGCGGAGGACCACTCCAGACAGCGCTTTCGTTGTGCAGGGTGGTCAGCCATGTGCGGTTGTCTGCGGCGCGGGCGAAGTCCACCCCCACCTCAAGGTGGCTGGCCGCGTTCAGGGGCAGGGCGAAGCGCTGGGTGATGACTTTCTTCATGCCGGGCAGCAGCAGCGTTCGTCCCAGTCCGCTGGAATGATCGTCACCCTCGAAGAGGGGGTCGGCCGTGCGTCCGTGGGCGTCCTTCGCCCCGATGCTGTAGAGCTCCTCCGTATCCAGGATGCCGGTGGATCCGTTGCGGATCGTGATCTGTACGGACACGATGTGCTTGTCCCGCATGTTGCTGTCCTGTCGCTGCCGTTCCTCCTCGCTGGGGGTGTACGGCGTGGAGGACGAAGCGGTGACCTGCAGCCCGTCCTCGAAGCACCGCGTGCTGTCATAACGGAGCTGGCCGTCACCGGCCGTCGGGGCGGCGCAGGAGACCTGTTGGAAAGCGTTGGTGGTGACCATCGCGCCGTTGAGGAACCACGCGGTAGCCATGGCACCGAGGACCGCGCCGGTCACAGCGGTGGCGGGGTTGCCGGTGTCAGCCCGCCGTCCCCGCTCTGCCCACTCTGCCCACTCTGCCCACTCTGCCCGCTGTGCCCGCTGTGGCCGCAGGGCACCGAGGATGCCCAGGGCACCCAGGACCGTTGCGGTCGCGGTCAGAGCCCCCGCCGCCCAGAACAGGGCCGGGAAGACCGACCCGGCGATGAGGCCGATGATGCCAAGAAGAGCGAGGACGAGAGCGGCGATACCAAGACCGTTGCGGGGCGGCCGTGCGCGGGGCGCGGGTGCCGACGCCGGCTCTGAGACAGCCGAGGGTCCGCGATCGGAGGGGCCGGAGTGGCCGGAGTGGCCGGAGAGACTGGAGTGGCCGGAGGGCTCGAAGACATCAGAGGCAGATCCCGGGGGCCTGTTCCCACCACGCGATGCTGAGTCTCCTTGCTGCGTATGGTCGTCTGCCATCTCAACTCCGTTCGTAAGGCGCCCGGTTCCTGTTATTGCGTACGCCAAGGAGCCGCCCCCCGGCTGTGCGCACAACGGTGCAGACTGGGAGGGCTGGCCTCCCAGTTCTGCGGGGAATTCACTTCCGCAGGAAATCCCCCGTGTGGCCCCGACCCTCCCTTTCCCGGGTCGAGGCCACGTCGTCGTATGGACTGCCGGTGGGGCTAGATCACGCGCTTGAACCAGGTGATCGGGCTGGTGGTGTTGCGGGCTTGGACGTAGACGCGGGCCGGGACGGCGACCATCCGCTGCTCGGTGTCATTGTTCTGCCGGTAGACGATATAGCCGGTGTAATACCCGCCGTTGCCCCGGGGCTCCAGCCACCCCTTCTTCTTTCCGTCGGGCACGGTCATCTCGACGTCGGTTTCCAGGGTGCTTTGCAGCTTCTTGGTGGAGGTGGACGAGTAGCTGTAGGCGAAACTCACCTCCCCCGGAAGCTCGTTCTTTCCGTCGCTGATCTTCGGTGTGATCTTTCCGCCTATTGACCAGCCTTCGGTCTCGCTCTTCTCGTCGGCCACCGAGCTGGAGATCTTGTAGGTCAGCTTCCCGCCACCGGCCAGGCCGTCTCCGGCGGAGCCTCGGAGGGGATACTTGTCGGTGAGCTTGCCGACGAAGGCGCAGGGCGGCTTCTGGCCGACGCGGGCAGGGTCGTGGTTCGGTCGATTGCAGAGCTGGTCGAGATTTTCCTGGGTCCACTCGTCCTTGTAGCCAGCTTTGCCGGTGAATACCGGGGCGGTGTAGTCGGGCGATTGGTTGAGCCCCGAGATGGGCTCGTAGAGCCTCTTGGCGCTTTCGCGGGCAGGCTCCTTGGTGTTGGGGTCCTCGGCGAACGCCTTGGCCGCGGCCTGGGCATCCTTGATGGCCTGATCGGGGCTGTAGTTGACCTGTCCTCCCTGTACGTCCGAGAGGTTGACCTGCTTGTCGTCGAGGCCGGTGGGCAGGCCCATCACGCTCTCGGAATCCTGGAGCGGAGACCACTTGGTCAGGTCCGCCATGACCTGGTCGTCGGATTCGTAGATGGTGTCGGGCACCGTGGACGAGCCCTCGGCGAAGGCCGGCGCCTGCGAACTGAGTACCGACGCACCGGCGAGAAGAGTGGTGGCGACGGCGATGGTCACGCGGCTACTTCTGCGCTGACGTCGTACGGCAGCTGTGGATGCGGGCATGCGAATTCCCTTCGACCGGCACGCGCGCCTACCCCACTCGTTAAGGTGCGCATGACGGAACTGTGCTGGAGAAGAACGAGGAAACAACGCTGCATCACGCAGGACGCGTCTACCAAAGGGTCCGGGAATTCGGGGTGTGAAGTTCCGGCGGCTTCGGTGCTTGGAGCCTTGTAGGGCTCGTTCGACCACAGAGATGGCATTCCTCGGCGTCCGGTTGCCCCGAACTGATCGGTAGCTTTCGGCGGTGTTCCGGTACGTCGGCCAGAGGGCGGAGAAGGCGAAAGGGAACGCTCAGTAGGGGTGCGGTGGCGGGGCGCGACCTGGAATTCGAGATCGTGGACGAGGACGAAAGACTGACCGGTCAGGACGGTGAGTTGCCCGCCTGGTCCGGCAGCCGAATGCCCTTCATGGTGGTGTCGAAGACGGGCCGGTAGCGGGTCCACCGTGCCTCTGGTGCGGAGAGGTAGACCGTGTACTGGGTGCCGTCCGTCCCGGAGAAGGCCATTTCGACAGCCCGGAATCCGCGCTGTGTGCCGTCGAAGGTGAACTCCCAGTAGCCGGCCCGGAGTCCGCGGAAGGTGGTGCGGCTCATCCGGACCCGTTCGTAGCCGGGGTTGTCCCGACGGGTCTGGGCCTCTTCGGTCTCCTCCCAGTGCCGCAGGGGGTCCGACCCGGCGAACTCCACGACGTCGACCCGCAGGCCCACCAGCCCGGTCGGATCGATGTAACGGATCTCCCCGTCGGGCGCGTCGTCGCGTTTCCAGCCGTCCTGCACGGGGAGCGAGAAGCCCTGTGCCACCTTGACCTGGTGGTACCCGGAGGGCAGTGGGGGAGGAGGAGTCGGGTGGGTGGAGGGGCGGTGCCGGGGGGAGTTGGTCGCGGAGGGGTGGGTGCGCGCCGTTGTGCCGTCGCCCGGAGGCCACAGCAGTACGGCACCAGTCACGCCGGCTCCGGCCACCACCGCCACCGCCGGCACCAGCCATCGCGCCTGGCGGCGGCCGGAACGTCCCTGGCGCGCGGGGGCGACAGCACCCGGCACCGGCTCCCGCCGGGTGGCCGCCTCGACGGGAGCCACCTGCGCACCGGCCATTTTCCCCACGCCGGCTTCTTCCGCACCGGCGAACTTCCCAACGCCGGCCTCTCCCGCCCTGGCCAACTTCCCAACGCCGGCCTCCGCACCGGCCAACTTCCCACCACCGGCCTCCACCGCGCCGATCCACTCCGCCTCGCCGGCCTCCTCCGCACCGGGGGCGCCGTCCGGGACGTGGGGCACCTGCCCTCCAGCCACCTGCCCCAGGAGCCGACGAGCGTCGGAGCCGTCCATCCGGCGGGCGGGGTCCTTGACCAGCAGCCCCTCGATCACCGGGGCCAGGGCACCTGCGCCCCGGGGGCGCGGGTGGTCCTCGGTGGCGATGGCGTACGCCGTCTCGATCGCGGTGTCCCGGAGGAACGGCGGGCGCCCATCGACCGCCTGGTACAGCGTCGCTCCCAGGGACCAAAGGTCGCTGGCCGGGCCGGGCTCGCCCATCGAGCTGCGCAGGCGTTCCGGTGCGAGGTACTGGATCGAACCGATCAACTCCCCGGTCCGCGTCAGAGAGGGCGTCCCCGACACCACGGCGATGCCGAAGTCGGTGAGGACGATCCGGCCGTCATGCGCCAGCAGGACGTTGGCGGGCTTGACGTCGCGATGCAGTACTCCGGCATCGTGCGCGGCGCGCAGGGCACCGGCCATCGCACCGCCGATCCGGGCCGCCTCCCGCGGCGGCAACGCACCCTGTCGCTTGAGCAGATCGCTCAGCGTGACGGAGGGGACGTACTCCATGACGATGCACGGCAGGCCCTCGTCGTCGACGACGTCGTGCACCACGATCACATGGGGGTGGGTGATCCGGGCCGCACTGCGCGCCTCGCGACGGGTCCGTTCGTGGAGGGTGCGCACCTCGTCGTCGTGCAGGTGCGGCGGTACGTGGAGCTTCTTCACGGCCACCTGGCGCCCGAGCACCTCGTCCTCGGCCCGCCAGACCGTGCCCATGCCGCCCCGGCCCAGCCGTTCGATCAGCCGATACCGCCGGGCTATGAGCCGCCCCGATTCGGACACCGTCGGACCCCCTTCTCGGCTACTCGGCTTTTCGGCCATGTCATGGCAACAGATCGTCACCCTAATACGGCGACGTCGGTTGCCATGACACGGGAGCGAGCCGATGCCTCTCGGCCCCAGCTTCAACAAAACCCTCGGTCAGGCTCAGCTTCCTGGGCCGTGACAGCTCTGATGGGTGATCGAGGCGCGGCTGATACATCACCTTGCGAGGGCTGCAACACAAGAGCTGGCTGACTTGCCGGGCACGTGCGCTTTCCCGTGCCGGGCCACGCCCGATCTCGACGGGGCGCGGCGCGTGCGTAACAGCCTCGGGGACGCCGCGGGTACGTAGCAGCAGCCTTGCAGGCTGGGCCGTTGTGCCTGTTTCGGGAGGCGTTGGACGCCGCTGTCAGGCGCGAGTCAGGCGCGCTTTGCCGAGGCCGGATGCTACCGACCCATCATCGGGCCGTACTGTCCGGCACCGTGGCCGACGTGTGCGTGGCTGGTGTCGTCACCAGAGCGTCCGGGCTGGCCGGGCTGGTGGGGAGTCGGTGGGCTGTGACGCATGCGGTGGCCAGGATGCAGGCGAGGACGGCGTAGACCGCCTGGTAGCCGCCGGTGGTATCGGCGAGGTGTCCGGTCACCCAGGGGCCGGCGAAACCGGCGAGGTTGCTGAGTGCGTTGGTCGCGGCGATTGCGGTGGCGGAGTGACGGCCGGCCAGTGAGCTGGTGCAGCGGCTCCAGAGGGCGGGCACGGCGGCCATGTTTGCCGCGACGGTCACGGTCAGCGCGGCCAGGGTGACCAGGGGCAGGTCGCACAGCGCGGCTGCGGTGGCGGCGAGCGCGGCGACGGCGATGGGAACGGTGACCAGCGAGTTCCGCTGTCCTGCGTGGTCACCGTGGCGGCTCCAGAGGAGCATGGTCGGGGCCGCGATGAGGTAGGGGAGGGCGGCGAGCGCGCAGACGCCGGAGGCATTCACCCCGGGGAAGAGCGCGGTGAGGGCTTGCGGAAGGAAGAACTGCAGCGAGTAGGCCGCGAAGCACACGCCCGCCTGCACCAGTGCGAAGGGTACGACCCGCCCCAACACGGTGCGGCCGGTGGTGGTCGGCGGCGTGTCCTTGGCCAACTCCCTTTCCAGCGCCGCACGTTGGGTGGCGGTCAGCCAGGCGGCCCGGCGCGGCGAGTCCGGCAGCAGGCGCAGCGCCGCGGCCCCCAGGACGATGGCAGGCGCGGCCTCGATCAGGAACATCGACCGCCAACCACTGAGACCGAGGACGCCGGCATGCTCGACCAGCAGACCGGAGGTGGGCAGACCGGCTGCGGTCGCCACGGGAATGGCCAGCAGAAATGCCGCCAGCGCACGGGTGCGCCGCTGGGCGGGGAACCAGGTGGTCAGATAGGCGACGACACCGGGGAAGAACCCGGCCTCGGCGAGCCCCAGGAGAAAGCGCGCCAGGTACAGGCCGCGGGCGTCGGTAACGAAGGCGGTGGCGGCCGAGCACAACCCCCAGGCAGTGACCACGCCCGCCAGCCAACGCCGGGCACCGAACCGCTTCAACCCCACGGCAGCCGGCACCTGGAAGAGCACATAGCCCACGAAGAACATCCCGGCGGCGGTTCCGTAGTCCGTCGCGCTCAGGTGCAATTCGGCATTCATGGCCAACGCGGCCACGCCGATGTTGGCGCGGTCAAGGAAGTTGACCACGTACAGCACGAACAGCAGCGGCAACAACCTCCGCGCCACCACACGCACCGCGCCCTGGCCAGCCGCCCCGTCCTTCCCGTCCCGCGCCGCCCCGCTCGCCTCTGCTACCGCCATCGCTCGCCGCCTCCGCTTCTCGGGCCACCTGCTGCCGTCTGCTGTCTGGCGTTTGCTGTCTGCTGTCTGCAGTCGCTGAAGTGACAACGACTCAGCCGCTCTCAGGTGTGCGGGATGAGCTCCAGTGGGCGATGGCTATCTGTGGGCGCCTGGGCGCCCGGGCCCCTTGCCGCTGCTGGTGACAGCGGGTACTCCTTCCAGACCCCAACTCCCCACCCTTCCGACCGGTCGGAAACCGGGTGCGGACCGTCGGTGCGGTGGTGTGTGATCGGGCGTATGACGATTGCGTTGGGCAAGCCGGGAGTCGACGGGCTGAGCGAGGCTGTGGGCGTGCTGCGGGAGTGGCAGTACGAGGGGGCACCGATGCAACTGCATCCGGGGGACCTGGGTTGGTTCTGGCGGTCAGGTGCGGAAGCGACCGCCGCGGCGGTCCGGACATGGAGCCGGGACGGACAGGTACTCGCCGTCGGGCTGCTGGACGGTCCCGGGCTGCTGCGGCTGACGATCGCGCCGGACGCTCACCGGGACGAGGAGCTGGCGCAGCAGTTGGTTGAAGACGTGACCGAGCCGGAGCGCGGCGTGCTGCCCGAGGGGAGGGTGAACATCGAGGCGCCGATGAGTGCACTGGTCCAAGACCTGCTGGCCGAGGACGGCTGGCACGTCGACGAGCCGTGGACGCCACTGCGCCGTGACCTCACGGAGCCGGTACAGGACCCAGGCGTGCGGATCGAGGTGGCCGGGCCGGAGCAGGCGCATGTGTTCGCCGCCGTACATCGGGCAGCGTTCGACGGGTCGAGGTTCACGGACGAGGGCTGGCACGCGATGGCGGCCGGGTTGCCGTACGCCGACGCCCGGTCTCTGATCGCGTACGACGACCGGGGCAACGCGGTGGCGACGGTGACGGTGTGGTCGGCCGGTCCGGGCAGGCCCGGGTTGCTCGAACCGATGGGCGTGCACCGGGACCATCGCCGGCGCGGCTACGGTGAGGCGATCACCGTTGCCGCGGCCGCCACACTCCGGGAGTTGGGATCGTCGAGCGCGATCGTCTGCACCCCGAGCTCCAACGTCGGCGCCGTCGCCACCTACAAGTCGGCCGGCTTCCGGCAATGTCCCGAGGTCCGGGATCGATACCGGGACGCCTAGCGCTTTGTCTCCTCGGTCCCGAGCGGAGCCAAACTTTGGCGTGCGACGTGCGACGTGCGGCATGCGGCATGCGGCAGCGGTGACGGTGCCGAGGAAGACGTATGCGGAGGAAAACGTATCCGCAGGAAGACGTATCCGGAGGTGGTGTCGCCCTTCTGCCGCCCCCCTTCAGATGGCCTCGCGGATGGCCCGCTCGAAGCCCTCGACGTGACCGCGGGCGAGCTGCGCCGCCTGGTCAGGGTCACCGGCGACGATCGCCTCGATCAATGGTCCGTGCTCTTCGACATGGCCGGCCATGTCTGACATGCGCTCGACGAACAGGCACCAGATGCGGGTGGCCAGGTTGTCGTGGCGGACGAGGGTGTCCTCCAGGTACGGGTTGTGGGTGGCGGCGTAGATGGCGCGGTGGACCTGCAGGTCCAGGCGCATGAGCTCGTCGGCGTCGCGGCGACGGGAATCCACGCTCTCCAGCTCCCGCCGGACGGCCGTCAGAGTCGCGCGGTCCGCGGCTGTGGCGCGCCGCGCGGCCTGGGCGGCGGCCAGCGGCTCCAGCTCCAGGCGGACCTCGGAGATGTGGGCCAGGTCGGTGATGTTGACATCGGTGGCGAAGGTGCC
The DNA here is from genome assembly GCF_043202395.1 of Streptomyces sp. NPDC048197. Lineage (NCBI taxonomy): Bacteria > Bacillati > Actinomycetota > Actinomycetes > Kitasatosporales > Streptomycetaceae > Streptomyces > Streptomyces sp. NPDC048197. The sequence goes on from NZ_JBIDAJ010000008.1 coordinate 156,509, forward strand.
GCGCCGGGGATAGGTCGTGATCAGCCGCTCGTACTGGAGCCGCTTGAGTGCTTCGCGCACCGGGGTCCGCCCGACGCCCAGGGACTGTGCCAGCTGGTCCTCGTTGATCGGCGCGCCCGGGCGGATCTCGAGCATGACGAGCCGGTCGCGGATGGCGCGGTAGGCGCGCTCGGCGAGGGAGAGCTCCTCGCCCCTGGGCTCGGTCGCCACGTGCTGCATGAGGCCCCCTTGACGTGTTCAGCAAGCTCCCATACCTTAACGCACAGGCTAATATATCAGTTGCTCATTAGTTGGCTCCCAGAATGGTGTGCAGATGGCAACGAACCCGTCGATCGCCACGGTCGCCTCTCCCCTCACCCTCCCGCTGAGCAAGATCGACCCGGAGATCGCCTCCGCGGTGGACGCGGAGCTCCACCGTCAGCAGTCGACCCTGGAGATGATCGCCTCGGAGAACTTCGCCCCGGCCGCCGTCATGGAGGCCCAGGGCTCGGTCCTGACCAACAAGTACGCCGAGGGCTACCCGGGCCGCCGCTACTACGGCGGCTGCGAGCACGTAGACGTCATCGAGAAGCTGGCCATCGAGCGGGTGACGGAACTGTTCGGCGCCGAGGCCGCGAACGTGCAGCCGCACTCGGGCGCCCAGGCCAACGCAGCCGCGATGTTCGCGCTGCTCAAGCCCGGTGACACGATCCTCGGCCTCGACCTCGCGCACGGCGGTCACCTGACCCACGGCATGCGCCTCAACTACTCCGGCAAGCTCTACAACGTCGTGCCATACCACGTGCGCGAGTCCGACATGCGCATCGACATGGACGAGGTCGAGCAGCTCGCCCTCGCGCACCGGCCCAAGATGATCGTCGCCGGTTGGTCGGCCTACCCCCGCCGGCTGGACTTCGCCGCGTTCCGGCGGATCGCCGACGCAGTGGGCGCGTACCTGATGGTGGACATGGCGCACTTCGCCGGCCTGGTGGCCGCGGGTCTCCACCCGAGCCCGGTGCCGTACGCCGATGTCGTGACCACCACTACGCACAAGACGCTCGGCGGCCCCCGCGGCGGGGTGATCCTCAGCCGCGCCGACCTCGCCAAGAAGATCAACTCGGCGGTCTTCCCGGGCCAGCAGGGCGGTCCGCTGGAGCACGTCATCGCGGCGAAAGCGGTGGCCTTCAAGGTGGCGGCGGGCGAGGCGTTCAAGGAGCGCCAGCAGCGCACCCTCGACGGCGCCCGCATCCTGGCCGGACGGCTGCTGGCCGACGATGTGGCCGAGGCCGGGATCACCGTGCTGACCGGCGGCACCGAGGTCCACCTGGTCCTCGTCGACCTGCGGAACTCCGCGCTCGACGGGCAGCAGGCCGAGGACCGGCTGCACCGCATCGGCATCACCGTCAACCGCAACGCGGTGCCCTTCGACCCCCGCCCGCCGATGGTCTCCTCCGGGCTGCGGATCGGAACCCCGGCCCTGGCCACCCGGGGCTTCGGGACCGCGGAGTTCCGCGAGGTCGCCGACATCATCGCGCTCGCCCTCAAGGAGGAACGCGCCGACGAGCACACGGCTGAGCTGCGCGGCCGCGTCACCGCGCTCGCCGGGAAGTTCCCCCTCTACGCCGACCGGAACGGATTCGCCGGATGACCACCACGCCCCTCCCGGAGCACCCCGACTGGCTCTGGCGCAACCCCGAGCCGCGCTCCTCGTACGACGTCGTCATCGTCGGCGCCGGCGGTCACGGCCTGGCCACCGCCTACTACCTCGCCAAGCACCACGGCATCACCAATGTCGCCGTCCTGGAGAAGGGCTGGCTGGCCGGCGGCAACATGGCGCGGAACACCACGATCATCCGCTCCAACTACCTGTGGGACGCGAGCGCCGCGATCTACGAGCGGGCCCTCAAGCTGTGGGAGCAGCTGCCGGAAGAGCTGGACTACGATTTCCTGTTCAGCCAGCGCGGCGTGCTCAACCTCGCGCACACCCTGCAGGACGTCCGCGAAGGCGTACGCCGGGTCAACGCCAACCGCCTCAACGGCGTCGACGCCGAATGGCTCGAACCGGACGAGGTCGCCAAGGTCTGCCCGATCCTCAACGTCTCGGCCGACACCCGGTACCCCGTCCTCGGCGGCACGTACCAACCGCGGGCCGGCATCGCCAAGCACGACCACGTCGCCTGGGCGCTCGCCCGCCGGGCCGACGACATGGGCGTCGACCTGATCCAGGGGTGCGAGGTCACCGGCTTCCTCAAGGACGGTGACCGGGTCGTCGGCGTCGAGACCAGTCGCGGCTGCATCCGCGCCGGCCGGGTGGGCCTCGCGGCCGCCGGGCACAGCAGCGTGCTGGCCGAGCGGGCGGGCTTCCGGCTGCCGGTGCAGTCCCACCCCCTCCAGGCGCTGGTCTCCGAACTGCACGAGCCGGTGCACCCCACCGTGGTGATGTCCAACCACGTGCACGTCTACGTCTCGCAGGCACACAAGGGCGAGCTGGTGATGGGCGCGGGCGTCGACGCGTACAACGGGTACGGCCAGCGCGGCTCCTTCCATGTGATCGAGCAGCAGATGGCGGCCGCCGTCGAACTCTTCCCGGTCTTCGCCCGCGCTCACGTGCTGCGCACCTGGGGCGGCATCGTCGACGTCACCCCCGACGCGTCCCCCGTCATCGGCACCACACCGATCGAGAACCTCTACGTCAACTGCGGCTGGGGCACCGGCGGTTTCAAGGCCACCCCGGCCGCCGGCCTGACCTTCGCCCACACCATCGCCACCGGCGAACCCCATCCGCTCAACGCCCCCTTCGCCCTTGACCGCTTCACCACGGGCGCGCTGGTCGACGAACACGGCGCCGCAGCCGTGGCCCACTGAAACGCCGCTGAGAGAAGGACACCGTGCTGCTGATCAGCTGCCCCTGGTGCGGTCCGCGCGACGAGACCGAGTACCACTACGGCGGACAGGCCCATGTCCCCTACCCCGAAACCCCCGCGGACCTCACCGACGAGCAGTGGGCCCAGTACGTCTTCTACCGCGACAACCCCAAGGGCCACTTCGCCGAGCGGTGGATGCACAGCCTCGGCTGCCGCCGTTGGTTCAACGTCCTGCGCGACACCGTCAGTTACGACGTTCTCGCCGTCTACCGGCTCGACGAGCCGCGCCCCGAACTGCCCCAGGCCGGAGGGAACCGATGACCGACCAGCACTTCCGGCTCCGGCACGGCGGCCGGGTCGACCGCGGCACCGTGCTGCGGTTCACCGTCGACGGCCGCGAACTGACCGGCCACCCCGGTGACACCGTCGCCTCCGCGATGCTGGCCCACGGCCTCATCGAGGTCGCGCCGTCCCTCTACCGCGGCCGCCCGCGCGGCATCGTCGCCGCCGGTGTCGAGGAGCCCAACGCCCTTCTGCAGCTGGGCAGTTCATGTTCGGAGGGCATGCTCCCGGCGACGACCGTCGAGCTGTACGACGGCCTGTCCGCCACCACCCTGTCCGGCATGGGCCGGCTCGACCCGGCCCCCGACCCCGCGGTCTACGACAAGAAGTACCTCCACACCGACGTCCTGGTCGTCGGCGCCGGACCGGCCGGGCTCGCGGCCGCCGCCGCGGCCGCCGACTCCGGCGCCCGGGTGATCCTCCTCGACGACCAGCCCGAACCCGGCGGTGCGCTGCTCTCCGGACGCACCGAGACAGTCGGCGCGCAGCCCGCCCTCGCCTGGGTCTCCGACATCCGCGCGGCGCTCGACGCCGCTCCCGAGGTCACCGTCCTGCCGCGCACCACGGCGTTCGGTTCGTACGACGACAACTACGTGCTGGCCCTGCAGGCGCGCACCGACCACCTCGGAGCAGCGGCGGCCCCTGAGGGCGTTTCGCGCCAGCGGTTGTGGCACCTCCGCGCCCGCCAGGTGGTCCTGGCGACCGGCGCGCACGAGCGTCCGCTGGTCTTCGCCGGCAACGACCGGCCCGGAGTGATGCTCGCCGCGGCCGTGCGCTCGTACCTCAACCGGTACGGCGTGGCTCCGGGCTCGCGGGCCGTGGTGAGCACGACCAACGACAGCGCCTATGACACGGTCGCCGATCTCCACGCCGCCGGGATCGACATCGCCGCCGTCGTGGACGCGCGTCCGGAGCTGTCCCACCGGGCCGCCGAGGTCGCCGCGGCGACGGGGCTACGGGTGCTGACCGGCAGCACGGTGGTCGACACCGCGGGCGAGGGCCGGCTCACCGGAGTCACCGTCCAGGCGCTTGACGCGGACAACCAACTGACCGGTTCTTCACAGACGTTCGACTGCGATCTGCTCGCCGTCTCGGGCGGCTGGAGCCCGGTCGTGCACCTGCACAGCCAGCGCCAGGGCCGGCTGCGCTGGGACGAGGACCTGGTCGCCTTCGTGCCTGATGGTTACGTACGGGACCAGCAGGTGGTCGGTGCGGCGCGCGGGACGTACGACCTCGACGGCTGTCTGGCCGAGGGGGCGCGGGCGGGTGCGCAGGCCGCGACGGACGCCGGGTTCCCGGTCGCCGTTCCGTCGCCCGGCGATGCCCGGCCCGTGGGCCCGACGCGTGCCGTGTGGCTGGTGCCCGCCCCCGACGGCGAGCCCGGTGTCTGGGACACCCACTTCGTCGATCTGCAGCGCGACGTCACCGTCGCCGACGTCTGGCGGTCCACCGGAGCCGGTATGCGCAGCGTCGAGCACGTGAAGCGCTACACCTCGCTCGGCACGGCCAACGACCAGGGCAAGACGTCCGGCGTCAATGCGATCGGCGTGATCGCCGAGGCCCTCGGCGCGGGCGCGTCACCCGGGGAGATCGGCACCACGGCCTACCGTGCGCCCTACACGCCGGTGGCCTTCGCCGCCCTGGCCGGGCGGGAGCGCGGCGAGCTGTTCGACCCGGAGCGCACCACCTCCATCCACGGCTGGCATGTGGCGCACGGAGCGGAGTTCGAGGACGTCGGGCAGTGGAAGCGCCCCCGGTACTACCCCCTGCCCGGTGAGGACATGGACACGGCCGTGGCCCGCGAGTGCCGCGCGGCCCGTGGGGGAGTGGCGTTCATGGACGCCTCCACCCTCGGCAAGATCGAGATCTGGGGCGCGGATGCCGGCGAGTTCCTCAACCGGATCTACACCAACGCCTTCAAGAAGCTCAAGCCCGGCATGGCCCGCTACGGCGTCATGTGCAAGCCCGACGGCATGATCTTCGACGACGGTGTGACGCTGCGCCTCGACGACAACCGCTACTTCATGACGACCACGACCGGCGGCGCCGCCGGGGTCCTGGACTGGCTGGAGGAGTGGCTGCAGACCGAGTGGCCCGGACTCGACGTCCACTGCACGTCGGTGACCGAGCAGTGGACGACGATCGCCGTCGTCGGCCCCCGCTCCCGCGAGGTCGTCGCCCAACTCGCGCCCGATGTCGACCTGTCCACCGAAGCGTTCCCGTTCATGGCCTTCCGCGAGACCACCCTGGCCTCCGGTGTCCCGGCCCGCATCTGCCGGATCTCCTTCTCCGGCGAACTCGCCTACGAAATCAACGTCTCCGCGTGGTACGGCCTGGCGGTCTGGGAGGAGGTGGATGCGATCGGCCGCCCCTACGACATCACGCCGTACGGCACCGAGACCATGCACGTCCTGCGGGCCGAGAAGGGTTACATCATCGTCGGCCAGGACACCGACGGCACCGTCACGCCACAGGACGCGGGTATGTCCTGGGTCGTCTCGAAGCAGAAGGACTTCGTCGGCAAGCGGTCCTACTCCCGCGCCGACACCTCCCGCACCGACCGCAAGCAGCTGGTCGGCCTGCTACCGAGCGACCGCACGACCCGGCTGCCCGAGGGCACCCAGCTCATCGCGCCGGACGTGCCCCTCACCCCGGAAGCCGGGCCGGTGCCGATGCTCGGCCACGTCACCTCCAGTTACCACAGCGAGGCGCTGGGCCGCCCGTTCGCCCTCGCCCTGGTCGCCGCCGGCCGGGACCGGGTCGGCGACACGCTCTTCGCCCCCGTCGGCGACGACCTCGTACCCGTCCGGGTCACCGAACCCGTCCTCTACGACCCCGAAGGGACCAAGCGAGATGGCTGAGCCGACGTTCGACCCAGGCGCAGGCGCAGGCGCAGGCGCAGGCGCAGGCCCGGTCGCACTGCGCAGAAGCCCGCTGGCGCATCTGGAGGAGCGGATCCGCGCCGCCGCCGTCACCGGCGCCCGCGGCGTCACGCTGACCGAATGGCCGTTCCTCACCATGGTGAACCTGCGCGTCGCCCCCGCTTCCGAAGCGGCCGCCCGCATCGAGAAGACCCTGGGCACATCGCTCCCGCGGCAGTGCGGCCACACGTCCGCATCCGGCCCCCACACGGTCTGCTGGCTCGGCCCCGACGAGTGGCTCGTACTGTCCCAGGCCGAATCGACCGCTGTGACCGCCGAGTTGCGCCAGGCACTCGGAGGGGCTCCGGGCTCGGTCGTGGACGTTTCCGCCAACCGCACCACGCTGGAGCTGAGCGGCCCGGCCGCCCGGCAGGTACTGGAGAAGGGCTGCCCACTGGACCTGCACCCCCGGTCCTTCGCACCCGGCCAAGCCGTGTCGACCACGGTGGGCCCCGTTGCGGTCCTGCTCTGGCAGGTCGACGACAAGCCCACGTACCGGCTGTTCCCACGCTCCTCGTTCGCCGACTATCTGGCGCGCTGGCTCATCGATGCGATGCGCGAGTACCGCGGCCCCGAGGTCCCCTGATGGCACTCAGCGCATTCGACCTCTACTCGGTCCGCATCGGCCTCCTCCTCACCGTAATCGAGTGCTGACACCATGACTGATCTCGCAGCTTCCGCCACGGCGCCGCCCGTCGAGCACATCCTCACCGTCGACTGCCCCGAGGCTCCCGGCATCGTGCATGCCGTCTCGCGGTTCCTTCTCGAGCACGGCAGCGACATCATCGACAACCACCAGTTCGGTGACCGCCGCGACGGCCATTTCTTCATGCGGGTCCACTTCGCCACCTCCGGCAGCGAGAACACCACCGAGGCCCTCCGCCGGGACTTCGCCACCGTGGCCGCCCCCTTCGCGATGCGGTGGCACCTCGAACCGGCCGGCACCCGGCGCCGCGTGCTCGTCATGGTGTCCCGCCACGGCCACTGCCTCAACGACCTGCTCTTCCGCACCCGTAGCGGTGACCTGCCCGTCGACGTGGTCGCCGTGGTCTCCAACCACCCCGACCACGAGGCACTCGTCAGCTGGCACGGCATCCCGTTCTTCCACGTGCCGGTCACCGCCTCGACCAAGCCCGAGGCCGAAGCCCAACTCCTGGGGATCGTCGAGGAGTTCGACGTGGACCTGGTCGTGCTGGCCCGCTACATGCAGGTCCTTTCCAACGACCTGTGCACCCGACTGGCCGGCCGGACGATCAACATCCACCACTCGTTCCTGCCGAGCTTCAAGGGCGCCAAGCCCTACCACCAGGCACACGACCGCGGCGTCAAGCTCGTCGGCGCCACAGCCCACTACGTCACCGCCGACCTCGACGAAGGCCCGATCATCGCCCAGGAGGTCATCAGCGTCGACCACAGCCACACCCCCGACGACCTGGCCGCCATCGGCCGCGACGCAGAGTCGGCAGCCCTGGCCCGAGCGGTCCGGTGGCACTGCGAGGGCCGGGTGTTCGTCCAGGGCCGGCGCACGGTGGTCCTCCGCTGACGACCGGACGCCTCCCTCGCACCTGCGGGCGGTGGGTTCCGACATCCGTACTCGGCTCTCCACGTCCGGGAAGCCCGGGGTGGCGTCGAGGCGTGGGGCCGCCGATGGGTGCCGGCCGTGGTGTCGGCCGTGGTGTCTGCCTGGCCTCTGCCGGACAGGCACCCTTTGTTCGCAACAGTTCCCTAGGAGGCGTTCAGCGGTTGCGATCACACTGCCGAAGTGGGGGAGTGCGGGGCTGCCATAAAAGAGAAGCCGGGCGGTGGTTGGGTTCCCTATATTCGTGGTCATGCCCGAAATGCAGCTGCTCCGTCCAGGCCATATCTCCGCGTTGCTCGCCTTCGAGCAGGAGAACCGGGCTTACTTCGCCGCCTCTGTGCCCGACCGAGGTGATGACTACTTCGCCCGGTTCGACGAGCGGCTGCGCGGCCTGCTTGCCGAGCAGGAGGCTGGTGTCTGTTACTTCCACGTGCTGGTCGGCGCCGACGGCGAGGTGCTGGGGCGCATCAACCTCATGGATGTGGCGGATGGCGGTGCCGAGCTCGGATACCGGATCGCGGAGCGTGCCGCAGGCCAGGGGCTGGCCACCAGAGCCGTGCGTAAGCTGTGCGACCTGGCTGCCAACAGCTACGGGCTGACCTTCTTGCGGGCCGCGACCACGCTCGACAATGCCGCATCGCGGGCCGTGCTGGCTCGCTCAGGGTTCGCGGTCGTCGGCGAGAGGCAACTCTCCGGTCGCCCCGGTCTGTCGTACCTCCGCAGTCTTACGGATTTCCGGACTCGGCCCGGTGCGCCGGCCGGCGTTCAATCAAGGGCGAGTTGACCGCCTGCGGTGAGGAGGCAGCGCCTCACCAGCCGTCTTACGGCGGGCTCGTGCCCAGGGCGCTGCCGGCCCCCGCCGCTGTCGGCCCCGCTAGCGCACCCGCCCGGTCGGTCTGTGCGAGCGCCTACGGCTGAAGCAACTGCCGTCCCCCCGTGTTCCGTTCGGGTTGATGGGGGATCAGCCTGTGCCGCTGGGGCGCCAGGGGGCGTCGGCTTCGGTGGGGAGGGCGTGGGCCGAGATGCGGAGGGCGTAGACGGGCGGCCCATCGCCGGGGACCGGGCCGAGGTAGTGGTGTCCGGTCATGTGGCACCAGGCAGGCAGGTCGAGGGGGGGCGGCTGGGTCGGTGGCGATGATGTGGACGACGGTGCCGGGGGTGGCGCTGTCGATGGCCTTGCGGATGCGCATCAGGAGGGTGACGCAGAGCAGTCCGGTGCCGTCGACGGTGATGTCCGGCGCGGGCGTCAGGGGGTTCATGGGGTTCGGGGGGTTGGTGGAGTTCGTGGGGTCCATGGGCTCACGCGGTTCGTCGGTGGTAGGCGGTGGCGGCGATGGCAGGCAGGAGAGCGAGGGAGAGGATGCCGCCGGTGAGGGCGAGGGCGGGATAGCTGGTGGTGGTGACCATCATGCCGGAGGCCATGCCGCCGGTGGCTCCGGCGAGGGCGATGGAAACGTCGACCAGGCCCTGGGGCTTGGCGCGGGTGGTGAGCAGGACGGTGTCGGTGATGATCGCGGTACCGGAGACGAGGCCGCGGTTCCAGCCCAGCCCGAGCAGGGCAAGGGCGCATGCCAGGAGCGCGGCGGAGTCGCCGGGCGCGGCGGCGGCCCGGATGCCGGCGGTCAGCAGGGTGATGCCGGAGGCGGCGGCGATCTTCGTACGGCCGTAGCGGTCGACGAGCCAGCCGGTCAGCGGGGAGGGCAGGTACATGACGCCGACGTGGACGGCGATGACGAGGCCGGAGGCGGCGGTGCCGTGGTTGTGGTCGTGCATGTGCACCGTGTCAGCCAGACTGGGGAATGCGCCCGGCGGTGTCGCGCCGCCCGGCCGACAGCATACGCAGCGGGAAAGGGCACAGCACGATGACAAGCGGTGACACCGCGGCACTGGACGACCCGGTGGGCGAATCGCTACGCGGCCGCCATGCAGGTCTCGGGCGCCGACTCGGCCGGGCTGCCACCTACCTGCCGCACTTCGCGACCTTCTCGTCGGTGCCGGCCGACGCCGACGCGGCGGACTGGGCAGACCTCGCGCGGCTCCTCGGTCACAAGGCGTTCGCCGACATGTTCAGCTGCCCGGCGTCCCCACCGTCGGACTGGGAGCCGGTCTTCGTCCTCGAAGGCCGACAGCTGATCTGGCCCGGCAGCAGCCGCCCCGACCAGGCTCCTGCCGCGGCCGGAACCGAGGTGGTCGAACTGGGTGCAGCCGATGCACCCCAGATGCTCGACCTGGTCGCACAGACCCAACCAGGACCGTTCTGGCCACGCACCTACGAACTGGGCACCTACCTCGGCATTCGCGAGGGCGGCAGACTGCTGGCCATGGCGGGCGAACGGCTCCGGCCACCGGGATGGACCGAGATCAGCAGCGTCTGCACAGCCCCCGAAGCACGCGGGCAAGGCCACGCCGCCCGCCTGGTCAGCAGCCTCATCGCACGCATCCTGGCTCGCAACGAACGCCCCTTCCTGCACGCGGCCGAAACGAACACCGGCGCGATCGCACTCTACGAACGACTTGGCTTCGTGAGCCACAAGCACGTGACCTTTCGCGGATTCCGTACTCCGTGACTGGGACTGGGGCTGACTGTCCAGACATGCCCCGCCAACAGCCCTCGCAGTCGGTGCACATGGTTGTGGGCCACGCCCCGCGCTCGGGCCGGCGGCTCCCCGTCCCACGCCAGGTCGATCAGCCGGTGCACCGGGACCACACGGTTGATCTCGCTGATCAGCACCGCGGCCACGGTACGGATGCGGCCCGCCCCCAGGGCCAGTGACAGGCCCTGGTCCGTCTCGATCTGAACTGGCCCTAGCAGCCGCAACTGAACCATCGTGCCCTCTTGTGCATACCGCCGAACGGCGCGTGCGTCCTGAACGCCCTTGCTCATGTATTGACCGCGGAATTACCTCCAAGGTTGACGGCCCCATGTCCCTCACACCATGTGGAACATCTGGTGCCCCAGTGCCTCATGGCATTTGCCGGACCGGTCCGCCGCGGCTCGTTGTGGCTCGATGCGGCCCGATGGGGCCCGCTGCAGTCCGATGGGGAACCCGATGCGGTCCGATGACGGCCCGGCCCCTTCCCTTTCCCCCGTGCCGACTTCATCTCCTCAGTGGCTTTTTCACTTTGATGTGGGATCGGCCCGGTCCGCATGCTTTGTCATGGATTGGTAAAGGTGCCGGGTGGGGCGCAACGGGCGGGGCGGCCAGCTCATCTGGGTAGTCAGCGAGGCGCACCAGGCGCCTACGTGAACGGGTGGGTCTCACCATGTGCGGGAGACCCACGGGAGGGAAGCCCATGACCAGGACGAAGAAGACCGGGATGAGGGCGCGGGGCGGTCGTGTGGCCGTGGTCGGTGCGCTCGGTCTGGCCTCGGTGGCTCTGGCCGCCGTGCCGGCATTCGCCAAGGGCAGTGTGGAGATCAAGGCGCCGCACACGGCGCACGTCGGCAAGGCCTTCACAGTCACGGCGCGCGGGGATGACGACGCTGCCAGCTACCTGCAGATATGCCTGGAGGGCCGCAGCGGCGGGCATGCGTGGCACCGGATGACCTGCGGCGCCGTGGTCGACACGGGCACCGAAGCGCGGGCCACCGCACACGTCAAGGCCGCGCACCGCGGCACCCAGCAATACCGAGCGGCTCTGTACGGCCTGACCAGCCCGAACGACCGCCACCCCGTACGCGAGAGGACCTCTACCGTGGCGAAGGTCGCGGTTCGCTAAGCCCAGCGACTTCGCTAAGCCCAGTGACGTGGCCATGGGCAGCCAGCGCAGCCATTGATGACACCCCGGTGCCCCGGACCCCTACGGTGGCTGTCGGCGAATCCGGTGGTGCGGTGACGGCTGCCTGTACCACCCCGTTGGGGTGGTACAGGCAGCCGTCGTGTTCAGGGGCGGGGGCGGTGGGTCGGCGGAGACAGTCGGGCGGGACCAGGCTCCTGGACGGACGCCGGCCATCGGGGCTGCTCTCGGTCGCATAATCGAGGCCTATGCGAGACACGAGACCGTCGGAGCACCCAGGGCCGACCGAGCATTACCTCTTCAGTGACAGCCGAACGGTGGTACTGGAGCGTGGAATTCAGTGGGAATCCACGCCTGGCCGGGATCCGATCGAGCTGGAGCGAATGACCGCTCAATGTGCTGTCCGAGCGCTGGCGGTGCTGTGCGAGGGGCTCATCAGGCCGCTGACGTTCTGTGCGACCAGCAACTGGGTGGATGAGTTCGGCTGGCCGGCCGACGGCTGTCCGTCGCGAGGGAACTGGTTTCTCAAGACACCGCAGTCACCGCCCGACGCCCGCCCACCCTATGTGGACCCTCAGGTCGTGGAGGCAGCCACGGTCGACGAGCGGTCGATGCTCACCATCGTCGACCGCCTGCTTGACGAACCGTATGAGGCACCCGAAGGCCGGCGCCTGGCCTGGGCGGAAATGCTTGTGAACCACACCTGGGCCCGGCTGCCTGAACCCGACCGGCACATGCAGCACGATGAACTACGCATCGATGACCACGACAACAAGCTGCGTCGCGTTGTGGTCCCTTGTGAACGTGCCAACGGCCGCACCTGGGTGACCAGGCCGGAGACCAGTGTGTGGTATCCGTTCCTGCTGAGGGCGCAGAAGTCCTTCGGCACGGTGTACTCCGACGGGCACGAGTACGACGAATTCATCGAGGTGGTGATTCACGTCAACTGGTCACTCTGGTGGCATGCCGGGCAGGGCCGAGCACTGCTCGACCAAGCCGTGGAGCGCCTTCTGCGGCAAGGATGGCGCTACGGAAATCCGTAATTAACGTGGCCCCGGGCGGTCAGATTCTCGTCATCGTGCGACGGGCCGCGCTCGACAAGAAGACAATGCCGACCATCGCTGCCGCGCTCAGGAGCACGAATGCCGGTGGCATGCCGGCCGGGGATCCGTTGCCGGTCCGGATCGCGCCCATGAAGTCGACCGGCGCGATGCCGTTCACCGTGCCGTACCACAGGGGCAGATAGGCGAACTGGAAGAGGCGGTGGGTCCGGCTGAGCGTGCCGAGCACCAGGGCGAAGGACGGGATGAAGAGTGCTCCGCACAACCAGTGGATCAGGCCCTGGGCGTCAGCTCCGGTGCACATGCGCAGCGCCGGGCCGATGCCCGCGACGGCCGTGAGTACGAACCCCGCTGCCCATTCCGCGGCCAACCGAATACGCGCCGAGGGGTAGGCGCTGAGGATGGCTTCGACACCGAATTCATGGCGTTGGGTGCCCAGTCGGGACCAGATGAGCACCGGCCAGATCCAGGCCAACGGCAGCAGAATCCGTGTCACGCCGGTGGCCGGCGTGGCCATCTGGGCGACGGCGGCGAGGAGGAGAACACCGGCCCACCACCACCGGGGCGTGCCTTGGAGGAGGATGCGGACTTCTCCCAGGAGCAGACGCAGTGCGGGATTGCCGTAGCGCACCGAGGCCTGGGGCAGGGTGGCGAATCCGGCGGACCGGGCCTGCGTACCCGTACGGTCTTCCCACGTGACTGGCGCGGGTGTTGCGGCGCCCTCCGGTGTGTTTCCGGGGTCCGTTCCGGAGGTCGCGAGGGCGCCCGCTCGCGCCGGGTCGAACCGGTGGAACCACAGGGCCGGGAGCAGGGTGAGTGCCAGGGCGATGACCACCAGTGCGTACCGGCCGAGGAGGAATCCGGGGCTCAGGTCGAAGCCGTGCCAGACGAAGGTCTTCAGCGGCTTGTCCACCACTGTGAGTCCCAGGCTGAATTCCCCGACCTGTTGGGGATCGATGCCCTGCGCCTTCAGGTCCGCGGCCAGTGACCGGACGACGCTGTGTACGCCGATCCCGCCGAGCGGTGCGTGGGGAGACTGCCCGCCGATGGCGATGAACGCCCAGATGAAGAACCACAGGACATTGCCCAGCCCGGCCCTCAGCAGCGGAATCGCCTCGAAGAGAAGCGCCGCGGCGGCGGTGAACGCCATCAGCGGCAGGGCGATCACGATGAAGGGGCTGAGCAGCTGAACGGGGTCGACCGTCATGGACTCGGCGCGCGCCAGTTGCATGACGACCGCGGTGACCACGAGGACACCCAGCATGGAGGACAGCACCAGCACACTGCTGAGGAACTTGGCGAGCAGATAGGCCCACGTCCGCAGCGGCGTGGCCGCCAGGAGCCGGCCCACGCCGGTGCTCTCGTCCCGTGAGATGGCGTTGCGTACGACGTAGAAGCCGCCGAGGGAGAGCCAGACCGTTCCGGCCAGCGCGACGACCATGCCGATGTAGGCGCTGTTGTAGGTGCCGCGGTAGGTGCCGATCTGCACGACCACCCAGCCGGCCTCCTTGGCCGGTGTGGCGAGGTAGCCCAGTCCGACCGCGGCGATCAGGATGACGGCGTACGCCGGCCGGCGCACGCGGTCCCAGAAGTCCCCGAGGGCGAGCCTGATGAGGGTCTGCAACATCACGGCCACCCCGTCCGCTCGGCGGGAGCGGTCGGCGCCACGGCTTGCGTCGCGTGGTTCACGATGGCCAGGTAGGCGTCCTCAAGGTCGGGCTCGACCCGTTGTGCGGTGGCGTACGGTGGCACGTGGGTCAGCATTCGTACCCGCACCCCGCTCGACGTGCGGATCAACCTGCTGACGAGCTGCCCCTTCTGGATGCCGGGAAGGTCCGCCGGGTCGACGAGGACTTCCCATACGCGTCCCTCGACCGCGGCCAGCAGCTCCTCCGGCGCCCCCCGCCGGATCAGCCGTCCTCCGGCGACCACCGCGATGTCTGAGGCCACGGACTCGACGTCGGAGACGATGTGCGTGGAGAGCATCACGACGCGGTTCGCTGCGAGGTCGCTCAGCAGGTTGCGGAAGCGGACCCGCTCCTCGGGATCGAGGCCGGCGGTGGGCTCGTCCACGATGATCACCTTGGGGTCGGCAAGCAGCGCCTGGGCGATGCCCACCCGTCGCAGCATGCCGCCCGAGTACTTCCCGAGAGGGCGCTTGACCGCCTCGGTGAGGTTGACCAGTTCCAGCAGTTCGTCGATGCGGGCCCGGGCGGAGCGGGCCGAGAGGCCCTTGGCGGCGGCGAGGTAGGAGAGGAACTCACGAGAGGTGAGGTGGGGGTAGACCCCGAAGTCCTGCGGGAGGTAACCGAGGGTGCGGCGCAGCACCTCGGGCTTGGCCACCACGTCCGTACCGTGGAACAGGACCTGGCCGCTGGTCGGCCGGGTCACGGTCGAGGCGATCCGCATGAGCGAGGACTTGCCGGCCCCGTTGGGACCGAGCAGCCCGAGCATCCCGGTTTCCAGCCGCATCGTCATACCGTCCACGGCCCGCTTGCCGCCCCGGTAGACCTTCGTGATGTCAACGAGTTCGAGCACGCTGTGTCCTCCTACGCACCGTGGGCCTGGGCCCGCACACCGGAAAACGGCGCGGAAGCGGTCGTATGCGTGCCCTTGAGGTGGGTGGCGCGGCCGTTGCGCAGGACCTTCACCGACTTCGGCACCTCGACGCGGAAGCGCACATCACAGTTGGCGAACCGTGAGCACCCGGCACTCAAGTCCAGGGTCCTTCCCTTGAGTTCCCAGCTGGAGTGCGGCTCTGCGCCGGTCCCCACGTCGAACCAACGGGTGACCTTGACGTCCTTGCGGTGCGTCGCGACGAGGTCGGTGGGGACACCATGGGCCCGCACATCGAGCGTGGAGCCGGCGAGCGAGAAGCGCTTCGTCTCGGGCGTTGCCTCCTTGGCGTCGGCGCAACCCGTGACGGCGGCCAGCGAGATCAGGGCGACAGCGGCCAGAATGCTCCTGGACACACTGCGCATCGACGAACCAGGGCTGAGCACGTGGACCTCCGGAAAGCTTGGTGGGTGGCTCCCAGCATGGTTTTTCCGAGGTCCGGCGACATCTGCCGTTCGGCAGATATCCGGTGACCGGTCCGCGTGCCTGTGCCTGATCCGACGGGTGACGGGGCGGCTTCGGCGGCCCAGGCACGGATGAGGTGTGCAGGGGTCGGGTCGGTGACGGCGCCCCAATTCGCCCCGCCTGCAACGACGTTGAGCCTTCCCGGCAGAGGATGGGCAGCGGGTCAGAGGCTCAGCTCTTCGCCCAGGCCCGGGGTGCGGACCTCGTACGGCTCGCCGGTGGCCGCGTCGAGGAAGCGGGCGAGTTCGTCGGGCTGGGTGGTGTAGAAGCCCTCGGCGTGGAAGCCGTCGTAGTGGATCGGTATCGCGGTTCTCGCCTGGAGGAGGCGGGCGGCGACGGCAGCGTGCCGGGCGTCGAGGGCGGCGGGGTAGGGGCTCGGTGGCTGGCAGTGCGGGAAGCACACGGTCGGCCCGTTGACGGGGGTGAGGACGGCATCGAACGGGCCGTAGCGGTGAGCGGCCCGCCACCAGTAGCCGTGGTGCATCGTGTCGCCCAGGTGGATCACGCGGGTGCCGTCGGCTTCGACGGCCCAGGAGACCTGGGGGTCGCCGAGGGCGTCCACGGCGGGAACAGCCGCGATGGTGAACGGCCCGATGGTCGTGGTCTCCCACAGGCCCATGGGAGTCCGTTCCCGAACGGCTGCTTCGTCACGGCCGCCTCCTGTGAACTCGACGGCCAGCCGGGGGAGTTGCGCACCTGCCTCCGCGACGCGGTGACCCGCTGGCGGCGTTTCCTGGCCGGGCAGATCACCGCCGCGCAGGCAGCCGGCGACCTCGCCCCGGATCTCGACCCGGAGGACCTTGTGTCCACCCTGACGGGTATCGCCATGGCCGCCAACCAGGAGATCCAACTCCTCGGCGACGAACGGGCCGCGAGCCGCGCCCGCCGCCTCATGCGCACCGCGCTCGCCTCGCACCGCCCCGGGCCGGCCGCCCAGGCACGCACCGAGACCCCGTGACGGCGGTGGCCGTCTACGCTCCTCGTTCCTCCGTCGTTCCCGTCGTCTCCGTCGGCTGTGGCGCAGTCCAGCTGGTGAGGAGCCGGAGCGCCTGGGCGGTGTCCGACGCGGGCTCGACGTTGTAGACGCACAGGGTCTGTTCGGCGTCGCCAGGCACCTGGAACGACTCGTAGGAGAAGGCCAGGTCGCCGACCAGGGGGTGGTGATAGTGCTTCGTACCGTGCGTGCGGCGCAGCACCCGATGGTCGTTCCACCAGGCCGAGAACTCCGGTGATTTCAGGGTGAGTTCGCCGATGAGATCGGCGAGCCGGCGGTCGTCGGGGTGGCGTCCGGCTTCGAGGCGCAGGATGGCGACGGTCTCGGCGGCGATCCGCTCCCAGTCACCGACGCGGACGCGGGCCTCGGGGTCCAGAAGGTAATAGCGGGCCAGATTCCGCCGGGTCGCGGGCAGGGCATCGAAGTCGGTGAGGACTTCGCGGGCCAGGCGGTTGGACGCCAGGACGTCGGTGCGCCGGCCGAGGATGAAGGCGGGCACATGGTCGAGGGTCTGCAGCATCAGGTGCAGTCCGGGGCGCACCCGCTGCGGGCCGGCGGGGGCGCGCCGGGCCGGGACGGGGCGGGCCAGGAGATCGGTGAGGTGCTCGCGCTCGGCGGCATCGAGCTGAAGGGCGCGGGCCAGGGCCTCCAGGACCTCGGGGGAGGGGTTGTGCGCACGGCCCTGTTCGAGCCGGGTGTAGTACTCGGTGCTCACCCCGGCCAGGCGGGCCGCCTCGTCACGGCGTAGGCCGGGCACCCGGCGGACCCGGCCGTCGGCGGGCAGCCCCGCCTGGTCGGGGGTGATCCGGGCCCGGCGGGTGCGCAGGAAATCAGCGAGCTCGCGACTACGGTCATCCATCCCTCCAGTGTGACGGGCGCGGGCGGGCCACACCGGGCGCCAGGTGGTACTGCCAGTACTTGCCTCGCGGATACCTGCCTGCTCAGGGCCCTTTGTGGCGTCCCGTGAGACGTCCGCGGGTGGTGTTCTTGTGAAGGGGCCGGCGGCGACAGACCGCAGACCCGAGCCCCTCCTCCCATCCGCCTCGAAACCCAACCCACCTCGAAATCCCCCTCACCTCGAAATCCCCCACCTCGATATCTCACCTCCTTCGAAAGGTGTCCCATGACCACCACCACGCAGACCCCTGCCCGTCCCCTCTCCGGCCGCGTCGCGGTCGTCACCGGTGCCTCCAGCGGTATCGGTGAGGCTTCGGCCGAGCACCTGGCAGGGCTCGGCGCCCGTGTCGTCGCCCTGGCGCGGCGTGCCGAGCGGCTGGACGACCTGGTCGCCCGGATCGAGAAGAACGGCGGCGAGGCGCTCGCCCTCGCGGTCGACGTGACCGACGCCGCGGCCGTACAGGCGGCCGCCGACCGGGTGGCGGCCCAGCTCGGCGGTGCCGACCTGCTGTTCAACAACGCGGGGGTCATGCTCCCGGCCCCGGTCGAGGAGCTGGCCACCGATCAGTGGCAGCGGCAGATCGACCTGAACATCACCGGCCTGATGAACGTCATCGGCGCGTTCACGCCGCAGCTGGTGACGGCCGCCGGGGAGCGGGGTGTGGCCGACCTGGTCAACACGTCGTCGATAGCCGCGCAGAACATCTTCCCGAACTTCGCCGTCTACTCCGCGACCAAGGCATACGTCACCCATCTCTCCCGGCACCTGCGAGCCGAACTGGGAACGAAGAACGTCCGGGTCTCGGCGCTCGAACCGGGCATCGTCGGCACCGAGCTGCAGAGCCATGTCACCGACGCCGGGGCGTTGGAGTGGCTGGAGGGCTCCAAGCAGGCCATGGAGTGGCTCACGCCCCAGGACATCGCGCAGACCGTCGGCTTCGTCGCGAGCCTTCCACCGCGGGTCAACCTCCAGCAGGTCACCATCATGCCCACCCGCCAACTCAGCTGAGTCGCACGCACGGCTCCCCACTCTCGGCCGAGGGGACTTCTCCCCTTGGCCGGGCGGCCCTGCAGACGGTGGCCAGCTCCGGCATGGCCACCGTTGGTGTCATGGTTGGGCCATTGGGCCCGTCGGACGCGCGCGCCGGGCGATGACAAGCTCGATGTGGTGGGACCATCGCCTTGTTTCGCCTCACAGGGCCAGGTTGTCATGAAAACTTTCGCAGATCTGTTGAGTGCACTTTCCACTCTGGCATGGCCACTCCTCGCCGGCCTGGTGATCTGGCGGCTCTTCCCCACCATCAAGAAAATCATTGACTCTCGGGGATTCACCGTGAAGGTCGGATCGGCGGAGCTGACGGTTCAGGAGGTCTCCGAAAAGGTCTTGAAGACCACGGCTGATATTCAGGGGAAGCTGGCGTCGGTCAGTGCCTCTCCCGAATACGCCGGACTGGAGAACAGAAGTGTTCTCCGCCCCCTGCGAAGAGTCCTGTGGGTGGACGACCACCCGTCGAACATCGCCTTCGAGGCCGCACAGTTGCAGGCCCTGGGCGTGGACGTGGTGCAGGTCGAGTCGACGGACAAGGGAATCGACGCCATGGCGGCGTCGGCGCCGCCGTTCGACGCGGTCATCTCGAACATGGCACGGAAAGAGGACGGCAGCCTTCACCCGGATGCTGGTACGGAGCTCGCCCGGGAGATTCGGGCGCGTGGCTACGACGTCCCGGTATTCATCTACGCTTCAGGCCAGACGCTTGCCAAGCGGGCCGAGATCCTGGCAGCCGGCGTCAGTGAAATCACCACCTCGCCCACCCACCTCTTCACGCTGTTGCGCAAGGTGGGGGAGTTCCCGCATGAGTACGCGACCGGCCAGTAGGCCGGTGCCACTTCGTGATCGCGTCGTGGCGTCAGTCGTGCCGAGTGATCGTCGTGGGTCAGCGGGGACCGGTCAAGGTGGCCAGGTAGTCGTCAAGTAGCTCGATCTGCCGCTGCGGCGGGAACTCCGCCGGGGCGAAGAGTGCCTGGACCACCAGGCCGAGAGTGAAGGCCTGGGCGCCGGCCGCGATGTGTTGGGGGTTGCCTGGGGGGAGTTCGCCGGTTTCCTGGGCGGCGGCCACCCGCTCGCTCAGCCTGTCGCGGCTTTGGGCGTACTTGCGGGCGTAGTCGGTGCTCAGGGCGGGGTCGGAGAGTGCGGCGTCCCAGGAGGAGACCCAGATTCGGTTGCTGTCGGTGGCCTCAGGGGTCAGCGGCAGGATGTCCAGCAGGGCGTCCCTGACGGCGGCCAGGCTCTTGCCCGCTTGGCGGCGGGGGCGGGAGAGGGTGCGCTGTTCGAGGAGGTCAAGGGCGTACTCCACCAAGGCTTGTTTGGTGGGGAAGTAGTGCGTGAGCAGGCCGGTGGTCGCTCCGAGTTGGGCGGCGACGGCGCGCAGCGTCAGGCCGGCGAAACCGCGTGTCGCCATGACCTGCCAGACCGCTTCGGAGACGTCGCGTCGGCGGGCCTCGTGATCTCCCTTGGTGCGTGGCATGCTCCCACGGTACATTGCCGTAACGTTTGTTATGCGAATGGAGAGGCCCTCATGTTCTCACTGCCGCTGCGCGACGGTGCTCGCCTCGGTCCGCTGGAGGTCTGGCATGCCGAAGAGTTCGCCGACCATGTGGATCGGGCTCGCGAACACATTCGTCCCTGGGTCGGGCCCGCGTTCGTCACCGACGATGTGGACGGAGCACGGGCCACGCTCCAGCGCTATGCCGAACGCCAGGCCGGCGACGGCGCCCGCCTCTACGGCATCTGGCGGGGCGGAATGCTGGTCGGCGGGGTGATGTTCACCGACTTCAATGCCGCTGCCGGCATATGTGAGATCGGCTGCTGGCTGGAGCCGTCCGCCGAGGGCCACGGTCTGATCACGCAGGCGTGCGGCGTGTTGCTGGACTGGGCGTTCACCTCCCGGGGCCTGCACCGTGCCGAGTGGCATTGCCGGGCCGACAACGACCGCAGCTCAGCCGTGGCCAAGCGGCTCGGCATGACCCTGGAGGGCGTACGACGCGAGGCATGGCCGTACGAGGGCGTACGCCACGACAAGCAGATCTGGGCGGTCCTTGCTCCCGAATGGCAAGCCCTGGGTGGTCAGTGACCGGCGACGGCTCGGTCGGACAGATCCGCTGCCCCGATGGCTGGCCCGCGCGCGCATGGATCATGATGCGGGAATGACCAAGAACCCGAACTCCCCGGACTCCCCGGACTCTGCGAACTCCCCGGACGCTGCGGACCCCCCGAACTCCCCGGGCTCTCCGAACTGCCCGGGCGCTCCGAACTCTTCGGACTCTCCGGCGTCCCGCGCCATACGCCTGGACCGCTACACGCGAGCCGAGCAGAACGAAATCCTTGGCGACATCGATGATCCCTTCAGCGTTGCGGAGACCGGCCTCACCTGGCGCGGCAAGGACGAGCACTTCGGCATCCGCCACGGCGCACGTCTTGTCGCGCACGCAGGCCTGGTGCGACTTCCGCTCACGATCGACGACACGAGGGCCGAGGTCGTGGGTGTCGGCGGGGTGGCGGTGGCCCCTGATGTACGTGGCTGTGGCCTCGCCCGCCAAGTCGTCGCCGCGGCCTTGGAACACGCCCGCACGATGGGCCCGCGCCACGCCCTCCTGTTCTGCCGACCGCCCTTGGAAGCGCTGTATCGTCGGCTCGGCTGGCACCGCCTGGACGGCGACGTCCTCGTGGAGCAGCCCGAGTCCCGGCTGGTAGTGATGCCACTGCGCACGATGGTCATCTCACTCCACGATGACGTGTCGTGGCCGTCGGGACGCGTACGACTGTTGTCCTTGCCCATGTGAGGGGTTTGTGGATGTGCCTGCGCAGTGGCATGGGCTGCCGCGGCTGACTGCGAACGCGGACTGACGCCGGCCGGCCAGAGGTTGCCCCGGGGACGCGCGGAGCCTGCCCCGGCCCCCCGCCCCCCCGGCAATCCCGGCCGCCGCGGGGGCATCCGGGGCGGCCGGGAACAGGGAGCCGGGAACGGGGAACCAGCAACACCTCAGCCCACGGGTGGGGTGTCCGCGGTGAGCCGTTCGAAGGCGACCAAGAGCTGTTCCGGGCCGCGCAGGATGGCGTTCTCCCGGTACGGCGGTGGGTCGGTGACCAGGCGCGGGGATTGCAGCCTGTGGGCCAGGGCGGTGAGCGCTATCTGTGCTTCGGCGCGGGCGAGGGTGGCGCCGATGCAGTAGTGGATGCCGCCGCCGAAGCCGAGGTGGGCGTTGTCGCGGCGGTCGGGGACGAACCGGTCGGGGTCCTCGAAGCGGTGCGGGTCGCGGTTGCCCGCGGCGAGCATGAGGCGGATACGGGAGCCCTGGGGGATGGTGGTGCCGGCGAGGTCGATGTCGGCCAGGGCGCTGCGGCCGGAGATCTGCACCGGTGGGTCGTGGCGCAGTACCTCTTCCACCAGCGGAGTGGCCAGGTCGGGGTCGGTGCGCAGCCGGGCGAGGACGTCGGGGTTGCGCAGCAGGGCGAGGGTGCCGTTGGCGATCAGGTTGACGGTGGTTTCGTGCCCGGCGATCAGCAGCAGGCCCAGGGTGACGCGCAGCTGTATCGGGTTCATCACCTGGTCGGGGTCCTCGTGGAACATCAGGCCGGACAGCAGGTCGTTGCCGGGGTTGGTCCGGCGCTGGGTGATGATCCCTTCCAGGTACTGGACCAACTCGCCCCGGGCCAGGTCGAGTTCGCGCACTTCCTCTTCGGTCTGGGTTTCGACGGGGTCCAGGCCCCGGGTGAGTCGACGGGCGAGGCTGCCGAAGAGGGCTTCGTCCTCGGGGGGCACGCCCAGCAGTTCGCAGATCACCGTGACCGGTAGCGGGTAGGCCAGATCGGCGACGACATCGAGTTGGCCGGGGCGGTCGCTGGTGTGCGCGTCGAGGAGCTGGGCGACCAGTTCGCCGAGGTGGTCGCGCATGCCCATGATCCGGGGAATGAATTCCTGGGTGACCACCCGGCGCAGCTGGTCGTGGAGCGGTGGGTCCTGCATGAGCAGGCTCCTGGCGGCCTTGGGGGCCTTGTTCTGCGGGTTGAGCCGGTCGGCGCTGCTGCGCGGGTCGTGCAGCAGTTGCCGGATCTCCCGGTAGCCGCTGACCAGCCAGGAGCCGTCGTCCATGCGCATGACCGGGTGCCGGCGCAGCTCGGCGTAGTGGGGGTAGGGGTCGGCGCGGTTCTCGTACCGCAGGGCCCGGGCGAACAGGTCGGTGGCCGAGGGCGTGGTGGATGTCGTCATGGGAACTCTCCGTTCACCGGTGTGCGGACGCGGCCGGCGCGAGGGCCGGCGGCGTGCCGAGGACGTGGTCCGGGGCGCTGCCGGCAGCATGGCCGGGAAATTCAGCGTCGACGGGGTCGAGGTGGGCCGGGCCGTCGGTGGCGCCCAGCACCGGCGGGAACGGCGCGCGGGCTTCGATGAGGGCCGCGTAACCGTCCAGCACGCGGGGGGAGTCGACCGCCACGGCGCCGACCAGCCTGCCCTTCAGGCCGTACGCGGCGACGAACCGTCGCTGGTCCAGGGCGCCTTGGGTGACCACGACCTGGTCGGCGAGGGCCGGCACACCGATGGACTTGAGGTAGCGGCCGAACTGGTGGGACCAGAAGGCGGGCAGCGGACGGTGGACGCGCTGATCGCCCGGGCCGTGGACGAGGTTGTGCGCGGCGGTGCGTGCCTGGGCGACGGCGTTGTCCCAGTGGTCCAGGCGCAGCAGCTGCCCGGGGTAGTGGGGGTGCGGCCAGCGGGCGACGTCACCGGCGACGAAGACGTCCTCGACCCGCCTGCCGTCGGTGGCCACCGCCCGGCATCCGCCGTCGCTCACCACGCCGCGCGGGTCGGCGGCGAGCCCCGAGCCGGCCAGCCACTCGGTGTTGGCCAGGGCGCCGGTGGCGACGACGGCCACCTCGGCGTCCACGACCGTGCCGTCGGACAGCACGGCACGGCGCAACCGGCCGGACGGGTCGCCTTCCAGGGCCTGGACCGTGGTGTCCGTCCGCAGGTCCACCCCGGCGTCGTGGTACCAGTCGGCGGCGGCCCGGCCGATCACCCCGCCCAGTGCACTGGTCAACGGCCCCCCGCTGCGCTGCGTCACCGTCACCGCCAGTCCCAACTCGCGGCAGGCGGAGGCGACTTCGCCGCCGGTGAAGCCCGCGCCGATGACCAGCACCCGGGACGGGCCGGCCACCAGCGCGCCGCGCAGCCGCTCGGCGTCCTCGCGGGTACGCAGCACATGGACGCCGTCCAGGGCACCGCCGGCCCGGACGGGCCAGGGCCGTGCCCGGGTGCCGGTGGCGATCAGCAACCGGTCGTACGCCACCGACCGACCGTCGGCCAGCTCCACCCGACGGGCGGGCACATCCAGCCCGGTGGCAGGGGTGCCCAGCAGCCAGTGCGCGTCGATGTCACGGACCCGGGGCAGCACGATGTGGTCGCAGCTCAGCCGGCCGGACAGCACCGCCTTCGACAGCGGCGGCCGGTCGTACGGCTCGTGCGGCTCCTCGCCGATCAGCGTGAGTTCCCCGGTGAACCCCTCGTCCCGGAGGGCTTCGGCCGCGCGCAGCCCGGCCAGAGAGGCGCCGACCACCACGATCCGGCCCGTACGCAGCCCTGCCCCGCCCGACGCGGTCACCGGTCCGCTCCGCTCGCGGTGGGCGCGGGCTCGGAGGCGCCGGCGAGCGTGATCGCCTGGACCGGGCAGGCGGCAGCGGCCCGCTCCACCTCGCGGCGGAGCCCGGCGTCGGGCGCGTAGTCGTACTCCAACGATTCTTCGCCGTGGAACCGGAAGACCGTCGGGGCGGCGTAGACGCACTGCCCGTAGCTCTGGCAGAGGTTCAGGTCCACCACCAGCCTCAGGGGCTGCGGCGGGGACTGCGTGGTCATCTCTCTTCCCTTTCCTCGCTGGTCAGGGGCCCGAAAGCGGCGGCTTTCGCCTCATGTGCGGCGGGTCGCCGAGCCCCAGCAGGCGATAGCAAGCGCCATTCAGATAGGCACCGCTATTTGGACTGTACACGCTATTCAAGCGTTTGACATAGCAATCCCTATCCGAATAGCTTCAGCAATATGAATGCTGAGAGTGACGAACCTGCCCGCCGCCGATTGAGCCGGGCGGAGGCCAAGGCCCGCACCCGGGCGCTACTGCTGGACGCGGCGGCGCGGGTCTTCGCCCGCAAGGGCTTCACCGGCGCCTCCGTGGAGGAGATCGCCGAGGCGGCGGGCTTCTCCATCGGCGCGCTGTACTCGAACTTCGGCGGCAAGGAGGCGCTGTTCCTGGAACTGCTCTCGCACCGCCAGACCGACCGCATCGCCGAGGCCGCCCAGACACTGGACCGCTACGAGCCAGGCACCGGGGAAGCCGCCGCCGAACTCGGCCGTCTGCTGCTCGACGTCGCCGACAAGGACATCGACTTCGCCCCGCTCCAGGCCGAGTTCTGGCTCTACGCGGTGCGCAACCCGGACGTCCTGGACGCCATGGCGGCCAACCTGCGCGCACCCCGCCAGGCACTGGAGGGCGTGATCAGCACCTCCCTGGCACAGCAGGGCGCCCCCGCCGAGGTCTCCGCCGAGGCCGTGGCCACCGTGGTGGCGGCCCTGTTCGGCGGCCTGGTGCGCCAGCGGCGCATCGACCCCGCCAGCGTGCCCGAGGAACTCTTCGGCCAGGCCCTGAAGTGGCTGTTCGCCGGCATCAACGCCGGTACCGCACCCGCGGCCACCGAGAGCGAGTGACAATCCGGCCGCCACTGAGCGCGAACGACACTCCGCAGCGGCCGGCCGACGGCCGCCGCGGACCGTCCACCCACCCAGGCACCGCCCGGCCCGGTCGATGACGTACCGCGTCCGGCCGTCGCTCACCTGCCTCCCACGAAGGAAGCACCTGCATGAACGCTCACCAGAAGACGCCGCCCCGCCCGGACCGAGCGACCTCCCGTGACCGCAGTATCCGGATGCGGTACGCCGCCATGGGCCTGTTCATGGCGTTCACCTGGATGGGAGGCAGCGACGAGCCCCCGTGGGCCCACGCCCTGCGCGCCGCCGTCATGCTGCTGATCGTCCCGCCCCTGCTGGTGCCGACCAACCGCCGCCTGACCCACAAGCTCTACGAGGCCGAGCACCCCGCCTGGGCACTGGGCCAGCTGATCGGCGCCCGCATCCTGATCCTCTCGGCCGGCTTCGGGATCAGCCTGCTGATCGGCGCCCTGCTGGACCCGCACGCCGACCACTCCCTGACCTCGCTGGGCGTCCGGGTCCTCCTGCTGCTGCTCACCGTTCCCGTCCAGATCCGCCTGGCCCACCGCACGCGGGCCCACACCGTGCATCCCTCGGCACGACCCACCCTGTCCGCGCCGCGCCTGATGGCCGCGAAGCTCACGGTGATCCTTGCCGCTCTCCTGGCGGAGTTGCTGCTGATACCGCACCTGAGCAACGCCGGCGTCGTCGTCGCCGTGGGCATCTTCGTCGCGGCCCTCACCCTGGGCCCCAAGATCCACCACCAACTGATGGTCCCCCAGGCACCCACCACACACCGGGAACCGGTCGGCGACGCGGTCTGACCGCCGAATGGGAGGAGGTCGCGGTCAGCTCTGGCCGACAGACCTGCGGTACGAGCAGGGTTGTGCCTGCCCGTTGGAACAGGCCCGTTGAAGTCTGTAGGTGTCAGGCTCACCCGGGTGAAGTCGTTCTGGATGTGCGGCTCACCCGGGTGAAGCCGTTCTGGACGTGCGGCCCAGCCGGGTGCCTCGGCTGGTCTGCCGCTATGGAAGGGCGGTCGTCGTGACCCATTCATCGACGGTGACGACGTCCGCCCACTGCGGGAACAGTCGCTCGATGAGGACCCGATGCACCTCCGGGTCGGTGTCCAGACAGGCGTCGGAGAGGACGGTGAGGCCGAAGTCCAGGTCGTTCGCCTGGCACAGGGTGGACAGCACCACTGCGCTGGTGGCGATGCCGGTGAGCACGAGACTGTCGATACCGCGTGCCCTCAACACCACATCGAGATCGCTGCCCGAGAACGCGCTCGCCCGCCTCTTGGTGACCACCACGTCGCCCGGCCGGGGCGCGACCTCCGGGTGGATCTCGGTGCCCGGGGCGCCCTCGACGTAGAGCCCAGCCTGTGCAATGGCGGCCAGCGGCCTGTTGCGCGTGCCGACTTCAGGGAAGCCGGGACGTAGCGAGATGACCACGTAGATCACGGGCATGTTCGCCGCCCGCGCCCCGTCGATCGCCCTGCGCAGGCGTGGCAGGTATCCGGAGCCGTCGTCGACGAGGTCCACGATCGCCTGTTGGACGTCCATCACGAGAAGGGCGCTGCTCATGTCGTCTCCAGGAACGCAATTCGTTGGTGGTGGTACGGCTGTTGGGCAAGTGGGACACGGGTCTTGGCACGGCGAGCGGCGTGGGCGCGGTCAGTACGTGACGGTGATCCGACGTGCTGGCCCGTCAATCCTGACCGTGCCGCCGATGGGAATCACCACCTGCGGGTCGGTGTGGCCGAGATCGACATCGAATACCGCCGGCATGTCCGGGGCGTACTCGGACAGCGCCCGCAGCACCACCTTGCGCTGGGCGCTCCGGTACTCGGCCCGCTGATCCGCATTGTGGGGATTCTGGAACGACCAGGCCTTCGCACGCCCCACCAAGAGCGCGGAGAACTGCCGGAGCAGCCCGCGCTCGCCCATGTTGCGCAGGATCCGGTAGACCGTCTCGTCCCGCGGCATCTCCTCCGAGGTCTCCACGAACAGCACGCGCCCGGCGTACCGATCCGCCGGAAGGATCTCCCGGTCGGCCATCATCAGCCACGACAGGATCTCCAGTTCCCCTCCCCACGCACGGCCCTCGACGACCCGGTCGGCGTTGTGCCACGTCCAGGCGTCCGCCGGCTCCATGGCGGGTTCGACCTCGAACGTGGCCGGGTCCTGCCACAGCCTGTCCTCGGTCCGGGTCTCCTTCGGCTCCGTGAGCTCGAACGGTCCGGAGGTGAACAGCGCGGCGCGCAGCGACGCCTCAGTCAGCGGGTGCATCGCTCCGGGACGTCCGAGCTCGACCATGACGGTGCCGCCGTGGTAGGCGACGATGTCACAGTTGGCGAGGTAGACCAGCAGGTTCGTGTTGTCGCTGTACCCGAAGAACGGCTTGGGGTTGGCACGCAGCAAGTCACGGTCGAGGTGCGGCAGAAGCGTGATCTGATCGTCCCCGCCGATGCTCGTGATGACCGCCTTGACCTCTGGGTCGGCGAACGCGGCGTGCACATCGGCCGCGCGCTCCTGCGGGGTGCTGTTCATCTTCCGGGTGGTCGGGTATTCCACGACGTTCAGACCGAAATCCTCGCGCAGCCGCCGCAGGCCCAATTCGAAGGGCAGCGGCAGGATGCCGGCGAGTCCGCTGGACGGGGAGACGACGGCGACCGTGTCACCTGGTTCGGGCTTCGCGGGGTACAGAGGCGCTGTCATGGCGCGACCCTACAGAAGGGCCCCATGGAGTGGCCGTGAATTTCCCAGCGTGCAGGGCGGCGTGAGGTGGGGAAGCCGTGGCCGGGATCTCCAGCGGTGGAATTCAGGCTGTGGTGAAGCGTTTGACGTCGCGGAGGATGGGGGCGGTCTCGATGGCGTCGATGTCGAGGAGCGCTTGGTCGTTGGCGTCCAGGAGAGTCGCTCCGACCCGCGGATCGTGAGCGGAGCGGCAGTCGCAGCCCCAGCCACAGCCGGATCGCGGCAGCGGTGACAGCGCCGTGAAAGCCACTGGCAAGCCACTGGTTGCCCACCGCATTGACCCTCCCACCATTACCTGACTAAGGTCAGAGAATGCCGACGGATCAGGTAGAGCAGGTGGGGCAGGTAGAGCAGGTACGGCGCTTCAACCGGACGGTTGCCGAGCGTGTGGGAGTGCTGCACGATCACTATCTGGGCGGTGCGCGCCCCTACGGGCAGGCCCGGCTGCTCTGGGAGATCGGCGACGAGGGCTCGCACGACGTCCGCAGCGTACGGGCCCGGCTCGGACTCGACTCCGGCTATGTGAGCCGGCTCCTCCGGGCGCTTGAGCGCGACGGCCTCGTCGCCGTCGAGCCCCATCCCCGTGACCGGCGGGTACGGATCGTGCGGCTGACCGCGGCCGGGCGGGAGGAGCGCGCTCTTCTCGACGACCGCAGCGACGCACTCGCGGCATCGCTCCTCGACCCACTCGACGCTCGGCAGCGGGACCAGCTGACCGCGGCCATGGCAGAGGTCGAGCGACTGCTGACCGCCTCGGTGGTCTCCTTGGAAGTGCTCGACCCCGACCACCCGGACGCCGTGTACTGCCTGCGGTCCTACGCCACCGAACTGCAGGAGCTCTTCGACGGCGGCTTCGACCCCGCAAACAGCCTGCTGCCGGACCCGGGCGAACTGCGCGCACCCCGCGGTCTGTTCCTCGTCGCCCGGCTGCACGGCGAGCCGGTGGGCTGCGGCGGGCTCAAGCTGCCGGCCGGAGCCCCCGCGGAGATCAAGCGGTTGTGGGTCTGCCCCCGCACCCGAGGGCTTGGCCTGGCCCGGCGCCTGCTGTCCGAACTTGAGGAACGCGCCGCCCGGCACGGAAGTGAGCTCGTACGGCTCGACACCAACAAAGCCCTGGAAGCGGCCACCCGCCTCTACCGCAACAACGGGTACAAGGAGGTCGCCGCCTTCAACGACGAGCCCTACGCCCACCATTGGTTCGAAAAGCGGCTCACCTGAGACGAGGACCGTCCGAGTTGGTGAGTCGGCGGTAGCCGGGCGTACGCGTTCCAGTGCGCCGACCAGTCAACCTCGCTGCTTGTGTCGCGGTAGAGCGCCGCGATCCTGACCGCCGGGCCCGAGGGCACCGCATCGGGAACCGTGCGGTAGGCCGCCGGCACGGGGACGGGCTCACCGTTCGCGGTGATGTTCCAGTCCGTCCAGTGCAGGTACATCCCGGGGCGGCGGGGCGTGGCGATCAGCGTTCCTCGTTCGCACGCGAGCTTGAGGAAGAAGCTGACCTCGCTCGGCCGGTTGCCGCCGTGGATGGCCACCGACGCGGTCGCCTCGTCGGCCAGCTTTCCGTGGAGCAGTACGTGGCCCGGTGTGCCGTTGGGCAGAGACTCGTCGGTGCGAACGGGTTGTCATCGGACAAGCTCCAGCAGATCGGCGACGTCCGCGAAGAGCCTTTCTCCCGCCTCCGCGGCGGCGGGAGAAAGGGTGTCAAGGGTGAGGAACCCGTGGACCATCCCGGCCTCGCAGCGGTGTCTGACCGGAACGTTCGCGTCGGCAAGCCGGGCGGCATAGGCGTCGCCCTCATCCCGAAGCGGGTCGTGCTCCGCGGTGACGACAACGGCGGGCGGCAGCCCGCCGAGGTCTGCGGCGTGCAGCGGACTGACTCCTGGGTCGGCGCGCCGCGAAGGATCCGGGACCCATTGCTCGGCGCCCCACGCGACATCGTCGACCGTCAGGCCCCAACCCGTGGCTTTCGACCGCGCGCTGGGACAGGACAGCGTCAGATCGGTGTTGGGATACGCGAGGACCTGGGCGGCCGGCAGCGGTCCGCCTTCATCGCGCAGGCGCAGACAGGCGAGCGCGGCGAGGTTCCCACCGGAACTGTCACCCATGACGACGATCGGACCGTCGACCCCGACCCGGGAATCGCCACCGGCCGCTGCCCACCGAAGGACATCCACGCAGTCATCGACGGCAGCCGGCCACGGATGCTCCGGAGCCCGGCGGAAGTCGACGCTCAGCACAGCCGCGCCGGTCCTGAGTGCCAATCGCCGGCACACCCGGTCGTGCGACTCCAGATCACCGATCGTCCACATCCCGCCATGAAGGAACACCACCAGCGGCCCGCACACCACCGAAGGCCGGTAGAGGCGGACCCCCACGGCAGCCGAGCCGACCGTGAGGTCCTCGACATGGGCGATCTCGGGGCCGGGGGGCCGGGCTTCAGCGCGTAGCCGTTGCGCACGCCGCAACTCCACCGCGCCCACAGCACGGGCGGGAGGTCCAGGGTCCTGCCGAACGGCCTCGATGAAGGCGGTCAGGTCGGCATCCGCGAACGGGGGATCCATCGGTTCGGCCATGCAGGCCAGGATGCCACCTCGATCCGAACGACCCGCCCGGCCGCCAGTCTTCTGCTCAAGAACCCTTCCAGATTCACGCAGGTGACAATTGCTCCGAGGCAGGCCTGTCACCAAGTCAACTTCTCTGCGTCATCTGACAGTAGGACACGGCTGGCAGGCCCTCGGTAGGAACCTTCTGCCACGACTGCGACGGCGTTCGAACCAGTCATGCCGTTGCCGCCGCGTGCGTCACGGCCGCGGCGGCAAGGCCGCGGATGAGGGGATGCGGTCGGCTGCCGTCACCGGCGAGTTCCGGCTGGAAGAGGGTGGCGAGGAAGAACGGGTGGCCGGGCAGTTCCGCGATGCGCACCTCGCCTTCGGAATCGGCGCCGGTGAACTGCAGCCCTCGGTCGCGCAGCAGCTTTACGTAACGGGGGCTGGCGCCGAAGTTGCAGTGGTAGCGCTCGATGGACCGCTCGGCGCCTATCAGTTGCTC
Source organism: Streptomyces sp. NPDC048197 (assembly GCF_043202395.1). Lineage (NCBI taxonomy): Bacteria > Bacillati > Actinomycetota > Actinomycetes > Kitasatosporales > Streptomycetaceae > Streptomyces > Streptomyces sp. NPDC048197. The sequence continues at coordinate 187,520 of NZ_JBIDAJ010000008.1, forward strand.
GGCGAGCGAGCCCGCGACCAGCTCGATCGTGCCCTCGTGGCCGACGAGCGAGCAGGCGAGCGGCACCACCACAGCGTCCTCTACCGGCGCGTCCGGCGAGTTTTCGGCATGCGCCGCCGTTGACCGGCCGCACACGTTGCGGGCGTATTCGAGCAGGACGTGTTGGAAGCCGGCACAGGTGCCGAGAAGGGGAATGCGGTGTTCGCGGGCGGTCCGGATGGCTGTCAGCGCGCCGGACTCGCTGCGGTACGGGCTGCCCGGCAGCATCCAGATCGCATCGAACGCGGCCAGCGCCGTGGCGTCCGTCGCATCCTCGGTGGGGATCCAGTAGGCGTCCAGGTCCAGGCCGTCACGCTCGCGCAACGCGTCGAGCAGGCCCGGAATACGGGTGTGGGAACGGACGTGGGGCGAGCGGTCGCCGACCAGGGCGATGCGGGCGGTGTGGGTCATGCCGCCATCCTGGGCCGCCCACCTGCATCGCGTCCAACGATGATCCCTGCACTCAGTATCAGCAATACTGATACTCATGGACCCGCAGCAGCTTCGCACCTTCCTCGCCGTGGTCGACCACTGCTCCTTCTCCGCCGCAGCCCGGGGCCTGGGCTACACCCAGTCCGCCGTCTCGCAGCACATCGCCGCCCTCGAAGCGGACCTCGACGCGCCGCTGGTCACCCGCCGCCCAGTCACCCCGACCGAGGCGGGCGAGCGGTTGTTGGAACACGCCCGGCCGCTGTTGCTGCGCCTGGATGCGGCACGGGCAGACATCGCCCGCCTGCGCATGGCGCACCCCGAACGACTTGCAGTGGCGTGCGCCCCCGGTGCCCTGACGCCCGCCGTCGCCGACGCATTGGTACGCGCCCGGACCGCGGCCCCACAGCTCGCGGTCTCGGTACAGGTGGGCGCCCGCAGCGAGGCAGTCCAGGCAGTGCTGGCCGGAGCGGCCGATCTCGCCCTGATCGATGGCGCGGCAGCGCCCAGTGACCCGCTTCCGCTGCCCGACACCGGCCCCCTCACCGCCTTCGCAATCGCCCAAGAGCCCCTCGCGGTCCTGCTGCCCGCCACCCACCCGCTCGCCGGACGTTCCGCACTGCGGCTGCCGGACCTCGCCGCCGCTCGCTGGATCGACGCCCCCGACGCGGCCGTGCCCCTGGCCCAGCTACGGGCCGCCGCCCAGAGCGACGGCTTCGGACCTCAACTCAGCTACACCGGAAGCGATACCAAGGCACTCGGCGCCCTGGTGGCCGCCAATGCCGGACTCGCGACAGTAGCCCTACCCATGGCTGCCGGCATGCCAGGCGTCGCGGCCGTACCGATCACCGAACCCCGACTGGTGCACCGCACCGAACTCCTCCACCCCCGTAATCCGACTGCCCCTGCTGCGGAACTTGCCGAGACCCTGCGCTTGGCGTAGCAGCATCCGCATCCACCTCCGCATCCGCCGAACTGCTGACCGCGCAACCCTGACCACACCGGCCGCAAGGCCCCATGCGGCGACCGGCCGCGTCCCCCCTGTAGTGCGGCAGATGCTCGGAGCTTGGAACCGGCCACCGGTGCGACGCCCTGCACTGGCTCGCGCCGAACTCACCGTCCAGGGGCGTCTTCGAGGGCGAGGACGTCTTCGAGGAGGTCGGCGAGGAGGGTGGCGCCCTTGGCGTCCGGGTCGAGGTCGGGGTCGTAGATGGTGATGTTCACCCCGACGCAGCGCGGTGAAGCGGCCAACGGGGCCAGCAGTGACCGGAGTTCGTCGGTGAGCAGTCCTCCCGGGTCGGGGCTGTCGACCGCCGGCATCACGGAGGGATCCAGGACGTCCGCGTCGAGGTGGATCCAGAAGCCGTCGAGCGCAGGCCCCTGGAGGTGGTCGAGGACTGTACGGGCCACCGTCTCAGGTCCGAGCCGCCGGATTTCCCCGACGTGGGTGTGGCGGATACCGAGCTCGGTCAACTCCGCCTGGTACTCGTCCGCGTCACGGATGCCCAGCACGCTCAGGTCCTCGTCGCGGACGTAGGGGCGCAGCCCGTCGATGTCGGTGAGGTCGGCCTGTCCGCGGCCGGTGATCTGTGCGACGCCCTCTCCGGCGGCGGCGCCCAGCGGTCCGGATACGGCCACGTTCCCCGGGTGCCTGAAGTCGCCGTGCCCGTCGAGGTACGCCACGCCGTACCGGCCCAGCCGCCGCAGCCCGAGCACCGCACCGAGCAGGATGCTGCAGTCCCCGCCGAGCAGTACCGGGAAGTCGCCGCTGCGCACCCGGTCCTCGACGCGCGCGGCCAGCTTTCGGGTGTACCCGGTCAAGGCCACGGCGTTGAAGTCCCCGTCCACTCCCTCTCGCCAACCCGTCAGGTCGTAGCGCGGTGGCACCACGACGCCGCCCTCCAGCGCGCCGAGCCGGTGCAGCAGGCCTTGTTCCCGCAGGGCACCGGCGAGCTTGGCGCAGCCGGGGACGGTGCCGGGGGCGGGCGGCCGCAGTCCCAGATTGGACGGGGCATCGATCAGTACGGTGCGACGCATAGGGAGATCGTCACACAGGCACCGGGAAATATCCGGGCTTGGGGAAAACCCGTTCGAAGCGCTGCGGCTGGCTTGCGTCGCTGGGCAGACTTCGGCTCCCTGGGCCTTGCCTACCGGTCAGTCGGCCTGTCGGGTCGGCTGTCGCTGGTTCCTTCCGCGGTGGCCGGTGCGTGGAGTCCGCCGGACAGACCCCAGCTAGCCTTCCCGTGCCCACGGCCGTAGTTTCTCCGGGTTGCGGACCACCCAGATCCGGGTGACGCGCCCGTCGGAGACGTCGAACGAGGCGACGGTCACGACGACGCCGGCGCGCTGGGCCACCAGGCCCGGCACCCCGTTGACCGACCGTTCCAGGAGTTCGAGCCCCGGAGCCTTGTCGGCAACGGCGACCATGTACTGGGCAATGCGCGCGCCGCCCTCGACCGGCCGCAGGACGGTGCCGACCATGCCGCCGCCGTCGGCGGTCATCACGGCAGCAGGGTTGAGGAGACCGACGAGTGCTGTGATGTCCTTGGTCTCCCATGCCTCTTTGACGTGCCTGACCACGTCGGCCTGGCCGGTCGCGGTCGCCGGAGGGCGGGTGGCGCCCACTCGCCGCCGGGCGGAGGACGCCAGCTGCTTGCAGGCCGCGGGGGTCCGGCCGAGAACGTCGGCGATCTCGGCGAACGGGTACCGGAAGACCTCGTGCAGGACGAACGCCACCCGCTCGGCGGGCGTCATCGACTCAAGGACGACAAGGAAGGCCATGGCCACCGACTCGTCCAGAACGATCTGATCGGCGGGGTCCGCGGGACCGGTGGGATTGGCGCCGCCCGCGTGGTCCCACTCGTTGCGGTCGGGCAGCGGCTCGGGCAGCCACGCGCCGACATAGCGTTCACGGCGGGCCCGCGCCGAGCCGAGCAGGTCCAGGCAGATGCGGCTGGTCACCGTCGTCAGCCAGGCGCCGGGGGACAGGATCGCCTCCTGCCGGCTTCGCGGCAGCCCGTACCAGCGTGCGTAAGCATCCTGTACGGCGTCCTCGGCCTCGGTCACCGAGCCGAGCAATCGGTACGCCACATTGATCAGTTGGCGTCGCTCGCCGACTATCTCGTCCTCGCCGACTTTCTCATCGGCGCCGGTCCCGACAGTCTCCATGCTTTCGGCCGCCCCCTCGCCTTACCTTTTGCCGGCCCGCGTCGTCGGGTTGGTGAGACCTTATCGATCCACTGCCCGAGGGCGGAAAAGGGGACTGGGACATGGCCACTCAGGTGACGGCGACCGCGACGACGACAGCGGCTGCGAACGCGCAGCGCAGCTTCTCGTTCCTGCGGTTCGCGATCGGCCTGCAGACCCTGACCATCTTCGTCCAGGCGGTCTCCGCCGGACTGCTGCTGACCTCGTCCTACGGAGAGACGCTGCACGGTGTCGGAGCCCGGGTGATGTACGCGGCCGCCATGCTGTATGTGCTCGCGGCGGTGCTGGCGTGGAAGCCGGGCGGTGGCTCGGCCCGGCCTGTCCGGCACGCGTCGGGATTCCTCGTACTCGCCTCGGTCCAGGTCGTGCTGGGCATCGCGCACGTCCCTGCGGTCCATCTTCCCCTGGGCGTCTTGATGTTCGGTCTGAGCGTGCTGGCGCTGGCCCGGCGCTGAGGTCCGATCGCGCACTCAGCGTGCCTTCCCGTGGGGGGCGGCACGGCACGTACGAGAGGCCCCGGCAGGCGTCGGCGTCGGAGTCGTCGAGCGTCCGGTCGTACTCGGCAACCCGGTCCCAGCGTTGGGAGCACGCCCAGGTCCTCCGCGGCCGGTGCCTTGGGGCTGCTGCGCCGATACGAGGAGGCCCGCGCCGCCGGATGACTCATGGTGATTTGATCCATTGTCGGAGTCCGCGGCCTCAGCATGAGTCGGCGCGTCACCCGTCACTGGTCATCGAGAGAGGGTTGTCGGGCGAGGAACTCCTCGAACGCTGCCTTCTGCTTCGGATCCATGAAGCCTTGGCGGACATCGCGGGCCTGCTCTTCGAGCCAGTGCGCCTCGTCGGGGTTCAGCAGCTCGGCGACCACCACCCCTCCGCGGGCGACCGCCGTGCGCCCTCCCACGCGACGACGAAAGAGCGTGAACGGGCCGAATTCCGCCGGGTGGGCCAGTTCCGGCCTTTCCGTTTCGGCCCGGTGCTCGTCCCCGGCGTCACTCGTCGGGTAGGCGGTGGGGGCCCAGTGCTCCCAGAGCGCCAGCGTGGCCGCCGGCACCAGCACGGCGTGCTCCGTCTCTTGACGCCCTTCCCACATGAACGTGACTCTGACGGGCTCGCCGACCGCCTCGGCCAGCCCGAGCACCCTCTCCATCTCATCGTTGATCGGGTAAGCCGCCACCACATCGATCTGAATTCCCATGGTGCCTGAGGCTACTGGCCGCTTCCGACATACCAGGCCCGCTGCCCGATCATGAAGCCTTCGCCGCGCGTGCCGTATCGGTGGCCTCGGGCAATGGGTCCGCGCGGCGGGCCACGTCGAGGAGAACGCGCAGAGTGTGTTCGGCCGGTCCCAGTCGCGGCCGCCACTGGGCGACGATGCTGACCGGGCGGATCCGCTCCGCCAGGGGCAGGGTCACCAGCTCGCCCTCCTGCAGCTCCCGGGTCACCGCCAGTTCCGGCAGGAGCGACAGCCCGTGTCCGTGCCCGGTCAGCCGCAGCAGCGCCGACAACGACCCCTGAACCATGGCCAGTTGGGCGCCGGCCAGCAGATCCCGCCCGAAGCGGTCCACCAGCATCTCCGAGGTGCAGCCCGGCTCGGCCACCAGGAAGTCGTACCCAAGCAGCTGTTCCGGCGTGACCTCCTCCTCCCGGGCCAACGGATGACTGGGCCCCGCCACCACAACCGTCCGGTCGTGTCCCACCACCGCATGCGGGCCGAGCGCACGCATGCCGTTGTCATACTGGAAGATCACATCCAACTCACCCGCGCCGAACGCCTGCTCCAACGCACGCCGGTTGGCAACCGTCAACTCCACGTCCGCGCCGGCCTCCGCGCCGCCTGCGCCGTACTCCAACGCGGCCAGCACCTCCGGCATCCACACGTGCGCCAGTGACTGCTGCGCCCCGATCCGCAGCCGCGGCCGACCACCGCGCGCCACCCGGCGCATCTGCTCCTCCAGTTCCAGAGCCTCGCGCGCGTACGGCAGAAGCCGGGCACCGGCCTCGCTGAGCACCGAACCCGCGCCCTGGCGTACCAGAACGCTCACCCCGAGGTCCGCCTCCAGCCGCTTGAGCTGGGCGCTGAGGCTGGACTGGGCGTATCCCAACGCCTGGGCTGCGGAGGAGATGCCGCCATGGTCGGCGACCGCGACGAGAGCGCGCAGATAGCGTGAGTCCACAGCAGCAGCATAGCCCCCATCGGATTTTCCGATGGGGGTATCGGAGGTACGACGTCGCAGGCCAGCGGCCCGTCGGGGGAGGCTGCCGCCATGACTACCGCCGATCCCCTCTCCCGTCCTTCCGGGCTCGCCGGGCCGGGCCCGACCCCACCGACCCCACCGGCCGCGCCCGCCCAGGCGCCCGCACCGTCCAAGCGTCACTCCAAGCTGACGTTCGCCGGTATCGCCACCGGCAACCTGCTCGTCCTGCTCGACACCTCGATCCTCAACGTCGCGGTGCCCGACGTGCAGAAGTCGCTGCACCCGGCCACCGCCGCGCTGCCCTGGGCCGTCGACGCCTACACGGTCGTCTTCGCCGGGCTGCTGCTGGCCGGTGGTGTCATCGCCGACCGTTGGGGCGCGCGCCGTGTCTACGCCACCGCACTCGGCCTTTTCGCCGCCCTGTCCGTGGTGTGCGCGTTCGCGCCGAACGTCGGCGCCCTCATCGGCGGCCGCGCACTGCTCGGTGCCGCGGGCGCCGGCCTGGTGCCCGCCTCCCTGGCACTGCTGATCCACCTCAACCCCGACCCCGCGCGCCGCACCCGTGCCATCGGCGCCTGGGCCGCGCTCAGCGGCCTGGGTGCCGCCGCCGGACCCGTGCTCGGCGGCGCCCTCGTCGAACTCGGCGGCTGGCGGCTGGTGTTCCTGGTCAACCCGCCGATCGCATTGGCCGCCCTGCTGTTGGCCCGTCGACTGCCCGTGCCGCCCCTCCGTGCCACCCGGGCTCTGGACCGCCCCGGTCTGGCGCTGTCCACCGCCGGACTCGCTCTGCTCACCTTCGGCCTGGTCGAGGCCGGCATCGAGGGTTGGGGCTCACCGCGCGCCCTGGTCCCGATCGTCGCCGCGCTGCTCTGCTTCGTCGCCGTGGCCGTCGTGGAACGCCGGGTGGCCGCCCCGGTCCTGCCGCCGGCGCTGCTCGCCCTGCCGAAGGTCCGGGCCGCCATGGTTGCCGCCGCGGTGTCCTGCTTCGCTTACTTCGGCGGGATGTATCTGTTCGCCGTGTGGCTGCAGCACACCTATGACCTGACGCCGTTCAAGGCCGGCCTCGCCTCCTTGCCGATCGCCTTCCCGGTGTGCGTCATGCCGTTCTTCACCGGCCGGCTCGTCGCCCGCTACGGCGCGCGCCCGATCCTGCTGACCGGCATGTCCGCCGCTGTGGTCTCCGGTGTGTTGCTTGCCTTCTGCACCGGCCATCATCCGCCCCTGCCACTGATCCTCGCCGCCGAGCTGACGTTGGCCGCGTCCGGCACGCTGTCGATCCCCGGCGCCGCCGCCGCGATGGCCGTCTCGGCGCCGCCGGAGTACGCAGCAACCAGTCAGGGCGCCCTGAACGGCATCCGGCAGGCCGGCTCGGCGCTCGGCGTCGCGGTCCTGGGCACCGTCGGCACCCTGACCACCTCGGGTTACGTCCTGATCTGCATCGGCCTGCTGGCGGTGCTGCTGGTGGCCAAGGCAACCGCTGGACAGCGTACCTGACGAGGCATCAGCAAGAACATTGGTAGCGGACGCGACGCACAGAGCTCGACGCCCCGGGGAATCTCGGTCCCACGGGGCGTCACGCATGGGCGGTCGCAGGTCGCAGGTCGTTGGGCGTGGGTCGCAGGCGGCAGTTCGCGGGCCGGCGTCCGCCGTTCCGCCGGCGACCCGGCAGCCCGCCCGCCTCACGGTCGTGTCATTGCCCGGTCGAATGCCTGGCGGACCTCGTCCGCGATGCCGGACGGATCGGTCGGGCGAGTGGTGTCCACCGTGATGACCGGGCCGTAACCGAGCGGCCGATCGTACTGGGTCAAGGCCTCGGGCGACAGTTCGCGAACCACATGGACCGGGTGGACGGTGGCCGCTCGTGCGGCGTACCGACGGGCAGCCTCGGCCGGCGGGCACCAGCAATGCACCTCGACCACGTGCGCGGACAAGGAGTCCAGGTGGGGGCGGGTATCCGGGTGGTGAGGCAGGAAGTTCGCCTCCAGGACGGCCTCCGGGCATCGCCCGGCAAGTGCCCATAGCAGCCGCATGGCTGCAGCGCCCAGTCGGCGTGAGGACGCCAGTTCTGCGGGCGCGTCCAGCGAGTCGTGCAGGGTTTCCTTGATGTGGTCCTTGGCCAGCAAAGGGAAACCGAGTTCTTCCGACAGCGGCAGAGTGGTCTTGCCGGCTCCAGGAGCCCCTGAGACGAGCACGATACGGCGGGTCACATCCCTGATGATGCCCGGTGCACGGCCACCGCGTCCCACAGAACTCCTCGACGGCTGCGACCTCCTGCTCGCCCGCGACAGGCAGCGTGCCGGATGTGCTTCGTCGGCCCCACTCCGCCCAACTGCCGGGCGCGCAAGGTCAGTGGCCGGCGAGAAGGCCGTCCACCAGGGCCCGAAGCCCGTCCAGGTAGGTGTCCTGGGCGGTCAGCGGCGCCCAGCGGTCCGCGACCTGTGCCAGGCGGGGTAGCTCGTTCGGGTCGAGGTCGGCGAAGACCTGCTCCCGGTAGGTCGCACGGGCATCGTCTGCGCGCCGCCGCGCCGCTGTCGTCCTGACCACGATCTCTCCGGCGGTGTAGTACCAGATCGCGCGGTAGCCGTGGACGGCCTGTTCGGGGGAGAGGCCGCACTCGACCAGGCCGTCGACGATCTGCTCGACGAACCACAGCGCGGACGTGGACATCAAGTCATCGGCGGTCAGCACCTCCACGATCCAGGGACAGGCGGCGAGCGCCTCGTGGATTGCGGTGGTGGCGACGACGATCCGCTCGCGAGGGTCGGCGGGCAGTTCGGGCCGGCGCAGCGTCCGTGTGGCGTAGTCGTCCAGCAGCAGGACGAGGAGTTCTTCCTTGTCGCGGACGTGGTGGTAGAGCGCCATCGGCGTACTGCCGACCTCCGTGGCCAGGCGCCGCATGGTCAGCCGGTCCACACCTGCCTCAGTGACGATCCGGCGGGCTGCCTCGACGATCTCCTCGCGGGAGATACGGGGAGGTCGGCCCAGGTTTTTGCGCGGTGCGGACGGTTGCGGCATGCCCCCATCATCCCCCAGGTGTCGACAACGGCTACACCTGACGCTAACTTTTCTTACATGTATAAAAACTCTCGAGGGAGACCCGGCGTGGTGCTGGCGGCGACCGCCGTCGCCCAGTTCGTCGTGGCCCTGGACATGTCCGTGGTCAACGTCGCCTTGCCCGCGATCCGCACCGCGTTGGGATTCGCGCCGCTGGACCTGTCCTGGGTGGTGCACGTGTACGCGCTCACGTTCGGCGGGTTCCTGCTGTTGGGCGGCCGCGCTTGCGACCTGTACGGCCGGCGCCGGCTGTTCGTGCTGGGGCTGACCGTCTTCGGACTGTGCTCGCTGGCCGGCGGGCTGGCCCAGGCACCCTGGCAACTGATCGCCGCCCGCGCCGGACAGGGTCTGGGCGCCGCCGCATCCGCGCCGGCCGCGTTGGCGATGCTCACCACCACCTTCACCGAAGGCCCCCGGCGCGTCCGCGCGCTCGGAGTCTGGAGCGCAGTCAACGCCGCAGGCGGCGCACTGGGCGTGCTGGCAGGCGGACTGCTGACCGAGTACGCGGGCTGGCGTTGGGTCATGCTGATCAACTTGCCCATCGTCGCGGCAGCTCTCGCGCTGGTCCCCGCAGGGGTACCCGCCGGAGCGCAACCCGCCCGGCACGAGAAGCTGGACGCGCTGGGCGCCGTCCTGGCGACCGGCGGAGTCGGGCTGCTGGTGCTCGGTGTCGTCCGCACCGACATCCTCGGCTGGAGCTCCCCGCTCACGTGGGCGACCCTGGCCACCGCAGCCGCGATGCTGGTCGCCTTCCTCTTCGCCGAGTCCAGGGCCACGGCACCGCTGCTGCGCCTCGGCCTGCTGCGCAGCCGCTGGATCGCCGGCGCGAACATGCTCGTGTTCCTGGCCGCGGCCGGGCAATTCACCGCGTTCTACTTCGTGTCCTTGTACATGCAGCAGGTCCTGGGCATGGGGGCGGCAGCGACCGGCACCGCATTTTTGCCCTTCTCCCTGGGCCTGGTCGTGGGAACCATCGTCGCGACCCGCATCACCGCGGCACGCAACCCCCGTGCGTCCCTGGTGCCCGGCGCCCTGCTGGCCGCCGCGGGCCTGGGCTGGTTCGCCCTCATCAGCCCCAACGGCAGCTTCCTCACCGACGTGCTCGGCCCGTCCCTCGTCACCAGCGTCGGCGCCGGACTGGTCCTGGCACCGGTCGCCGCCGCCGCGACCACCGGCGTCGCCACGCATGAGGCCGGCATGGCCTCCGGCCTGATGAACAGCTCACGCCAACTCGGCGGCTGCATCGGACTGGCTGCCCTGGCCACCATCGCCGCACACCACACCGGCACGGCCACCGACCCCGCCGCGCTCAGCGACGGCTACGCCCTGGGCCTGGCCGTCACCGCCGCCCTCTTCCTGCTCGCATTGGTCGTGGCGATCGGCGTGCTGCCGCGCCACCGCGCCGTCCCCCCTGTCCCGAAACCCACCAGCGCCCCCGCAGACAACCAGTTGGAAGGAACCCCATCATGACGACCACGACCGTCGACTTGTTCGCCTCGGCGCTGCACTTCCACCCCGACGGCGATGTCCAAGCCGTCGAACGGCAGATGACGAGCAGCGGCTCCGGTGCCTGGCAGATCGCCACGTTCCATGTGGAGACCGACGCCGACGTCCACGCCGACCACTGGGAGATGCACCCGGCGGCCGAGGAAGCGGTGTGCTGCCTGACCGGCGGTATTCGCCTCTACCTCCGGCCCGACGGGCCCGGCGACGCCGAGGACATGGTGCAGCTGCAGCCAGGCAACGCCGTCATCGTCCCGCGAGGTCGCTGGCACCGCCTGGAGCTGGCAGCCCCCAGCGACCTGATGTCGATCACCCTTCGCCACGGCACCCGCCTCGAAAAGCGCACCGATACCGACTGAGGGAAAGGTGGCCCGGCAGATATTTGCTGCCGGGCCACCACCAACCTCGCCAGAAGATTGGGCGGTGCCCGGACCGTCGACGCGCGGTGTTCCTCGCGCTCGCGGGTGACCTCACGCCCCTTCTCAAGCCACCTCAGTCAACCCCGGCCGAGCGGCGCACCGTGCCAGCGCCAGTCCGTCCGGCGGGGGCGATCAGGCGTCTCCAGGCGACCGGTGGCCCACAGAAGGGTCGACCATGGGGTGTCGACGACGGGGACGTCGGGGAACAGCCGCGCGAGGACCCGCTCACTCAGGTCCTGCGGGGGCTCCCAGGTGCGGTTCAGTCCCTGGGCGATGTCGTGGGTGTGGACCAGGGTCTCGACGATGCCCATCGCTGCGAAGCCCTCGGGGTCGGAGGCGCCGAAGACGTGGGGGGCCAAGGTGGTTGCGCCGGTGGTGTCGACGACCGACGCGAGCAGTCCACCGCAGGCCTCCACGACGGTCAACAGCCCTTCGGGCCCTGCCTCCTGGTCCCCGAAGATGACATTGGCCGGACCGCCCGGGCGATCACAGGAAACACGGAGGGGAACGCGCGGTACGGCGATGGGCTGCGCGAGCCCGAACCGTAGCGCGTACGTGAGCAGGTCGTCCGCGAGGTGTTCAAGGGTCTCCCAGCACGTCCACTCCAAGTCACCGGCCCGAGCGTGCCATTGGGCAGCCGGAACGCCTTTCAGAACGTCGATGCAGTGGGCGACGGCCTGACGCACGTGCGCTCCGCCCACTGGCATGCGCGGCTCTCCGGTCTGTGGCATGCGGAGAGCCTACAGCCGTCGGCGGCCGCGTCCTCGACCTCGATCTGCGCCTTCGGGCCCGGCTCCGCCGTGTTGCACGACTGGCTGGTCGTCCGGGTCCGCAGCCGACGGCGGCACTTCGACGACGAAGAACAGGAAACACGTTTTGGTCGCGAGGTCATGGAAGCTGTCGGGGAACAGCTCACGGGCGGCCGGGTCGGGCTGCGGCTCGCTGAGGACGGAAAGGCGGAAGCCGGCGGTGGTGAACGCATCGGTCATCGCGTGCAACGGCTTGCGCCAGAACTTCATCGGGACGGACTGCCCGTTGAACGTCCAGTCGAAGGTATAGCTGGTGGTCGCGAAATAGTCGGGCCGGGGATCCTCGATGGTGTAGGCCACGAAAGGGTGCTCCACCGACGCGATCAGCCGGCCACCGGGCCTGAGCACCCGCCGCAACTCGGCCAGCGTCGGCCCCCAGTCCTCCAGGTAGTGCAGGACCAGCGAAGCGGCGACGTCGTCGAACGCACCGTCGGCGAACGGCAGACGGTCGCGCAGGTCCGCCACGTGCAGGGCCACGTCGTCACCGAGCCGCCGCCTTGCCAACGCCAGCATCCCGGCGCTGGCGTCGATGCCGGTGACGACCGCACCGCGGTCGCGCAGGGCAGCGGTCAGCGGGCCGGAGCCGCAGCCGGCGTCCAGGATCCGACGGCCGGACACGTCTCCGGCGAGAGCCAACATCGCCGGCCGCTCGTAGTACGCGTTCACGAGGCTGTTCTCGTTCTCCGCCGAGTACGCCTCGGCGAAGCTGTCGTAGTCATTCGCCTGAACCGGATCTGCGGACCGGGCGGGACTCTCGGGCACGTCGGTTAAGTGTTCCATCGTCGCAGCCTAGTGGTCACCTGGCCCGGCGGACAGAACGCGGGCGCGCGCGGGGCCGCGCCGCTGTTGCTGGTGCGGCCCCACGCATGTCCGTGCTCAGGCGTTGTGCTGGGCGAGGAAGCGGGTGATGAGCTGCTGCCACTCCTCGGGTCGTTCCACCATGGGCAGGTGGCCGGTGGGTATCTCGACGAGCTGGGCGCCGGGGACGGTGTCGGCGATCTGGTGGTGCAGGCGGGTGGAGGTGAACCAGTCCTGGGTGGTGGAGATGACCAGGGTGGGTGCCTGGATGCCAGGCAGGTCGTCGCGGACGTCGACCCGGCTGGCGAGTTCGGCGTGTTCGGGGGTGCCGTCGGCGATGTGGGCGGCGGTGAAGCCGACGGCCTGCCGGAGCTGCTCGTCCGGCATGGCCTCCAGCGCATCGGCACCGCTGGCCATCATGACCAGGAACTGTGCCAGCAACTCGTGATCGGTCTCGGCGAGCTTGCGCCAGATCGGTGTGGCGAGCGCGAGGCGGTTGTCCCGGTGGGGGAGGGTCGCGGTCAGTACGAGGGCGGTGACGCGTTCGGGGTGGCGGGCGGCCGCGCGGATGGCGACCGGGCCGCCGAGGGAATAGCCGGAGACCGCGAAGGTGTCCAGGCCCCCGGCGACGGCGGCGGCGACGAGCTGGTCGGCCAGGTCGTCCAGGGACAGTGGCGTGGTGGAGCGGGAGGTCTTGCCGCTGCCGGGGTAGTCGATGCCGACGACGGTGTGGTGGGCGGCCAGGCCTTCGAGGATCGGGCCGTAGGTGTTGTCGATGCTGCTGCCGGCGCCGTGAGCGAGGGCGAGGCCGGGGCCGGAGCCCAGGACGGTGCGGGCGAAGGTGGCTTCGGGCAGGGTGCGTGCGGGCATGGGGGTTGCCTTCTTCGACGAGTAGCGGGTCAGGTGGTGCGGTTGGTGCGGTGCCGTGACCAGGCGCGGATCTGTTCCAGGGCCGGGAGGAGGGCTCGGCCGTCGGTGGTGAGGGTGTAGGTGGCGGGCCCGGGCGGGAGGTGGTCGTGGGTGACGAGCCCGGCCGCCACGAGCTCGCGCAGCCGGTCGGCGAGCATCTTGGTGCTGATCGAGCCGATGGCGGTGTGCAGTTCGCCGTAGCGGGCGGGACGTGGGGCCAGGGTGTGGAGGATGATTCCGTTCCATTTCTGGCCGAGGACCTCGAACGCGGCGAGCAGGTCCGCATCGGCGGTCAGCGGCGCGAGAGCGGGCCAGGCAGCCAACGGGCCTTGATCCTCCGTCCTTGGTGATGCGGCAGCGGGGGATGGGCCGCAACCGGCGGGGGTTCCGGCTGCGGCCCGATGCCGCCTCGCCCGCTCCAAGAACGCTCCAAGAACCGGACGAGGCGGCAACATCGCGGGTCAGGGAAGGAGAACGACCTTGCCCTGGTTGCGCCTTGCCTCAATATCGGCGTGGGCGGTGGCTGCCTGGTCGAGCGGGTAGCCGCGCCAGACGGGCAGGACGAGCTTGCCGGCGGCGGCCAGTTGCACCAGCTCCGGGAGGGCTTCGCCACCCTGGTCGGGGCTCCCGGCACTGAAGCGGACGCCGTGTTGCGCGGCGGACATGTCGGCGATGGTGATGACGTGTGCGCTGTCGCCGGTCAGGGCGACGGAGTCGGCGAGCACGCCGGCGCCGGAGGCATCGAAGACGAAGTCGACTCCCCGGGGAGCCGCGGCCTTCACCCGCTCCACCCAGCCGTCGCCGTAGGGGACCGCAGTGGCTCCCAGTGCGGTGAGGCGCTCGATGTCGTGCCCGCCGGCCGTTCCAACGACGGTGACGCCACGGGCGACGGCCAACTGCACCGCGACGGTGCCCACGCTGCCGCCGGCGCCGTGGATCAGGAGGGTCTGTCCGGCCTGCACTCCCAGCTGCCCGAGGACACGGAATGCGGTCTGGCCGACCGTGACCAGCGAGGCGGCCACCTCCCACGACAGGGCCTCGGGCTTGGCCACCGGTCGATCGAGCAGGGCGTACTCGCCGTAGCTGCCGCCGACCGCGGCGCCGAGAACCTCGTCCCCCACCGCCGCAGCGGCTCCCTCGCCGACGGCATCGACGACACCGGCCGCATCCAGGCCGGGGAGCACGGGGAAACGGTCGGGGACGGTGCCGGCCATCAGACCGGATCGGATCTTGATGTCGAGGGGGTTCACGGAGGCGGCCCGCACCTGGATACGGACCTGGCCAGGGCCGGGCTCCGGAGCTGCGACCTCTGACAGTTGCAGCACCTCGGGCGGACCGTACTCGGAGAAAGTGATCGCTCTGGACATGGGAAACTCCCGAAGAGAGGCGGGTGGAGAGGCAGGGGGACCGCACGCGCGGTGACTCACCGCGCACTGTGCGGCCACACCGGTGGGATCGGACGCTCAGGCGCTGAGGGCGGGGTAGTCGGTGTAGCCGCGGTGGTCACCGCCGTAGAAGGTGGCCTTGTCAGGGGTGTTGAACGGACCACCGGCGACCAGGCGGCGCGGCAGGTCGGGGTTGGCCAGGAACAGTGCGCCGTACGCCACCATGTCCGCGCTGCCGTCCTCGATCAGCTTCAGCGCGTCGGGCCCGGTGACGTCGGGGTAGGTGAACGGGTTGAGGACGAACGTGCCGGACCATGCCTTGCGCAGCCGCGCGGTCAGGTCGCGGTCCGGGCCCTCCATCAGGTGCAGATAGGCCAGGTCCAGGCCGGTGATCCGCTCCAGCAGCGCCCCGTAGACCTCGCCCGGGTTGTCCTCGGACATGTCGTTGTACTGGTTCCCGGGCGAGATCCGCAGGCCGACCCGGTCACTTCCGATCGCCTCCGCCACGGCCGTGACGACCTCGACGGCGAAGCGGATCCGGCCCTCGGTGTCGCCGCCCCAGGCATCGGTGCGGTGGTTGGAGTTGTCCGCGAGGAACTGGTGGATCAGGTAGCCGTTCGCGCCGTGGATCTCCACGCCGTCGAATCCGGCCTCGACGGCATTACGCGCCGCGTCGGCGAAGTCGGCGATGGTCTGGCGGATCTCCGCCTCGCTCAGCTCGTTCGGCGTGACGTATTCCTTCGGCCCCTCGTGGGTGTAGACCTGCCCCTTTGCGGCCACCGCCGACGGTCCCACCGGCACCAGACCCTCGGGCAGCAGGGTCGGGTGGCCGATCCGTCCGGTGTGCATCAGCTGGGCGAAGATCACGCCGCCCTCGCGGTGCACCGCATCGGTCACCGTCCGCCAGGCCCGCACCTGCCCGGACGTGTGCAGGCCGGGGGTGTCGGGGTAGCCCTGGCCGACCGGCGAGGGCTGGATGCCCTCGGTGACCATCAGCCCGGCACTGGCCCGCTGCGCGTAGTACGTCGCCATCAGCTCGGTCGGCTCGGCACCGGGCCCGTAGGCGCGGCTGCGGGTCATCGGCGCCATCGCGAGGCGGTTCGACAGGGGCTTGCCGCCCAGGACGATCGGGTCGAAAGCAGTGGTCATGACTTCTTCCTCGGGTGAGTGGTGTTCCGCGGTGCGGGCGCCTTTGCGCTGCCCGCGCCGGCCGGTTGCCTGTCTGAACAAGTAAATCACCTGTCCGAACAAGTAAATGCCACTCGTTCATTCCCGGGGGACGGGTGTGAGGCGCGTCACGGGCTCAGGGGGGCGGGGGCGGGGGTCGAGGCCGGCGGCCAAGGTGGGCCGGGGTAGGAGGTCATCTCCCCGGGTCGGCCGTGGCCAGCAGCGGGCCGGTCAGCCACCTGGGCTCTCTGCTGTTCACGGAGGCGGGGGAGAACGTGCAGAGGCGGTTATCCTGATTGTTGTCCGGCCAACTTCAGAGCCGGCCGGGAAAGGGGAAGATCCTGATGAGCCGGGCAGCCGACCCGAAGAAACAAGGCCAACCGAGCCGGCCGCCCAAGGCGACGCCGGCCACCTCCACCGTGCCGGTGCCCGGCTCCGCACAGGCTGGGCCCGTCAGTCACGCGATCTTCCGCGTGGCCCGCCTGCACCGCATGATCGCCGGACAGCTCCTGCGCCGGGTCGGCCTCCACCTCGGCCAGGAACTGGTCATGATGCATCTGTGGGAACTGGGCCCCCAGCGGCAGACCGATCTGGTGCGTCTGATCGACTCCGACGCCGCAACCATGACCCGCAGCATCAAGCGTCTGGAGAACGCCGGCTTCGTCCGCCGCCGTCCCTGCCCCGACGACAGGCGCGCCACCATCATCGAACCGACTGCCGCCAGTCAGGCGCTGCGCCGAGAAGTCGAACGCATCTGGGCCGAGCTCGAAGACGCCTCCACCGGTGACCTCACTCTCGATCAGGTCACCGAAACGCTGGAAATCCTGCGACGCGTCGAAACCAGCCTCGCCCGCGCTGCCGCACACGCCGCCGAGTCTGCGGCGCACGACGACAGAACGACCGACAACCTGCCGTAGCGGCAAGCGAATTGAGCGCGGGGAGACGGTCCTGCTCAACGAGGTGCGACGCACGCTCCTGGCCCACCAGCCCTCGCCCAACTCCACCGAGACCTGCGCGCAGGCATCTCTGTGGATGGGGCAGCCGAGGAGTGCGCCTCCCATCGTGCCCCCGGGTGGTGCGCTCCGCCGAATGGGTGGCGGGTCGTCGAATCTCTTGTCGATAAGGCATCTCAGATGCTTACTGGTGGTGTCCGACCAGGTGGGCTGCCCATCCCTCCGCTGGGGAACGCAGCTCAGTGGCATCGGCCTGCGCATGCCGCCGCAGGTTCGCGAGGGCACCCACCGGAGGAAGCCGTCGGCCGATGCGCTCCCACGCTGCATCGGCTGATCACGGTGGCTCATACGTACGTCGAAGGAGACGTTGTGCGAGCCATCAACTTTTTTCGATTACTGGCTGGGGTCGGCGCGGCCGGTGGGCTCTTGCTCACCGTCCCGGCGGCGCACGCGGATACCGCGGTCTCGGCGCAAGTGGTGGTTGTGCCGTGCAGCGAGACGGCGTTGGTCAGTGCCGTCGACGGAGCCAACGCCGCCGGGGGTGCCGACCTGATCCTCGCGCCGTTCTGCACCTACACCCTGACCGGCGCACACGGCACGGGTGGCAGCGGAGGGCCGGCGGGCCTGCCGAACATCACCGCGCCGATCACCATGTCCGGGCTGGCCACCGAGATCACCCGCGCGTCGGACGCGCCCGCCTTCCGCATCATCGAGGTGGACGGCCCTTCACAATTCCCGGCCGCCCAGGGCCAGCTCACCTTGGCCACGGTCACCATCAGCAACGGTGACGCCGGCCTCGGCGTGGGCGGCGGCATCGCCAACCTCGGCGGATCGGTGACCATGACCGCGGGCGGTGTCCGGGGCAGCCGCGCCTCGTACGGCGGCGGCATCTACACCGACACCGCGCTGACGATGACCGCCAGCAGCGTCACCGGTTCCACCGCCACCGTCAACGGCGGCGGCATCTACCGGAACGCGGGCTCCGTCACGCTGCTCGCCAGCAATGTGTCCGGCAACGCCCCCAACAACTGCGCCGCCACCGCCCCTTTGACTGCCCCCTGCTGAGATCGCAGGGCACCTAACTCGCCTGTTGCAGCGGCCAGTTCGCCGTACAGAAAGCGAACTCGCCCTTGCCGGCTCCGTACTGTGCTGCAACGCCGGGCATGCGAGATTGCCGGCGCCCCTTGATGTGGTGCCGCATCGCTTCACACAGGAAGACCCGCCCAGGGGACGACCAGGAGGACCCGCCCAGGGAACGACCCGCCCAGTCACCCGGCGGCAACGCTTCTTCCCAAGTCTCCCCTTTCCCCATTGCCCACTGGGATTCGCCATGCGGTTGCGGGCCGCGTCACCCATCCGCCTGTTCGTGCTACGCGCGGCAGAGCGGCACGTTCGAAGGAGAAAGACCATGGCAGCCATCACTTCGTTAGTGGACACCACGACCACGACCAACCAGGGCAAGGCCGGGGACACCGTCCAGATCAACGGCACCGCTCTGTCCACCACCACGAGGGTGAACTTCGGTTCGGCGGCGGTCGCCCCGACAAGCGTCACCGCCACCCAAGTCACCTTCGTGGTGCCCACCTCGGCGCCGTGCTCCGGCCAGGTCTCGGTCAGCGTCACCAGCAGCACCGGCGCCACCAGCAACGCGCTGCCGTTCTTCGTCATCGCCGCGCCGACCACCTCGGGCACGAGCGTCACCTGCGTGTCAGCCGCCACCGGCGGTCCGGTCACGCTGTTCGGCACCAACTTCCTCACCGGAACGCAGGTCGGGGTGGGCACCGTCGGTACCGTAGCGGTCACGCCCACACAGGCGGGCCAGGTCACCTTCACCGCTCCGGCCAACCCGGGCCAGGTCGCCACGGTGTCGACCCAGTCATTGACCATCACCACCGCCGGCGGTACCAGCTCCTCGGGCACCACCCTGATCGACTACTTCCTCGCGCCGGCCATCACCTCGGTGCTGCCCACATCGGGCACGGCGGGGGACGAAATCACCGTCAACGGAACCGGTTTCGTCAGCGTCGACACCGTCACCTTCACCGACAGTGCCGCCGCCACCGCCACCGCGGTCTTCACCCCCGTGAGCGACACCCAGCTCGTCGTCACCGTGCCCGGCGGACTCGCCGCCGGCGCCGGAAGCATCACGGTCCACACCTGCGGCGGCAACTCCAACGCCCAGGCGTTCACCCTCACCTGACCGTGGGTGGTGGCCGGGCACGGACGGCACGACCACCAAGTCGCCGCCCGTCCGCAGAGCGTGACGTGGACGGGCGACGACGTCCGCCCCCGTGCCCGGGTCGACAACCACTGGCCAGGGGACACCGGCCCAGGCATCAGGAGAAGGAGAAGAGCCCCATGTCCCCCGTAGTGACCAGCGTCAGTCCCGCCCAAGGTGCTCCAGCGGGCGGAACCAGCGTCAGCATCACCGGCTCCGGCTTCACCGGCGCCACCCAGGTCAGGTTCGGCCCCAACGGCACCACCTTCGTCATCGTGAGCGACACCCTGATCACGGCCAAGACCCCCGCAGGAACCGGCACGGTGCAGGTCACGGTCACGGCGCCGACGGGCACCAGCAACCAGAACGTGCTCTTCACCTACACCACAGCCCAAGCTCCAGCCCTCAGCAGTCTCAGCCCCGCCTCGGGCCCCACGTCGGGCGGCAATACGGTGACCCTCACCGGCACGAATCTGTCCGGTGCGACTGTGGTGCTCTTCGGGCCCAACCCGGCCACCATTCTCACCAATACCGCTACGCAGATCACGGTCCTTGCGCCGGGCGGGACGCCGTCCTCGGTCGCGGTCACCGTCACTACGGCCGGCGGCACGAGCAACGCCCTGACCTACACCTACGTTGCTGCTCCCGCTCCGGTTCTCAGCAGTCTCAGCCCCACGTCGGGTCCTACCTCGGGCGGCAACACGGTCACCCTTACCGGCACCAGTCTTTCCGGCGCCACCTCCGTGAAGTTCGGTGCCAACCCGGCCACCATCCTCACCAATACCGCGACCCAGATCACGGTCCTTGCGCCGGCCGGGTCGCCATCCTCGGTCGCTGTCACAGTCACTACGGCCGGCGGCAACAGCAACGCCCTGACCTATACCTACAACTCCACGCCCGTCCCGTCACTCAGCAGCCGCAATCCCACCTCCGGCCCTACCTCCGGCGGCAACACCGTCACCCTCAACGGCACCAACCTCACCGGCGCCACCTCCGTGAAGTTCGGTACCAACCCGGCCACCATCCTGACCAACACCGCGACACAGGTCACCGTCATCGCCCCGGCCGGGCCACCGTCCTCGGTCAATGTCACCGTGACCACGGCCAGCGGCACCAGCAATCCGCTGCCCTACTTCTACATCGCGGCACCCACCGTCAGCGATCTGTCCACCCACCTCGGCCCGGGCATCGGAGGCAACACCGTCACCGTCTTCGGCAGCAACCTGACGCTCACCAGTGCGGTGAACTTCGGGGCGAACCCGGCCACCGGCATCAACGTGGTCTCCGACAACCAGTTGACCGTGACCGCTCCGGCCGGGTCCGGCACGGTCGTCGTCACCGTCACCACCCCGGGCGGGACCAGCACCGCGGCCACCGGAAACCCGTACTACACGTACCTCGGGGCACCCTTCCTGACCAGCCTCACCCCCTCCCACGGCTCCGACGTCGGCGGCGATGCGATCGTGCTGGGCGGCGGCAACCTCACCTACACCGACGCGGTGACCTTCGGCGGCGTCCCGGCATCGTTCGCGACGATCTCCGACAGCCAGGTCGTTGCGACCAGCCCGGGCGGGGCACTCGGCACGGTGAACGTCGTGGCACACACCCCGGCCGGCAACAGCAACGGCCTGCCCTATGTCTACGACCCGTCCTGAGCCTGAGCCACCATGGTGACGGACCGTCAGCAGCGCTGACCGCCGGGGCCGGTCGCCGGATGTCGGACCCGCGGACCGGCCTACGGAGCGTGGTGCGGGTCCGAGCGGGCGCCTGCTGCGTCACAGTCTCCGTCGCAGCCTCCGGCACAGGGATGTCGCGAGCTAGCTCCTGCGGCGGAGCCGATCATCCGCGCGGATGAGATCTCGTCGACGACGATCCGGCCACGATGGAGTCATGGCGATCAAGCTTTCTGTGGACGATGCTGCGCGTCCGGCCCCGCGCCAGGCACCCCGGCCTCGACCGGGCGCATGGCCGGGACTCGCTGCTGCGGTATGGGGGCTCCTGTTTGCGGTACCCAGTTTTGCCTGGGCGATGGGAATGACCTTCGGCGCGCGCACGACGGTGTCGCCGTCCCTGGTGAAGCTCGCTGATGATCGGGTGGCGTGGTTCGTGGCTGTCTTGTGGGTGACCGGTCTCCTGAAGGTCGTTGGGGCCCTGATCGGTATCGGCCTGACCCGCCGACGCGGCGGACGGATCGGCCGTCTCATGGTGTTCTGCGGTGGCGGCGCGGCGGTGCTGCTTGTCTGGCACGGTTGTCTCTTCGTTGCCCATGGAATGCTGGTTGAGCTTGGGATCGGCTCTGTCGCGCCTGACTTGGCCGGGCTGACCCGCTGGTATCTATGCCTGTGGGGACCGTGGTTCATCGTCGGCGGTCTGGCTTTCGCCGCCGCCACCACGCGGCATGTCCGCCGACTGGATGCCAGTGGTGAGCTGCGACGTTACGGTGCTGTGGGGGCGCTGGGCGCGTTGCTCCTGTCGTTGGCATCGATGATCACCGGAATCGGCTGATGACTGTGGCGCAGCTGCTGACGCATGGTGCGTTCGCCTCTGCCGACCCCCTGACCGAGCCACCGCAAATGATTCAGACAGACAGGCAGACAGCCGCCCCTACCGCTCGTCTTTGAGAGCCGGCCTTACGTCACGGCCTAACTGCTGGACACGTCTGGCGCGCCGGGCGTACCGGGACCGGTGAGGGCGAGTATCGCGTCGAGAAGTGCGGCGGTCAGGGCGGGGAGTTGGTCAGGGGATTCGGACAGCAGGAACAGCCAGGCGAAGACGGGGCCGACCAGGAGGGCGTTGAGGGTGACTGGGTCGGGGCGGGTGGTGAGTTCGCCGCGTGCGGTCGCGCGGTCCAGGATCTCCGTGAGGGTCTGACGCTGGGCTCCGAGGTATTTCTGGTCGAACCGGTCACGTAGTGCGGGGTCGGCGTGGATATCGGCCAGCAGGCCCGGGATCGTCCCCTGCGGCGGAACGGCCATGCTGTCCGCGATCTCGGCGAGCACGGCGGCCAGGTCGGCGCGGAGCGATCCGCGGTCGGGTGCCACGGCCAGGAACTGATCCGGCAGAAGAACGTCAAAGATCATTTCTTGTTTGGTGGCGTGGCGCCGGTAGATCGCCGCCTTGCCCACGCCCGCTCGGGCGGCCACCTCAGCCATCGTGAGCTGCATATATCCCACCTCGGCCAGCAGCTCTCGAACGGCGGAGGCGATGGCGTCGTCGACGCGGTGATCTCGGGGGCGGCCCCCCTGGTTGCGGGCTTGCTTTCGCACAGGCACGGGTGCACTATACGAAACCAAGAGTATCGAAACCAGTGGTTCCGGAACTGGTGCCTTCGTGGCCGGACCACGGCCGAACGACAACCGTGTGAAGTCACGCGGCTCCACACTCACCACAGTTGGGGGATTCACATGATCAAATGTGCCGGCTGGCTCTTAGTGCTCTTCGGAGCCGCGCACACGCTCCTCGCCCTCACGATGGAGGGGGCAGCACGCCACGCGGGGCAGTGGTTCAGCGGGGCACTGTGGGGCGAAGGCTTCTCCGATATGAGCCCGGCCAACAGCGCGCTGTGGCTGTCTCTGGAGAGCTTCGGCCCGCCACTCGTCGTGGTCGGCCTGGTCGTCCTGTGGCTGGACCGCCGCGGCATCACCCCACCGCCGTTCATCGCGTGGACACTGGGGATCTTGAGCGTGGTGGACGCCGTCATCCTCATCACCACGCCTTGGCCGCTCCTCCTGCTCGCGAACATCCTGCTGCTGGTCGGCGGCCGCCGCGCCGCCCGCCGCGTGAACGCCGAGCCGCACGACGACGCGGCGCGAACGCCGTAGGAATCCGCGTGGCGACCAGGCCCCGACCACCCTCTGTATGAACTGCATCTGGACGTGCTCTGTGCTCTGTGCTCTGGTGGCGGCGCTCGAGATCGTGACGAGGTTCTGCAATCCGTCAGGCGGCTGGCCTGCGACTGCACGCCGAGGTCAGGGCTGTACCTCTTGGCCGACTGGCTCATGAGCCTCAGGGCCGGTCCCGTGCATCCTGTGCCGGCATGCTGCGCGGAGCGTTGGGTCCAGTCGTGCCTTGTCGATCGAAACGGCAGCGAGCAACTGGTCTGCCGTCAACCCCCGCGCTCTGCGAAGGTCGGCTCCGGTCAGATCGGCGCCTGTCAGATCTGTGTCGGTAAGGTCGGCGTTCCGTAGCTTCGCCCCGATGAGGCTGGCATTCCGCAATACCGCTCCGTTGAGGTGTGCTTGGTCGAGGCAGCTTCCATCGAGGCACACCGGCTCCTCCTCTGCTCTGACATCCCTCAGGTCGGCATTGGTCAGGTCAGTGCTCACCAGGCGCGCACCCGACAACCTTGCACCAACCAACGTTGCCAGCTGCAGATCTGACTTGGAAAGGTCGGCATTGCGCAGATCTGCGTCGGTGAGGTCACAGGCCACCATATTTGCCAGGATGAAGACCGCCGCACGCAGATCAGCGCCGTTCATCTGCGCCTTGTTGCACCGGGAATCCGCAGCCAGCACTCGCCGAAGATCGCAGTTTTCCAGGCGTGCTCGTCCCAGCGCAGCACGGACCAGGACAGCATGGGTCAGCACTGCTCCGCTCAGCTCCGCCCCATACAGATTCTGGCGCGCCATATGGGCACCGGCGAGGTGATATCCGCTGAGGTCGATGCGGGACGAATACAGCTTGGCGTGTCTGGTATTCAGCGCGGTCAGCGCTGCCTGGACATCGGCCGCTGGCCTTTCCGGGCCCGAGGACGCGCCTCCCGGGGGCAGCAGCAAGCCTGAAGCCGCTGCTGCCTGCCCACCCTGCGACGTGCTCCGGCCTGTCTTCGGCGCCTGACGGCGGATGAAGGTGCGGACGATGTGCGTCACATGCTCGGCCTGTGCCGGCGCGTCGTGGATGATCTGCTGCAGGGCGAGGATACCGCCGAGGCGTACGAACTCTTCCGTGGACTCCAGACGCTCCAGGGCCTTGGAGAGCCGGTCCGTCACCTGGCCACGGCGAATGAGCCGGTAGTTACGTGCGGTGTAGAGCAATGCGATCACACCGCCAGCGGCAGCGCAGGCCTGAACGACGGCGAGCCGGTACTGTCCGACCGCCTGTGCGTGCTCCGCAGGCTTCAGCCCCTTGTACTGCGGCACGACCGTCGAAGAGACGGCATCCCACAGGTGCTGCCCCCACAGCCAGATCGCGCCTAACGCCAACAGGCCGATGAGCAGGCCGATTTGGCGGTCGCGCCGGTACCGCAGCCAGACGAAGAGAAAGATGATGACAGCGAGGGCAAGGGTCTCGACCAGCAGCCACCAAGCCGCGACCTTGCTACCTTTCAGCAGCGCCTCGATGAGCGATATGTACATGACGACAAAGAACAGAGCAACTGGTAGTGCGGCGACTGCAGCGAGCACGGCGCGAACGGCGCGTACGTTTTTCTTGTATGCCACCGGCTCATTCCAGTCGAAATCCCTGCCGGGCGCGGGCATTTGAAAGATTCTTGTCCTGACCGGCCCGATTCGGGCGGCTGTGCGACACTGCCGCCCGGTCAGTCGTAGATGTTGAGCCGGCGCTTGCGCCAGGCGCGGGCCTGGGCCCGCGACGCGGGAGCGTGTGGGCCTGACGTACGACCTCATCCTCTTCCCAGCGGCGTAGGTCACGCCCCCGCGACTGTCGCGAACCCCGGCCTTCATCAACGTACAGAGCGTCGCCCCGCCGGCTGCCCCATGACGAAGCGCCTGAAGTGAACGTGCCCTGCCGGGCGCTCCTACTGCAGATCGGTGAGGAGGCCGTCCAGGGCCCTCTTGAGGGCTGCGGCGTTGGCCGGATCGAACCAGGTGGTGCGGATGCGCTCGTTGTTGCCCTTCGGTGTCTCGTGGTCGGCGGCGAGTTGGTGCAGGGGGCGGGACTCGTCGCCCAGGGAGCGGCCGACGTTCTGGAAGAGACCGCGCACATAGCGGTCGGCGGCGTCGGGGGCGATGCCGTGGCCGGCGGCCCATGAGGTGAGCGTGGCGAGGTAGGTGTAGTGGGCGGTGAGCGTCCCGGTCAGTGCGGAAAAGACGTTGAAGGCGGCCTCGTCCGTGACGGGGAGCGCGCCGCCCAGCTGCTCGAAGAGGGCGTCCACGACGGGGTGGGACGGGCAGGTCACTGTGACGGAGCGGCGCTCGCGTGCCGAGGGCAGTGGGATGGCGCGAACGATCGGGGCGCTGGTGGAGAGGGTCCGCCGCAGCTCGTCCGTGGCAACGCCGGCCATGAGGTTGACCACGACCTTGTCGTTGTCGACCTTCAGTCCGGCGAGCGCATCGTGGTGGCCCTGGCGGCGTACGGCGATGATCACCAGCTCGGAGCGGTCCACCACCTCCTGGTTGTCGGTGCATATCTGGACGGCCTCGTAGCGCTCGGACAACTCGGCGGCGGTGCGGGCTCCTCGCGGAGAGAGGAAAATCTCCGGCGACGCACCACCCCCGTGCCGCAGGCCCTCGACGATGGCCCGCCCGATCTCGCCCACTCCGATGATGCCGATGCGCTTCACTGTGTCCTCCTGCATGCCCGTGTTGGTGCGGGGCTGTGTGGTCGGGATGGTGCCTGTTTGGTTCTCAAGTGCGAGCTGGATGAGGTAATTGACGTCACGTCAGTCGCGGTCTTCTCCAGAGCAGTGCCACCGCCACGGCTCCTGCCAGGCAGGGAATCATCCCGGCCCAGCCGAGCGCCGGCGGTAGGCCGGTCTCGCCGGAGGTGTCCCTGGTGAGCAGCCCGGTCAGCCCGACGCTGGTGCCGAGCACGAACATCACGGTCACGGCGGGGCGGCCCACCGCTTGCCTGCCTTGACAGCCCTGGCCGTCGCGAGCCAGGCGAGGGCGCCGGCCGCTCCGATGACGGATAACACGGTCAGGTAGGTGGTGACGGCCGAGTCGACCCGCGTCCGGGGGTACGTGGGATAGCCGGCTCGGATGTGGTCGGCCAGCAGATGGGTGGTGCCGCGGTCGACGTACAGGGCGAGCGTCGCGAGGACAGTGAGCGCAAGGCCCGCGTACATCGCTCCGAGCGGCCCAGGCATCGCTCCGAGCGCCCCTCGCTCATGGGGTGGCTTCGTCATCAAGGCGCTTCTCCTTCATTGGTCGATCAGTCCGATGCCGTGGTCGCCGTATCGGGCTCCCTGGGCCCCGGCATCGGGGACGGCGGCGTCGATGGCGCCGAGGCCGGTGGCGGTCAGGTGCAGGTCGAGGGCGGCCAGGTTGTCGCGCAGATGGGGGCGGCGGGAGCTGCCGGGGATGGGGATGACGTCGCTGCCACGGGTGAGGAGCCAGGCGAGGGCGATCCGGGCCGGGGTGGCGTTCTTGGCGGCTGCGAGGTGGGTGAGGGCGTCGACGATGGCCAGGTTGGCCTTGAGGTCGTCGCCGTTGTAGCGGGGAGCGGTGGCGCGGAAGTCGCCGGGTTCGTAGCGCGTGGTGGTGCCGACGGCCCCGGTGAGCAGGCCGCGGCCGAGCGGGCTGTAGGCGATCAGGGTGGCGCCGATACTGCGGATCGTGGGCAGGATGTCGTTCTCGACATGGCGTTCCCATAGCGAGTACTCGGTTTGGACGGCGCTGATCGGATGGACGGCGTGGGCCCGGCGGAGGGTGGCCGCGGAGACTTCGGACAGGCCGATGTGGCCCACCTT
This sequence comes from Streptomyces sp. NPDC048197, assembly GCF_043202395.1. Taxonomy (NCBI): domain Bacteria; kingdom Bacillati; phylum Actinomycetota; class Actinomycetes; order Kitasatosporales; family Streptomycetaceae; genus Streptomyces; species Streptomyces sp. NPDC048197. Next base: position 214,253 of record NZ_JBIDAJ010000008.1, read on the forward strand.
GCCCTGGGCGACCAGTTCGGCCAGGGCGCCGACGGATTCCTCGACGGGGACGGCAGGGTCGATGCGGGCGAGGTAGTACAGGTCGATGCGATCGGTGCGGAGGCGGCGCAGGGACGCTTCGCAGGCACGTCGCAGATGCTCAGGTGAACCGGCGGGGACCAGGCCGTCGGCGGTGCGACGGACGCCGGTCTTGGTGGCCAGCACCACGCGGTCGCGGTGCGGTGTGAGGGTTTGGCCGAGGAGTTCCTCGTTGGCTCCGTCGCCGTAGAAGTCGCCGGTGTCGAACAGGGTGACGCCGGAGTCGAGGGCTTCCAGGAGGGTGGCTGCGGCCTCGTGCGGGTCGGCGGTGCCGTAACTGCCGGTCATGCTCATGCAGCCGAGGCCGAGCCGGGAGACCGCGCGGCCGTCTTGCCCGAGAGTGGTGGTGTGCATCGTTCCTCCGTCACTTCGTCAGGGCCGCGCGGAGGAACTGGAGGATCTCCGCCTGGGCTGCCTTCGCCTGGGGTTCGACGCCGGGCAGGGTGAGGAACGCGTGCTTCGCGCCCGGGTATTCGGAAAGCCGCACGGACGTCCCGGCCGCGCGCAGCCGCTCGGCGTAGCGGCGGCCGTGATCGGCGACCGCGTCCTGGGTGGGCACCACCACGAGCGCCGGGGCCAGTCCGCTCAGGTCGTCCGCGTACAGCGGCGAGAGGGTGCTGGCGTCGGTTCCCGGCGGGACGGCGAGCCGCTGGACGAGCCGCAGTTGAGGAAGGGCCAGGGTCGGGCTGTATGCGTACTCGGCGATCGATGCGTAGTCGAACATCGTCTCGGTCACGTCGACTGCGGGATTGACCAGTACCTGCGCCTTGAGCTCCAGGCCGGCCTCCCTGGCCCGGATGGCAGTCAGGGCGCTGATCAGCGCGCCGCAGCTCTCGCCGAAGACGGCGGTGCGCGCCGGGTCGACGCCCCACTGCGCGGCGTACCGCAGCACGTGATCGAGTACCTGCCAGCCGTCGTCGGCGGCGTCCGCGAGCGGGCTGCCGGGGGCGAGGAGGCGGTGCTCCACCGAGACGACGAGCGCGGGTAGTTGGGCGGCGAGGTGGCTGTTGGTCCAGTCGCACTGCACCGCCGTGCCCACGAAGCCGCCTCCGTGGACATGGACCACGAGTGGCAGGTCGGTTCGGGCTGCGGCTTCGTCGTCGCCCGTCGGCGCCGGCCGGTACACCCGGACCGGGAGGTCGCGGCCGGGCAGCGCGATCTCCTGCCAATCGATCGCGGCGCCGGGGTCCGGCTCCCCGGTGAACGCCCGCGCAGCGCTGGACGCACGGAAGCGGTTCTCCGCTTCGCGGTAGGCGATCAGCTCCTCGGTCGTGATCGCCGAGAAGTCCGGCTCCGGCGGCCGCTTCGCGGTGGTGATCTCGTTCATGTCTCCTTCTCCCTCCCGGCCTGGGGGCCAGGTGTGTTGTTGCGGTCGGGCAACTGGTTGTCCTCATTATGCACGCAGTGCGTGCATCAGCAAGTGCATGGGTTAGGCTGAGTGCCGACGAGAGGGGCGAAATGACAGGCCGAAGGCGATGGTCGACCGAGGAGATCCTGGAAACGGCGGCAAAACTGCTGCGCACGAGCGACGCCGAGTCGTTCAGCGTGCGCAAGCTCGCCGCCGCGCTCGGGACCGACTCCTCCAGCCTCTACCGGCACTTCCGCAACAAGACCGAACTGCTGCGCGCGGTCGCCGACCGGATCCTGCTGGCCGCCATGGACAGCTACCGCCCCGAGGGTGACTGGAAGCAGCGCGTCACCGCCCTGGCCCTGTGCCTGCGCGAGGCCTTCGGCGAGCAACCCCAACTCGCCGCGATCTGGGGACGCTATGGGTCCGGTGGCACCGGATCCCGGTTGGTCATGGAGGAGGTGCTGCAGGCCCTGCGCACGTCCGGCCTGCCCGACCAGGAGATCCCGGCGCGCTACCACCGCATCGTGATCCTGCTCGCCGCGCTGATCTCCTCCGAGGCTGGCATCAGCACCGTTACCCCCAAGGAGTACGAACAGGGCATGGAGCAGTTCCGCGTCGCGGTGCTCGGTGCCGACCCCGAACGCTTCCCCGCCCTGGCCCACTTCGCCCGCGACATCCGCCCCCTCGGTGCGGACCGCCGCACCGCGTTCGAGGAGATCCTCGCCGCCCAACTCGCCCACATCGAGGCACAGATCCCCTGACCTGCCCTCACGGCCGGCCGGGGGTGACGATGCAGGTCTGGCGCTTGCCGGGTGGCCTGCCTGGCGCCTGCCGGGTGGCCGCCCGGATCGTCGAGCCTTCGCTCATGCCTGGGGATCACCGCCGCCGACGCCGACGACCCAACTCACCTTCGGGGCCGGGGATGACTGGGCCGGGTTGTGACCGGGCTGTGCTGTGACCGGGCTGTGCTGTGACTGGGCTGTGCTGGGACCGGTCCGCGGGCCCGGCCGTAATTCGTTTGACCTGGCCAACGGGTCGACGTTGCACTGTGGCGGGACACCACGAGGCGTGGTGCCGGCACCCCGGGGAGGCTGCAGCAGCAATGGAGATCCGTCCTACGACCGACCAGGACCTCGACGTCTTCGTCGACACAGTCCATGCCGCGTTCGGGCGCTTCCCGGAAAGCCCGGCCGAGGGCGGCGGCGGACTCTGGTGGTCGGCGCTCGAAATGGACCGCAACCTGCTCGCCATGACGGCGGACGGGCGGCCCGTGGGCACCGCCGGGGCGTACTCCTTCGAGCTCACCCTGCCCGGTGAGATCCTCGCCCCGGCCGCCGGGGTGACCGCCGTCGGCGTCCTGCCCTCGCACCGACGCCAGGGCGTGCTCAGCGCGATGATGCGGCATCAACTCACCGAGCTCCGGGCCCGAGGGGAGTTCCTCTCCGTACTGCTGGCCTCCGAGGCCTTGATCTACCGCAGGTTCGGCTACGGACCGGCGACCTACACGCAGCAGCTGACCGTGCCGCACCACCAGTCCGCCTTCGCCCCGCCCCGGGCGCGCGGAACGGCCGGCGCTTCGGCAACCGGATCGGACACGGGCTCAGTCATGGGCTCAGTCATGGGCTCGGACACGGGCCCAGACATGGGCTCGGACACGGGCTTGGACGCCGGCTCGAACGCGGGGTCGGACACCGGCTCGGTCGAGCTGCTGCGGCGTGCCGAGTGTGGCGAGATCCTGGAGGAGGTCTACGACCGGTACCGCCGCGCCCAGCCCGGCGCGCTCTCCAGGCCGCACCGCTGGTGGGACTTGGGCGCGGGCCAGCCCCCGGTCTCTTCGGCGCCGCGCTATGTCGCCGTCCACCGGGACGCCGACGGCATTCCGGACGGCTACGCCAGTTACTCGGTCGAGTCCGGCACCCTGACGGTCGACGAGACCATCGCCACCGATGACACCGTCTTCACGGCCCTGGCCCGGTTCCTGCTCGGACACGACCTGGTCACTCAGGTCGTGTTCAAGCACGTTCCGCCCGAGCACCCGCTGCGCTGGCAGTTCGCGGACTTCCGCGCCGGCCAGGTGAGCGACGACACCGACTGGCTCTGGGTACGGCTGCTGGACGTCCCGCGTGCGCTGACCGCGCGCGGCTGGTCCACCGACGGCGAGCTCGTCCTCGACGTCGACGACCCGTTCCTCGGCGAGCGCGACCGCTACCTGCTGACCGTCCGCGACGGCAAGGCCGACTGCGTCCCGACGGACCGGGCGCCCGACCTGTCCCTGGACATCAGCGACCTGGGCTCGGTCTACCTGGGCGGCACCGCCCCCAGCACCCTCGTGCGTGCCGGACACATCCAGGCCCACAGCCCGGGCGCGGCCACCCTCGCCGACGCCCTCTTCCGCGCCGAACGCCCTCCGCACTGCCTGCACTGGTTCTGACCACGCGCTCGCCAACCTCGCAACGTGTCTTGTTGGCAGGGCTCCAACAGGGCTCCCACAGGGCTACCAGGGGCCTCAGCGGTGCTTGCTTCCTGTGCGGTGGGGGATCGGCCCTGGTCACCCGTCGGGGCGGAGGCCCTGGCGCGCGAAGGGGGAGTGGGCGAGGTTAAGGAGAGAGGCCCGGAGAGCGTCCAGGAGAGAGGCCAAGGGAGAGGCCAAGGGAGAGGCCAGGGGAGAGAAGAACAGCACCGGGGCCGTGCACGCGTGCCGCGGGACCTGGAGAGGTCCCGCGGCGTAGAGGCAACGACTACTTGCCGCTGCCTTCGGCGAGGGTGTGGGCGACGAGTGCGTTGGCGTGGCCGTGGCCGAGTCCATGCTCGGCCTTGAGCCAGGCGACGAGTTCCATGTGCTTGGTCAGGGGCGAGGTGCGGATGAGTTCCTTCCATTCCGCGATCGGCCGGCCGTACTTCTTCTCGATCGAGGGGAAGTAGCTGGCGGGGCCCTTCACCGGTGTCGTCATGGGCGTTGTCCTACCTCTTCGCGTCGGAGAGTTCACGCTGGTTGTCTTTGTGTTCAACTTGTCTTTGTGCTCAACGGCCGGGCGGATGTGGCTAGTTCAGTGCGTCCGGGGTCGCGGTGGCCAGCCGGATGGTGATGGCGGTCAGCCACAGCAGCCCGAGGGCGGCTCCGGCAGTGAAGGCCAGCACGGTGGCGGAGGACCCGGCGAACCCCGCGAGGACGCCGAGCGGCACCAGGCGGGAACCCAGGGCCCAGCCGCGCTGTCGCCGGGCGGCGAAGTGGCGGGCCAGCATCAGAAAGGATGCGCACAGGGCGAGGAAGCCCACCATGGCACTGAGCATGTGGAGCCCGCCGTGCCAACTGAGGGAGGCGGCCGGGGCATCGGGGCTGCCGACGGGGAATCCGGCGCCCGGGTCGGCGGTGAATACCGCGGCGAGGAGGAACGAGGCGCCGAACACGCGGATCAGCCGCGGCGCCCAGCGTCCTTCGGTCGTGCCGGCCAGCGTGCGGCGGATTCCGGTGGCACCGGCGATGGCCAACACGCCGGTGAGCAGGAAGCTCGTGACCTGGACCCATCCCAGGTCGCCCAGGCTGAGCTGACTGATCGCGTTACGGGTGAAGTCGAAGCCGTCGCGCGTAAGGCCCTGGACTGCGCCGGCACCCAGGAACAGCGGACCGGCCGCGATGCCACCCGCAAGCAGGGCCCGCCTCTTCGGCCGTCTCGCTGATACGACGACGACGGCGGCAGCGGCCGGAGTGTCGATGGCCTGAGTCATGGAATCCCCCTGAACAGAACTAGACGGTGTGGTACTCACTCGGAGCCGGGCGCTAGAGTAGCCACGAAGAAACTAGACTGTCCAGTACCGATGAGGGGATGGGTCATGGCTGCGAGCGAAGAAGGCCGGTCGGCACGCAAGCACACCGCGATCATGGACGCGGCGACCAGGGCGTTCATGGCCAACGGCTATGCCGGGACCAGCATGGACGACATCGCCAAGCTCGCCGCGGTCTCCAAGCAGACCGTCTACAAGCACTTCACCGACAAGGAGAAGCTGTTCACCGAGATCGTCCTTGCCACCACCGACCGCGTCGACGCCATGGTTGACCTGGTGGCCGACATCCCGGCCGACGCCGAAGCCCTTGAGGACAACCTCACCCGCCTGGCCCACCAGTTCCTGGCCGCCCTCACCCAGCCCGAAGTACTCCAACTCCGGCGCCTGATCATCGCCAACGCCGACACGTTCCCCCAACTCGGTGCCGCCTGGTACGAGCAGGGCTTCGAACGCATCCTGGCCACCCTCGCCACCACCTTCCAACGGCTCGACGACCACGGACTCCTCCGCATCGCCGACCCCCACCTGGCCGCCAACCACTTCTCCGGCCTGCTGCTCTGGATCCCCGTGAACAAGGCCATGTTCCACGGAAGTCCGCAGCACACACAGGCCGAACTCGACCGCTACGCGGCCGCCGGCGTCCAGGCCTTCCTCGCCGCCTACCGCTGACCGCAGCGATTCCCAACCGGGCCGCCCTTCGCGTGGCTGTGGACGTGGCCTGACCTGACCAGCCGTCGCCCTTTCCATAGGACTTCCGAGACCGACTTGCGAGAGGCGGCGCGATGTCGCCGTGTTCCTCAAACGACTTCGAGGTGGTGAATGGTGAGGTTCGGTTGCCGACGGTGAACTGCACGCTGGTGGGGCCCGAGGGGGTGTCGTCGGAGGCACTCACTGAGACGGGCCGGTTCGGCCTGGACGAGTGTCGGCTCGAACATCGTCGATGACCCGCCCACCCCGTACCCCGAGTACGCGGCGGACCTCGGGGGGCGGGCCTCCTGGTCGTTCTGGTGGGACTCGGCATGACGGCCGGGCTGCCTCGTTCGTCGGGCGGCTTCCTCTGGTGTGCTTGGTGGGCCAAACGAAACGGCCTGGTTCCGCATCAGGGAACGTTCGTCCTGTTGCCAGCCGGCGGTGTCAGCCCGTGCTGAGTGACGGGGTTTACTCGGCCTCCAGCTGGTGGTCGGCCCAGACGTAGCTTTCGGGCAGCAAGTCGGTGATAGGGACCGTTCGGGTGCGGTCGTCCTTGCCGACGATGACCTTGAGGGCGGGAAAGTAGTCGAGAAGGACCTGGCGGCATCGACCGCAAGGGGGAACCACCCCGCGGTCGCGGTCGCCCACGGCGACGATGGTGTCCAGCTCATAGGCTCCTCGGGCGGCTGCCGCACCGATGAGGACCAGCTCAGCGCAGGGGCCTCCTGTGAAGTGATAGGCGTTCACCGCGGTGATGATCCGACCGTCCTGGGCACGGGCTGCGGCCGCCATGGTGTGGTTGTCGCCCCGGCAGCGCGTGCGTGCGACTTCAGCCGCGGCCTGGATGAGTTCATGGTCGACGTGATGGGTCTGCGTGGTCATCTTCTCCGCCTTCGTCGGGTGTCAGGCGACGTTGGCGCGTGGGACGAGAGGGCGCAACCGAATATCTACGGTTGAGTTTTCCGCCAGGTGATGTGGCGGCGGGTGGTGTGGCCTTGTGGCGCACCGCCCCGCTCAGTCCTCCCAGTCCTCGCCCCCACGCATGACGCGCCAGTCATCGAGGTCCTCCAGTCCCGTGCGAGCCAACTCGGCGTATTGCACCGGGCACTCCCACAGTTCGCGGGCGGAGAGCCTCGTGGGCACGGGAGTGCCCGGGTGGTCCTCCGGGGCATACAGGTGGACCACCGCGCGGTACCGGTCATCGGTGGTGGAGTCGGCGGCGGACCAGGGATGCTGAGGGTGCTCGCAGGAGGCATCCAGGTCGATGGTTGCAAGAGCGGCGGCCAAGTCACGGGCGTACGAGGGCGGCAGCCCTTCGTATGTCTGGTCGATGCCCATCCACATGCACAGGAACAGGCCGATCCGCTCCTCGTCCCGCACCTGCCCGGAGAGCCAGCGGCGGGCGGACCACAACGCGACCGGGCCAGTGTTGTCCTCCCAGGACCGCCGGATCGCCTCCTGCATGGCGACGACGTCGAGACCGCCGTCGTCGCGGACGAACCGTGCATCGAGAGGGGAGACATCGATAGCGCCGAAGATCTCCCGGTCCGCCTCACGCATGCGGTTCACGGCCCGGTCGACGAGGTCCGCGAGAAATCCCTCGCAGTCGAACGCCGCCAGGTCGTCGTCCTTGAGCCCGCTGTCTTCGGCGAATGCAGCCCGCCCGGCCGCGGTCAGCATGCTCACCCCGGCCTCGATCCCGTACTCCGAGTCCAGGTCCACGGGGTGACTGCCGGCCGGGCAGGTGCAGGAGGCGGGGTCGAGCGTGGAACGGAATCCCTCAAGGACCGCCGTGTACGACGTGAACAGGGACTTGCTGAAGATGCGTGCGGAGAGATACCAGCAGGTGGCATACAGGAGGACCGCGTACCCGGCCCGCTCCTGGCGGACTTCTGGAGTGCCGTTGCTGTCGAGCGACGCCGCTGCGTCGTCGGCGAGGAGGGCGAGGGTCGATTCAGGGTCCACGTAGGGGTAGTCGCTGACGATTCCCGACAGGTCGGAGATCAGTTGGGGGTGGTGGGCGGGCAGTGCGGGCGTCGTTTCCATCACGTCTGTGCCCGACGTCTCCGTTGTGCGGGGCGGTTCCCGGTAGAAGGCGACTGCCACCCCCCCCGTTACGGCCCGGAGAGCGTTTCTCGACGAACGCTACGCCGAGGTGGCGAAGCACTATGACTTCAAGGCACTGACCACCCTGACCATGGCGATCGACCAGCTCAGCTTCTTCATCGGCTGGGCCCGTCATCGGCAAGCCCTGGCCGGTCAGTTCTCTGGCAGACGAGCATGGGGACTGAGAGAGGCGACAGCGTGACCGTCCGGGGCAGGGCTCGCACTCGGCCCCCGACGGCTCCGGGCAGCATCGCCGCCCGGAGCCGCTGTGGGGGTGTCTAGCAGCCGAATCCGCCGGACGACGTCCAGTGGTTGAGTCGGGCCCATGTCTTGTGGCCGACGATGCCGTCGGCCCTGAGGCCCTCGCACCTCTGGAAGTACTTCACCTTGGCTGCGGTACCGCTGCCGAAGGTGCCGTCGACGGCCAGGCGTTCACCCAGAATCGAGTTGTTGAGCTCGCACTGGAGCTGCTTTACGACGGCACCCCTATCACCACGCGAAAGCACGGGCTCAGTGCTGGCGTAGTGGCAGGCGTAGGAGCGCGCGGCAAAGGCGTTCGGTGCTGCTCCGACAGCCAGCGACGCCGTGAGCGCGGTGATGCTCAGAGCGGTTGCCATACGCTTTCTCATGTGTATTCCTTTCACGTTGAGGGGGAAATGCGTTGGTCGGTCGATTCGCCAAGCCAGGAAATCTGCTCCGGCGAGGGAGAATGGTGTGGTCACGGCTGCGCGCCGGTGGCCGAGATGAAATTCCGGGGCTGGCGGAGTGCGACGGCTCGGTCAGCCGCGGCCATCACATGCCTTGCAGTCGCCGCTTCCGCGACAGCTGTCGCACTTCCACACGCCCCGGTAGCCGGAGCCGTCACAGGTGGTGCACTTCCCATCTCCCTTACAGCGCTGGCACTTGTTCCACATGATCAGTTCCTTCCTGATTGGTTCGTACTGTGACCGTGAGCGGGTGCGGTGGGTCGGAGGTAAACGGGCCCTCCGGCACAAGCACCGCTCAGTGCTCTGGCGAGGCCGGTGCTGCCGGGCCCGTACCGCCGAAAGACACCTTGCCCGGTGCGAAGGTCCAGGTCAGGGCTTCAGCAGCGTCACCTTTTGCACTGCAACTTGCACCGCCGTAACCTGCTGCTCCTTCTGTTGCACCGCAACGAGAACTCACCAGCCGGAGGCTTTTGTGGGTGAACCGACCGTGCTCTTCACGGAGCTGGCACGTGCTTTAGTCCAGGCCCTGGACGCGTGGGCAGCAACGGTCGGGCAAGCGACCGACATCGACAAGCGGCCCACACGCGCAGGCCTGATCGCGGAACTGGAGAGGGGCAGAAGAGAACTGGAAGGCCTGGGCCGGAACCGAAAGAAGATCGATGAGCCTTTGCTGGCATACTGGCTCAAGGGTCGTGATCAACTCCTCGTGGGCAGGAAGCGAAACAGGCTTCCCAGCGAAGAGGACAGCGCGGCCATCGCCCGCGTTCTTTCGGAAAAGGCGTGTCACAGCGCCGCGCAACTACCCCGGATCAGCACCGAAATCGCCGACCTTTCGCGTCGCCTCAAAAACGAAGGCGGAATTCGCTGGCGAGACGAGGTCCTTGCGAGCCTCACACGCGAGGCCGACCCGAGCGGAAATAGGGAACCGGATAGCAGCCCCACCTCAATGGCCGTACCTTCGGCAGCCGCAGAATCTCAAGGCACTCCCAACTCGTCCCGGGCACACACCGGCTGTGCCACGCCGATCGCGTCCTCCACGGGCACGAACGGGCAGGATGCTTCCGCCTCGCCGCCGCTGACCACCAGTGGCAACTCGCACGGCGCGCCCCGGCCTGACGGGAGGCAGTGGCCACGGCGCGAACGGCACGGATGGGGCAAGGCATTGGGCAGTGCTGTTGCTGTTGTCGTCACCGCTGCGGCCCTCATCACCGCCCTCGTAGTGGCGACGTCCGACGAGGGCGAGAGCACTGAATCAGGTGCCGAAAGCGACGCCCCCCATAGGCTGCAGCCAACCGGCGCGGTCCCTCCCGCGCAGGGAACTCTTGCGGAAGCCAGTATGTCGCCCCCCGGCATGGAGAAGGGAGCCCTGGGTGAGGACAGTCGGTGCAGTGCGCCCTTTCAGGGTCCGGATGCGATCATGTGGCGGGTGTGCACACGTGTCGAGAGCGACCGCGTCTCCTTCGCCTTGAAGATCACCAACCGTAGCCGGGCAGAGGCCACGGTCAGGGCTCATCTGGAGTACGCCCAAGCCAGCAAGTTCCACCGGTGCCCGAACGCGCCCCACCCCCAGAAGCTCAGCGTCCCGGCAGGTAAGACCCTCATCACTGATCCCAGGCAGTGCACTGCGCCCCGCAACCAGACGCCCTTCGCTTATCAGGGGGTTGGCTGGGTACTCGCTGAAGAAGCCACTGCCGGCTCCTACGAGCTGTCTCCCACCGCCCATGTCTATCCCGACCGGGTCATCTGGAAGCCGGACCTGGTGTGACACCGAGCACCGGCCCGAACCGGACGGAGCGCAGGAAGTGATGGTCGTACGGCGTTCAGGTGCATCGCGCGGGCATTCCTGAGCTGCTGCCCAGTACTCGCCCCGCGGAATGATGTTGTCTGCCCTTGCCCTCGCCCGCTCAACCTCGCCCGGCACCGACCTCAGGTGACCAGGTCGATGGCGTTGCCTGGTCGGACATGTCGTGGTGAGCCGTTCGAGGTGATGGCTTCTCAGGTACGCCGAGACAAGAGGGCGACGAACGCGATGTAGGTGATGGCGGCGGTGGCCACGAACCAGAAGTACGGATCGCCGCTTCTTCCGGATGCCAGCTCACCGATGAAGGCGCTGAGATTCCCCACGGTGAGCACGATGCCCGTGCCGGCCCAGGCCCATCCTCCGATCCGGGCGAAGCGCTCGTCGGGAGCCTTCGCGGTGAGGCCCTGATAGGTCTCGCTCCGGCGTCCCAGCAGCACTAAGGCAAGACTGCAGACCGCCAGGATCCCGAACGTCACCAGGCCGAGAGCGAGGTGGCCGCCGGCAGTCGCGGCCACGAGGCAGGCGACACCGACGGCGAGGAATAAGCCGGGGACGGACCGCCTGGCTGCGTTACTGGTCTTCTGCTGGGCCTTCTCCCCAAGGCCAGGCAGTCACTCAGCAGGCGTTGCCCGGCGACTCGGCGAGCGGTGGCGGCGGTAGTAGGAGAGGGTGACGGCAGCGAGTAGCGGGCCCCAGAGGACCAAGGGTTGGTAGAGAATGCCGACGACGAGGTTCCCGGCAGGCGTCATGTCAGTGTGTGGGTATGTCCACCACCACGGGACATTGGCCCAGAGCAGGGTGAGCGCGACCGCGCTGAAAGCGGCAGGGACGGCGGCGGCCAGGGGACGGACTCTTCGCCCTCCGATCAACGGTACCCAGCCAGGCACGACCTCGCCCCACGGCCGTACCAGACCGATCGTCAGGAAGGCGCCCAGCTCGCAGAGGACGCTGAGTGTCAGCATCCACACCTTCGCCCCCACCGTCTCGAAGCCGGCGAAGCCTGCATCGCTGTATCCAGCCGGGTATCCGAGCACCAAGAGGATGCGCCACAGGCCGCTCGGCAGGACCACCAACGTCGTCAAATGCGCGGCGCATACCGCCCAACGAGGAGCCGGCGCTGCGGAGGTGACAACAGTGGGCGGGTTCGACCGAATGCTCATGTCAGCCATCTTCACGCGCTCCGCGCAGCGTTCCATCGTCCTGCGTGGCTGTCTCAGACAGCCACCTGGTACGAGACCTGGACGACGTGGTCAGCCGCGCGGGGGAACCGCCGTCATGCTGCGAGACGATGGACTGAGGGACTACGTTCGGATGGTTGCCTGCACACCGGGGCGAACCAAGCGGCAGTTGCCTCGGCCGTAGCCCGGGCCCCGCCGTCCGGCCGGGAGCAGACCGAGGCTGAACACCGCCACGCCGCAACCACTGATGATCCACCTGCCCGGATGGCTGGCCTCGGCGCGCCGGGGTTACTCGCCGAGGTCCGCTGTGAGCGTGGTGCGGGGCACGCTGAGCACTGCGTCGTAGGCGTCCAGGGCGGGAACGGGAAGGAAGCCGTCGTCCATGCGGATGCAGGTGGGCTCCGGCAGGTCGTGGTCCCGGGAGTGTGCGCGCAGTGCGTGGAGGTCCACCAGTGCTGGTGCCTCCGGCACCCCCACGAACAGGGCCTCCAGGCTGTCGGGGATCGCCGTCGGGGCGTCGGCTGCGGACTGGCGCATCCCGGCGGGATGTGCGGGATCGGGCACGTTCTGCACGGTCCGGCCGCCGCCGCTTGTCAGGGCCACGGACACGTAGTCCGTTCCGAGTTGCTGGGCGAGGGCGTGCCCCATGGGAATACGGGGAAGCGGACTGCCTTCGGGGCTTGCGGTGCGCTGGATGTGGGCGTTGTGCGCGGCGACCACGATGCGGGTGCCCGGTGCGGACTGGTCGAGCAGCTCCAGCAGGCTGTCGGCCAGGTAGCGGTCGCGGGCGGCGAGATCGGCGGCGTCCGGTGTGCCGCTGAGCAGTTCGGACATCGCGCGCTGCATCTGGTCGGTGCGCCAGGCTGCCCAGACGTCCGAGAGAGCGCGTTCGTAGGCGTGGTGTCCGCTGCGCTGGACGTAGATCTCGCGCATGGCCGTGACGCGGTTGAGCAGCCGGCCGAGCGTTGCCGAGAGCCGGTCCTGCGGCTCGGGGCCGAGGGCGAGGCGGGCGTGGGCGGAGACGAGGCCCGAGCCACCCGTGAGCGGCTCCGCCAGTTTCAGGGCGGTACGGGCATAGTGTGCCGCGCCGGGATCGACGTCGGTCAGGTAACTGGCGACCGGCTCCAGTGCGGGCGTCAGCGAGCCGCCGGCTGCCGGGATGTCGAGGCCGGCAAAGCGGACCGGGTACGCTGCCGTGGCGTTGTGGGAGCGCAGCCACCGTATGGCGTCGCGGCCCTCGGCGGACTGGCCCGGATAGCCGTCCGGATGAGGCGTGAGCAACGTGTCGAGGTCGCCGTTCCCACCCTGCACCCAGGCATCGACGGCCCGCCCGGAGGAAGCGCCGAACTCCACGGCGTAGACGGTGAATCCGCACTCCTGGACCAGGAAACGCAGTATGCGTTCGCGCAGCAGCCCGAACTCGCGTATCTGGTGGGAGTTCTCGCCGAGAGCGACCACTCGCGCATCGCCGACGAGTCGGTGCAGCACCACCAGGTCGTCGAACGGGGCGTTGGGATCGTCGGCGGTGAGACGGACTGCGTTGCGGGTTGTCCATTCGGCGAGGGTGAGTGGATGACTGGTGCCCATGATCGCGACCCTAGCAGTCGGCGCTCAGGCTGGGGGCGGGGCTCGTTGGTAAGGCGGCAGTCAGGACAGCAGCGCGACGGTCAGCAACTGGCGGGTCAGCGGCCGGAATTGGGGCGCAGCCGGCTGTTGGCGGCGCAGTGAGCTCCTCATCAGGGCGGCGCCGGCGACGGTCCGCACAGACGCTTCAACCATGGAGCGCGAACGACGCCCGGTCCTGCCACTTCGCGCCGTCATACACCAGGAGGTCAACTGACGAGACCCGGGACGTGAAGGGTGGTTGGCTGAGGAGGTCGGCCTCGATCTCCTCCAGGACAGCGTCGTCCTGGCCGTCGGCGATGGTCAGGTGGGGCACGACTTCGGTGAACTTGCCTCCGTAGGGAGGAGCTTCGGGCCACCGGTGAGTGAGCACCTCGGTGAGTCGCCGCAACCGCATGTCTGGCTCAGGACGGAGAAACAGCACACCCGGAAACCGCCCGCAGCTTTCAAATCGCAGGTCAAAGGCATGCTGCCTGCCGAGCATGTCAGTCAGAGCCGAGCAGGCACCCTGATCTGTTCGGCTCTCGTCGAGGAATGGGAAAAGCACCGTGATGTGTGCGGGAACCCCGGCTCGGGCTGACGGATCGAACCGCTCACGCCATGCGCGGACGGCCGGCTCTGCTTCCGGGATCCTGACGATGAGTCCTGTCTGGCCCGCCTGAAACCTACTCGTGCTGTGGTCTGCCATGCCACGGCATGTTGCCATCTCAGAGGCTGGCGACGGCACTTACGAGGCAGCTGTGCTGTGGCGGGTGTGTGCGCCGGGGCCGGCCCGTCCCCCGATCGGGCCGGCCGCGGCGCTGTCCTGATTCTCAGCGGGCTGGTTCGTCGGCGAGGTAGGGCGGGGCGGGCTCGTACTGGATGTAACGGCGCACGGCACGGGCGTGATCGCGGCCGTGCAGCTGTCCGACCAGCCAGAGTGCCATGTCGATGCCTGCGGACACGCCCTGGCTGGTGACCAGTTCGCCGTCGACGACATAGCGTGCGTCGCGGACCACGGTGATGTTCCCGCGTGCCTGAAGGGTGTCCTCAAAGGCGTGGTGCGTGGCCACCCGGCGGCCGCGGGCCGCGCCCGCCTCGTGCAGCAGGAGGGCCCCGGTGCAGACACTGGTGGTCCAGGCTGCCTGGTCGGAGGCTTTGCGGATCCACTCGATGAGGACGGGGTTGGTCACCTCGGTGCGGGTCCCGTTCCCGCCGGGCACGAGCAGCACGTCGAGCGGCGGGTGCTCGTCGAAGGTGTGGTCGGGCAGCACCCGCATGCCCTTGTTGCAACGGACAACGTCCCGTCGCTCCGCGATCAGCACGGTGGTGTCGTCCTGCTCCCGGATCATGGCGGAGGAGGTGAACACCTCCCAGGGACCGACGAAGTCCAGTTCCTCGGCCCCCTCGAACAACAACAGCCCATAGGCCGTCATGCGTACTCCTTGTGGGATCGGAATCTGTCCCGGTATTCGGACGGCGCGATGCCGACCTGACGGTGGAAGGAGCGCCGCAGCGTCTCCGCGGTACCGAAGCCGCACCGGTGGGCGATGGCCTCGATGGGATCGTCGCCTTCGACCAGCGCCCGGCGTGCCGCCTCCACCCGCACCCTCTCCACGTACGACGCCGGCGGTATGCCGAGTTCGGCAGTGAAACGGCGCTGTAGGTGACGGGGACTCAAGCCTGCTTGAGCGGCCAGATCGGCGATGCCGTGCCGTGCGCCGGGATCCGTGTGGATCGCCGACACCGTGGTCCGGATCGGATCGCTGGACGGCTGGCGCGACCACAGCGGCACGCTGAACTGTGACTGGCCGCCGGGCCGGCGCAGGAAGAGCACCAGTTCCTGCGCGACGGCATGGGCGATGTCCCGGCCCCAGGTCGTCCTCCACCAGGGCGAGCGCGAGGTCCATACCGGCGGTCACACCGGCCGAGGTCCACACCCGCCCGTCCCTGATGAAGATCGGGTCGCAGTCCACCCGCAGCTCCGGATGCTGCCGGGCGAGCTGGCCCGCACGGGACCAGTGGGTGGTGACCCGGCGGCCCTCGACGAGGCCGGCGGCCGCCAGCAGGAACACCCCGCTGCACACCGAGGTGACGCGCCGGGCGGATGCCCCGGCCGCCGCGATCCACTCGGTCAGCGCGCTGTCCCGCGCCGCCTGGTCGACGTTGTCGCCGCCCACCGCCACCAGGGTGTCGATGCCGCGCGGGTCGAGCTCGGCCACACCGTGTCCGGCCAGTACGGGCAGGCCACTGGTCGACCGGACCAGGCCGGCGGTGGGCGCCAGGATCTGACAGTCGTAACCGCCCGAGAGCGTCCCCGCGTACTGGAACACCTCGTGCGGGCCGACCAGATCCAGTGACTGGAAGCCGTCGAAGATGACGAAGACGATGCGACGTTGTTGCACGTCTTCAGCCTGCTGGCCCCGGGGGATGGCGTCAACGACGGGCATCCCACCATTCGTGCCATCACCCGAGGGCCTCCTGCGACATGGACGCGGCCGGGTGCTTGACGACTCGGTGGGCACGGCACCGAAGACCTTGGTGTTGCGGTGGGGATTCGGGGAGCGCGGCGGTGTATCGGGGCTGTCGGTCGGGTGTGGGTGGGATATCGGGGCTGTCGGGTCGATGTCGGTGCGGACTGGCACCTTTCGAGAGGTCCTGCCGGGTGCCCCATCCGGCTGTGTGGGTTCGGGAAAGGTATCTCTCGTGCATGACGTAGTGATCGTGGGCGCAGGCCCGGTCGGTCTGTTCCTTGCCTGCGAGCTTGGCCTCGCTGGCTGCTCTGTCCTGGTGCTTGAGCGGGAGCCGGAGCGCCACTCCCCGTTCAGGGCGAAGCCGCTCGGGATGCGGGGCCTGTCCGCCGCGTCGGTGGAGGCGTTCTACCGCCGCGGGATGCTGCACCAGCTGCGGGTGGCATCCGGCGTCCATGACGATTCCGGCGCGGACCCCGCTGCGCACGAGCCGGCACCCCCACGTGGCGTGGGCCATTTCGCGGGCATGGTGCTCGATCCGGCCCAGGTCGATGTCGCCGCCCTGCCGTACCGGCTTCCCAGCCCGGCGGCGGAGGGCATGCTGACCTACCTCGAAGCGGTCGAGACGCTGCTGTCCGAGCAGGCCTCCCGGCTCGGCGTGGAGATCAAGCACGGCGTCACGGTCTCGGCCATCGCCCAGACCGATGAGAGCGCGGTCGCGCAAGCCGGCGGGCAGGAGTACGCGGCGCGTTGGGTCGTCGGCTGTGATGGCGGACGCAGTGCGGTACGTGGGCTCGCCGGCTTCGAATTCGTCGGCACCGAGCCACAGTTCACCGGTTACACCATGCACGCCACCGTCGCCGATTCCGAGGAGTTGCGTTCTGGGATCAACCTGACGCCGACAGGCATGTACCTCCGGCTCTCGGAAGGGCACATCGGCATGATGGACTTCGACGGCGGCGCGTTCGACCGTTCGCAGCAGCCGACCCGTGACCATCTCCAGGCGGTGCTGCGCCGGGTGTCCGGCACCGACGTGACGCTGAGCGAGGTGCATCTCGCCTCGAGCTTCACCGATCGGGCGATGCAGACGACGACCTACCGACGGGGACGGGTCCTGCTCGCGGGCGACGCCGCTCACATCCACTCGCCCCTCGGCGGGCAGGGGCTCAACACCGGCCTCGGCGACGCCATGAACCTGGGGTGGAAGCTCGCGGTGACCGTGCACGGGTATGCGCCGGACGGGCTGCTCGACACCTACACCCGCGAACGCCATCCGATCGGTGCCGGGGTGCTCGACTGGTCGCGCGCCCAGGTGGCGGTCATGCGGCCGGACCCGCATGGCCAGGCGGTCCAAAAAGTGGTTCGCGACCTGATCGGGACCCGGGACGGAACGACCTACATGTTCGAGAGGATATCGGGAGCGTCGATCCGTTACGACCTTGGCGGCGAGCATCCACTGGTCGGCCGCCACGCCCCGGACTTTCGCCTCGAGAACGGCACTCGGCTCGGCGACCTGATGCGGGACGGACGGGGCGTCGCGCTCGAATTCAGCACCGACCGGTGCCTGCACGAGTCAGCGATGGGTTGGGAGGGCCGGATGCGGTATGTAGCCGGTCCGGCGAGAAATGACCTCGGATTGGGTGCCGTGCTTGTCCGGCCCGACGGCGTAGTCGCCTGGGCAGGTGAGCGCGCCCCTGATCGTGAAGCGTTTGAGCGGGCGGCCAGTCAGTGGTTCGGTGCTCCGGAAAACTAAAGCAGCCACTTCGTTCTCGTCAGCGGCTACTCCGTTCCCCTGAGTGGTTACCTCGTTCTCTTTTTCCGTCGCCGGCACCCGGACCGGCCCGTGACCTGGCTGAACACCGCAAACGCGGGCGACAAGGTGATGGACCTCGAAGCCCGCTGGCAGACAGACGTACTCGACGCGCGCCCGGACGTGGTGTCGATCCTCGTCGGGGTCAACGACATGGGCTGCCACACGCTGGACCCGAAGGGGCACGTGATCCGGGTGGAGGAGTTCGAAGCGGGTTACGACCGCCTGCTCGCGCCCCTCGCCGAGGCGGGCACGAAGCTGATCCTCATCGAACCGTTCCTCCTGCCGATCCGCGGCGTCGTCGAGGCCGGTGCCGCGCTCATCGGAGAGGAAGAGCGAAGGGAATGGCGCACCGGCCTGGACCCGAAGATCCAGGCCGTGCGCAAGCTCGCCCGTAAGTACGGCGCGCATCTGCTCGCTGCCGACGGCATGTTCGCCGAGCTCGCCGCGACGACCGGGCCGGAGTACTGGGCCGCGGACGGCATACACCCGACGCCGGCCGGTCACGCCGCACTCGCGAGCGGCCTGGCTGCGCCTGGTCGCCTGACCGGGCCTCGCGATCGGCTGCGAGCGTGACCGCGTATGCCGCCTGCTACCTGCCGCCTCTCGCCTGCCGCCGGTTTGAAAACCCTCCGTCAGTTGAAGGATGTAACGCCGCCTGGCCCCCCGTACGTTGGCACCGCCGCAGCGAGCCTCAGCCATGTACGGGGGGTCCCTCTCCTGTCCGGAAGGCGTTGCTGTGGCGAAAAGGCTGGTCATCGAACCCGCCTCACAGGCAAGAACTGCCGAAGGAGAACAGACCAACCATGATCACCGAGTCGACCCCCCACGGGTCGGTGCGGCGGACGATGGCCGCATTCGCCGCGGTCGCCCTCGCCATGCTCGCCACCTCAGTGTCGCCGCTCACGACCGGAACGGCCCACGCGGACACCCCCACCCTGGCGGGCCTGTCCCTGTCACCTCGCCTGCCCCAGGCGGACGGCCTTGCGGCGTCCTTGGACCTGGCGAAGGACTCGCCGGACTACAAAACCGAGATCGTCATCAACAAGTCGCCGATCGCGACCTGGAGCATCGTGCCCAACGGTGACGGTAGCTTCCTGATCCGCAACGACAAGACACAGAAGTGCCTCGACTTCAACACCGACAACGATCACCTCGTCGAGCCGGTGTACTGCGACCAGAACAACACCAAGCAGAACTGGTACCTCCAGCCCGCGCCCGGTGGTGGCGGCTACTACCTGATCCGGAACGTCAACACCGACAAGTGCATGGATGTGTTCGGCGGAAGCAGCAACGACGGCACCACAGTCGGCATCTCCGGCTGCAACCGTGGCAGCAACCAGGAATGGACCATCGGCCCGACGCCCAGCCCGGACTACACGGGTCCCACCCTTTCGGACCTGGCCACCGCGTACGCGCTGAAGCAGTGCAGCAACAGCTCCAGCATCATCAAGTCGTGTGATTACGACATCACCGGCGACAGCGTGGCGTCCGTGGGGAACCTGCAACGGGTCAGCTCCAACGTGTGGAACAACAGCACCGACCCCGCGGACCGGACCATCACCTGGACGCAGACCTCGTCCCAGACCAACACGGTGGGCACCTCCCTCACCGTCACCAGCGAGGTCGGCATCAACGTCGAAATCGTCACCGCCAAGGTCAGCACCGCGATCAGCGCACGCTACGAGCATTCGTGGACGCAGACCGACACCGTGAGCGATGCCAACAAGATATCCGTGAAGCCGAACAACTACAGCTGGGCGATGCGAGGCCAGCTGATGAAGACGGTGACGGGTCAGTGGAAGTTCACCAATGACCTCGGTGACACCTGGTCCGGGGAGGGCACCGCCACCGTTCCCGCCGTCGACGGTACCGACGGTCTCAGCAGCAACCTGGTGCTGTGCACGAGCGACAGCCTCGCCAAGGAGTGCGTCGACAACCGGTAACCAGCGCAGGGCTGCAGAGCGCTGCACCTGATGTCTGACGGCACGCCGTCGGACAGTTCCCCGGCTTCCGCTATCGGAGCCGGGGAACAACGCGTTGGTCCCGCCGCACCCGGCACCGGTCAGCAGCAGACGTCTACGGGGGCGACTGGCCGGAGTTCTGCCGGCGGGTCACCTCCGCGGCGATCTCGACCCGTGAGGTCATCGCCAGCTTTCTGAGGATGCTGGACACATGGGTGCTGACGGTGCTTCGGGCAATGGACAGCCGAGCCGCGATCTCGGGATTGGAACACCCTTCGGCCACATGCTCCGCAACCAGGCGCTCCGTATGGGTGAGTGCCTGCCAGCCGTCGCGAACGCCGGTCCGGGCCCGGTGGGAGC
Organism: Streptomyces sp. NPDC048197; assembly: GCF_043202395.1. NCBI lineage: Bacteria > Bacillati > Actinomycetota > Actinomycetes > Kitasatosporales > Streptomycetaceae > Streptomyces > Streptomyces sp. NPDC048197. Next base: position 234,154 of record NZ_JBIDAJ010000008.1, read on the forward strand.
CCCGGCGGACGGCGACCGCTCGCAGCCGGGAGGTCGCCTGTGTCACGTCCCAGACCGCGCCCAGTTGCGTGTACGTGTCCAGCGCCTGGTCGAGGAGGAGACGGGCCTCGTCCGGTCGCCCCCGGCGGGCCAGTATTTCCGCCGCATCGGTACAGGTGTGTGCCGCGTTGAGCGGCCGCGGAGCGTTGCGGTAGCAGCGGACCGCTTCCATGAGCAGGTCGGGGTCCTCGTTCAGCAGGCCTTGGCAACGGTAGGCGTCACCGAGGTGGTAGAGGCCGCCGCTGTGCTCGGCCCGCTGCTGCGCGGCGGCGGCGTATCGTCGTGCGTCCTCGTGATGCCCCCGGGCCAGCGCCAGTCGGACCAGATCAGGCGTCAGGAAGCCCAGGATCAGCTGGCCCGGCAAGTGGCCGACGCCCTCGTCGAACGCCTCGGCAAGCCGGCCGTAGGCGCGCTCGCTATCGCCCTGCGCCTCGTCCAGAAGGGCGCCCGCGCACAGCGGCAGATACTCGTAGAAGGCGGCGACCGTGACGTTGTCGATCTCGGGCGGCGTGGCCTTCAGGTGTGCTTCGGCATCGGGGCGCCGGCCTCTGTGCACGGCGATCACCGCTGCCACCGCCCGCAGTGCCCGGCTCATCGAGGCGGCCTGGCCGCCGTAATCGAGACCTGCGGCGACCTCCGCCAGCGCATCGTCCCAGTGCCCCGAGTGAAACGCGAGCAGCGCGCAGGACAGGTGGTACCAGGGCAGGAAAACCCCTCCGGTGCGCTCCGCCGGTCTTCGTACGGCGGCGAGGGTCTGCCGGGCGTCCGGTCCGAGGTCGAGGTCGATGTAGCAGTTGCCCAGGGAGAGTTGCAGCCCCAGCCACTGGGCCGGGTGCATCGTGTCGGGTGTGAGGCGGGTGGCCTGCCGCGCCAGTTCGACCGCTTCCGCGTCCGGCGTTTCGAGGAAGCGCTTGGCTGCCAGGACGTGCAGGGCGCTGGCCAGGGCGAAACCGTCATCGGCCTCGTCGGCGACGCACCGGGCACGAGAGGCGACCGCCCCGGCTTCGGTGAGGTCACCCAGCGCGAAGAGACACACCGCGCTGAACGCCTGGAGCCGGACCCGCTCGATCGCCGGTAGGTCCGGGCTCCGGTATCCGGCCCGTGCCTCTGCCAGTGCCAGATCCGGTCGGCCGCGGGCGAACGCTGCCTGGATGACGATCCAGCGCAGCAGGCATTCCAGACCGGGTTCCGGTGCCTTGGCCAGGGCGGAGCGGGCACTTTCCTCCGCTTCGGCGAGGTGACCGGAGGAGAGCTGTGCGACGGCGTGGTGCAGTGGAAGATTGCCGTACCCGGCATGCGTGGGGTCGCCGAGTTCCAGCGCCGTGGTGATCAGCCGTAGCGCCATGGCCGGTGCCCGGGTGGTGAGCCGTGCCGCGGCTCCCTCCAGCCACGTGATCAGGAAATCCGGGCTCGGCACCCCGTTGAGCAGGTGCTCGGCGACGCGTTCGGGCGCTGCCCCGGACTCGGCCAGACACTGTGCCGCTCGCGTGTGCAGCATGGCCCGCAGCGGTCCCGGCACGGCGTCGTACAGCGCGTGCCGGATCATTTCGTGACGGAAGCCCAGGAAGGGGCCGGAGTCCGTCAGTACCCCGGACGCCTCGGCCTCCGCCATGATGCTCAGCAGGTCGCGTATCGGGATGTCCGCGACCGCTGCGAGTTCGGCCGTGGTGCAACTGGCGCCCAGTACGGAGACGATGCGCAGCATCTGCAGCACGTCCTCACGCAGGTACCGAAGCCGGTGCGTCACCAGAGCGGTCAGCGGCGGCAGCGAACAGCCGGGCGCGATGTCCGCCAAGGAGTCGTCGCCGGTCTCAATGGCGTGCTCGCGCTGCAACGCGGCGATCAACTCCGTGATGTACAGCGGGTTTCCGGCAGCTCCCTCGGCCATGCGCCGCAGTCGCGGGCCGGCCTCCCGGCCGCACAGCTCGGTCAGCAGGGCCGCCACGGCTTGTGCATCCAGGGGTGCCAGTTCCAGCAGGGTGTGGTTGCCGGTGATCCGGTTCCGTGACAGGCGGTCGACGTCCCCCGCTCCGGTCAGCGGCCGGTGGGCGCCCACCACCAGCAGCGGCAGTTGGTGCACCGACCGCACCAGCTTGTGCAGCACCGCCACACTCGCCGAGTCGGCCCACTGGAGGTCGTCGAGGAACAGCGCCAGCGGGCCCTGCGCGCACAGGTCCTCGACCAGCCCGACCAGCGCCTCGATCGTCGCGGCAGCTGCTCCCGCCGCCTCGCTCCTGGCGCCCGGCAGACCATAGCGGGCATCGCCGCGCAGCACCTCGGCGGCCTGCGCCCGCCGGTCGTCCGAGGGGGACTCCTCGATCCTCAAGCAGCTGGAGATGAAGGCGAACGGGCAGTGCTGGGCCAGGCTCTGGGCACGGCCGTACAGCACCCGTATGCCCATCCGCCGTGCGTCCGCCGCTGCCTGCTCCAGCACCGCGGTCTTCCCGAGACCGGCCTCACCCACAACGAAGCCGGCCTGCCCTTCCCCCGCGAGCGTGGACTCCGCCAACCTGGAGAGCTGCGCCAACTCAGTCGCACGACCCAGAAGACGACCTTCGAAAGATGTCATGCAACCCCCACGCGCCATGCAATGTCAGGGATTTCATAGCACACGTCTTGGATATGCCTAGTAAGGGACCACTCTCTGGACGGATCGTCCGGAGGTCTTCGCCCACGCCCACGGCTGATGGGAAGCCGTCCGTTCGGATCACCGAGGGCGGCCCTTCAGGTGATCTTTCGGACCGCTTACGGGGAGGTGGCCGCCGCAAGGGGTACGGCGTTGCAGCAAGCACGCCCCTTGAACCCCACGAGGAGATCGGCCATGTACGCAGCAGTCCGACGGTACGAAGGGGTGACCGATCCAGGCGAGGCAGCACGCCGGGTCAAGGAAGGGTTCGTACCACTCATGCGCCAAATCCCCGGCTTCGTGGCCTACTACTGGATCGATGCGGGGAACGGAGTGATGGTCTCGACCAGCATCTTCCGCGACCAGGCCGGCGCCGAACAATCGGTATCCCAGGCAGCGGATTTCGTGCGTGACAACCTCGCGACACTGCTTCCCCATCCGCCCCTGGTATCGGCCGGAGAGGTCGTGGCCTCCGCCTCCTGACCGGCGGCAATAACGGCCGCTGTCCGTGACGCGCCCCGGCACCCCGCTGACCAGGCCGGACAGTGGCCGGGCTGTCCCGGACATGTCCCGGACAGTCAAACCGTTCCCTCGTCCTGCCTGCCCTGATGAGGATGACGACTGCCCAGAACACTTCGACTGTGAGGGGACATCATGCGTACCCGAATATGGATCACCAGTGCCGCGATGGGAGCCACCCTGCTGATCGGCGGAGCCGCCGCCACCGCGCAGGCAGCACCCTCGTCCTCGTCGAACGGCACGACAGTGAGCACGTCGGCCGCGGGCGGGATCTACATCGGTACCTACCGCAGCCTGTCGGCCTGCAAGGCGGACGGCCGGAACTCGGCCCAGCAGTGGACCTGCGTACCCCGGCCGGACGGCAAGTTCGATCTCTATGTCTACAACTGAGCGTCTGGGCGTCCGGGCGTCTGGACGCCTGAGCAACTGAGCAACTGATGTGACGTGAACTCCGGTTGGCGCGTGCCTCTGTGTGTGTGAGGCACGCGCCTTCTCGTTGCACGGTGGCCTGCGTGAAGCGCTGCCGGGCCGCCGACCGAGCGTTGCACCGGCACCACCGGCACCGCCGGCCCGGTTCGAGGGAGAGAATGTCCTGGATATCCCTTGATTCCCCTGTCGGGTCCTCGAACACTGACCTGCACGGGGGAAGGGGTACGGGGTGGCCGTCGAAATCTGCTTGCTCCACACGATCAGTGCGCGGGTGGACGGCCGGGAGGTGGATCTGGGGCATCTGCGCCAGCGTCAGGTGCTCGCGGCTCTCCTCGTCGAGGCCAATCGCCCCGTCTCCGTGGAGCGGTTGACCGACCGACTGTGGGGCGAACGCCCGCCGCAGCGCGCCGCGACGACGCTCTACAGCTATGTGTCGCGGCTGCGTCGCGTCATCGAGCCGCTCGGCGCGTCGATCAGCCGCCATCCGCACGGCTATCTGTGCGAGGTGGACCCGCAAACCGTCGACCTGCACCGTTTCCGCGACCTGGTCGCACGGGCCCGTTCCGCCGGGGACGATGGCCACGCCGCACGGCTGCTCACCGAGGCGCTGCGGCTGTGGCACGGCGAGGCGTCGGCCGAGCCGGACACCCCGTGGTTCAACGCGCTGCGCGACACCCTCGAAGGAGAGCGCCTGGCCGCCGAGTTGGACCTCAACGACCTGCTGCTGCGGCAGGGCCGGGAATCCGAACTGCCGGGCCCGCTGCGCCTGCTGGCCCAGGCACACCCCCTCGACGAGCGGATCGCCGCGCAGCTGATGCTCGCCCTGCACCGGCAGGGCCGCACCCCGCAGGCGCTGGAGGTCTATCGGGGCATCACGCGACTCCTGGACGCGGAGCTGGGCCTCGCCCCGAGCCCCTCGCTCAGGCAACTGCACCAGGACATCCTCGTCGGCGCGCCACTCCTGGGCGTCGACGCTCTGGGCGGGCCGCTCGACGACACACCCCCCGACTCCGGCCCCGGTTCCGACTCCGACTCCGGCTCCGGCTCCGATGTGGGGCCCGGCCCGTCGCCGGTGGCGGCCGCCGCAGCCACTCGAATGCCGGTGCCGCGTCAATTACCGCCGCCCCCACCGGTGTTCACCGGAAGGGGGCGCGCCATGGCGGAGCTCGACCGGCTCCTGGAACCGCCGCCCGCCCACGACGGTACGGTGCCGATCGCGGGCATCGGTGGATCCGGCGGCATCGGCAAGACCTGCCTCGCCCTGCACTGGGCGCACCAGCGGCTGGACCAGTTCCCCGAGGGACAGCTCTACCTGAACCTGCGCGGCTTCGAACCGTCCGGGACGCCGACGACCGTCGCCTCGGCCCTGCGCGACCTGCTCGACAGCCTGGGCGCACCCGAGGGGTCCGTCCCCACCGGACTCAACGCCCGGATGGGGCTCTACCGCAGCCTCGTCCAGGGACGCCGCATCCTGGTGATCCTGGACAACGCACGCGACGCCGAACAGGTCAGGCCGCTGCTCCCCGGCAGCCCCACCTGCGTCGTCATCGTCACCAGCCGCCACCACCTGGCCGGCCTGGTCACCACGCACGGCGCCCGCCTCCTCACGCTCGGCCCGCTGTCCACCGCCGACGCCGCGTCACTGCTCACCCGTCGGCTCGGCCGGGACCGGGTGCGCAAGGAACCCGCCGCGGCCTCCGGCCTGCTCCAGCTGTGCGGCGGGCTGCCGCTGGCCATCAGCATCATCGCCGCCCGCGCCGCGGTCCACCCGACGTTCCCGCTGCGGGCGCTCATCCGCGATCTGCACGGGGCGGGCGGCGCCCTCGACACCCTCGACGCGGGGGACGCCTCCGCCGACCTGCGGGCCGTCTTCGCCTCGTCCTACGGCGCGCTCAGTGAACCCGCACGCCGGATCTTCCCCCTGCTCGGCCTGCCCGCCGGCCCCGACATCGGCCTGGCCGCGGCGGCCGCCCTGGCCGGGGCCGAGCCCCGTCAGGTCAGCCGGGCCCTGACCGAACTGGTCCGCTCGCACCTGGTGACCGCCCACCGGCCTGACCGCTACGCGATGCACGATCTGCTGCGCGCCTACGCCGCGGAACTGGCCGCGGCGGACCCGGCGAGCCGATCCGCCTTCGAGCGCCTGGTCGACCACTATCTGCACACCGCCCACGCCGCCGACCGGCTGCTGTCTCCCCACGGCGAGCCGATCGCCCTGACACCGGCCCTGCCCGGCGCGGCGCCCGTCCAGCCGGCCGACCACCAGGCCGCCCTGGCGTGGTTCACCGCCGAACGCGCCGTGCTGACCTCCCTCGTGGCACAGACCCACCATGCCGAACTGCACGTCAAAACCTGGCAGTTGGCAGCAGTGCTGCCGACGTTCCTGGCACGACGCGGCTTGTGGGACGAGCTCACCGCGACGCAGTACGCCGGGCTCGAAGCGGCGACCGCCCTCGCCGACCGCTCGTACCAGGCACGCATCCACCGCGAACTGGGCAACTCCTGCTGCGAAACCGGCCGCTTCGACGATGCGCACGCCCACCTGGTCCAGGCCCTCGACCTGTACCGGGAGCTGGGCGACACGGTCGGGCAGGCCCACACCCACCTCAACCTCGGCTGGCTGTGGGAGCGCCGGGGAGATCAGCAAAAGGGCCTGGAACAGGATCTGCTCGCACTGGACCGCTTCGAGGCCGCGGGCCACGAGACCGGCCGGGCCAGGGCCCTCAACGCCGCCGGCTGGGACCATGCGCAGCTCGGCAAATTCGAGGAAGCCGCCGACTTCTGCCGGGAGGCGCTCGCCCTGCAGCAGCAGCTGGGTGACCGCCGCGGTGAGGCGAACACCTGGGACAGCCTCGGCTACGCGCTCCAGCACCTCGGCGACCACCGGCAGGCGGCCGACTGCTTCCTGCGGAGCCTGCACCTGAACGAGGAACTCGGCCACCAGTACAACCAGGCCGAGACGCTGGAACATCTCGGCGACACCCACGAAGCCGGCGGTGACACCGCGGCGGCCCGCGCGGCCTGGCAACGGGCGGCGGACCTGCTGCACGCGATGGGACACCACGACGCCGATCTCCACCGGCTCTGCGGCAAACTCCAAAACCCCTCCTGAACAGCCCATTCAAGAGATGGACAAGGTTTCTCCAGGACCGCCCGAGCATCGTGAGAGGCGCCAGTACGGCACCCGGAACGAGTAGGGAGTGTGGAGATGTACCGGAAGATCGAAGCAATGGGGAGCAGGCTCCTGGAGCGGTTCGTGCCCAAGGCCGAGGCATCCGCCGCCGGCTGCTACGTGTGCGTCCAGGGCGGGCCGGGCTCCGGCTGCGCGCGGTGGAACCACACCTGGGTCAAGGACCAGTGCACGAACACGTTCATCCGCTGCGGCTGCTTCTGACGGCGCCGTTTTCACAGGTCATCGCCGTCCGGCCGGGTCGCGCACCGGCGCGCCGCCCGGCCGGCTCCGGCGCATGAAGGGGCATCCGTACCGTGGACATACTCGCCGTAGCCTGCGCGTCCTGCCTTGCCGTGGTCTTCGGGGCGGCGGCGCTGGGCAAGCTCCGCAGCCGGGACGCGTTCTCCCGGTTCACGCAGTCGCTGACCACCATGGACCTGCTGCCCGCCGGCTGGGTGCGCCCCTGCGCCGTGCTCGTGGCGGCGAGCGAGGTGGCGGTGCTTCTCCTTCTGCTGGCAAGCCCGTTGGCAGTGCCTGCGGGCCTCGTCGGGTTCCTCCTCGCGGCCGGACTGCTGCTGGCGTTCACCGCGGGCGCCGCGCTCATGGTCACCCGAGGAGTACGTGCGGTGTGCCGCTGCTTCGGGGCCTCCGGCACCCCGATGGGCCGGCTTCATGTGCTGCGCAACGGTGTGCTGACGCTGATCGCGGCGGGGGGAGCGCTCAGCGGCAGCGGCACCGGCATCGGGGCGGTCGCACCGGCGTACGGGGCGGTGGCGGTGGCCGGCGGGGCCGTCGTAGGGGCGCTGGTGACCAGGCTCGAAGACCTCGCGGCGCTGTTCCGCCCGTCGCTGCCGGCCCGGCCGGAACCCGCCCGCGACTGAGGGATCAACACCGGCCCGGTACCGCAGGGGCCGTACGGACAAGAGGAGTTGGGCAATGTCCTTCCTGATTGCGGCAGTGGTGTTCGTCGGCATGCTCTGCACGCTGGACCTGGTCCTCACCCTGGGGGTGATCAAGCGGCTGAGGGAACACTCCGAGCGGCTGTCCGGGACGAGCGGCCCCGGCAGCCGGTTCGACACCCTCGACATGGCCGTGGGGGAGGAGGTGGGGGAGTTCGCCACGTCCACCGTGGACGGCGAACGGCTGACCCGCGGCATGCTCGCCGCGGACACGCTGGTGGCGTTCTTCGCCCCCGGTTGTCAGCCGTGCCGGGAGAAGATGCCGGCGTTCGTGGACCACGCCCGGGCCCTGCCCGGTGGACGGGCGCAGGTGGTGGCCGTCGTGGTCGGCGATCCCGCCGAGGCCGCCGCGTTCGTGACCGAGTTGTCCCCGGTCGCCCGCGTGGTCGTCGAGGAGGGGCCCGACGAACCGCTGAGCGCCGCGTTCCGCGCGCGATCGTTCCCCACCTTGCTGCGGGTGTCACCGCACGGCGACGGCCGGGTCCTGGTCACCGCCAACCGCATAGCGCTGGACCGACCGGTCACCGCGGCGCGATGACGGACATGGACGTCACACCGCGCGGACGCCGGGTGACCCGGGGCACGGGGGCCCGGCTCACCACGGCGTGGTCGCTCGCCGCCAAGGCCGCGCCCGGCACCCTTGTCGCCTTTGTGCTGCTGACGCTGGCGACCGGCGGGCTGCCGGTCGCCACGGCGCTGCTGACCAAACGGATACTGGACCACCTGGTCGCCGGTGCCTCGACCGGGACCCTGACCGGGCTGGGGCTGTGCCTCGCCGCGGTCGGCGTCGTGACCGGGGCGGCGCCGCAGGTCGGCCAGTATCTGCGCGCGGAGCTCGACCGCCGGGTCGGACTGCTCATGCAGGACCGGCTGTTCACCGCAGTGGACGGGTTCGTCGGACTGGAACGGTTCGAGGACCCCCGCTTCCTGGACCGGCTGCGGCTGGCCCAGCAGACCGCCGGCGGCACCCCCAACGAAACCGTCTCCGGCGCCCTGGGCATCGTCCGGGCCGCCGTCACCCTCACCGGTTTCATCGGCTCGCTGCTGGTGCTCAGTCCGGTGCTGACCGGGCTGGTGCTGGTGGCCGGAGTGCCGGTGCTGTTCGCCGAGATCGCGCTGTCGCGACGGCGGGCGCGGATGGTGTGGGACATCGGCCCAGCCGAGCGGCGGGAGCTGTTCTACAACGATCTGCTCTCCAGTATGGAAGCCGCCAAAGAGGTGCGGCTGTTCGGCATCGGGGGCTTTCTGCGCGGGCGGATGCTGGCCGAACGGCGCACGTCCGACGCCGCCAAGCGAGCGGTGGACCGGCGGGAGGTCCGCGCCCAGGCGGGGCTCGGGCTGCTCGCCGCGCTGATCTCCGGCTGCGGGCTCGTATGGGCGGTGGGGGCGGCGCGGTCCGGCGACCTGTCGGCCGGTGACGTCACCCTGTTCGTGGCCGCGGTGGCCGGTGTGCAGGGCGCACTCGCCACGCTCGCGCTGGAGGTCGCCCGCACGCACCAGGCGCTGCTGCTGCTCGACCACTACCTGGCGGTGACCACCGCCGGTCCCGATCTGCCGCTCGCGGCGGAACCCCGTCCGCTCCCCGCCCTGAGCGGCGGAATCGAACTGCGCGACGTGTGGTTCCGATACTCCGACGCGCATCCGTGGATCCTGCGGGGGGTCAGCCTGCGCATCCCCCACGGCCAGGTGCTGGCGCTCGTCGGGCTCAACGGAGCCGGGAAGTCCACGCTGGTGAAGCTGCTGTGCCGGTTCTACGACCCCACCCGCGGAGCGATCCTGTGGGACGGGGTGGACCTGCGCGAGGTGGACGTCACGGCCTACCGCCGACGCCTCAGCGTGGTGTTCCAGGACTATATGCACTACGACATGACGGCGGCGGAGAACATCGCCCTCGGGGACCTGGACGCGCTCCACGACGACCAGCGGCTCAGCGCCGCCGCCGAACGGGCCGGCATCCACCAGAAACTGGCAGGCCTGCCGCACGGCTACCGCACCCTCCTGTCGCGGATCTTCTTCACCCACCCGGAGGGCGACAGGGCACAGAGCGGGGTGATGCTCTCCGGCGGGCAGTGGCAACGGCTGGCGCTGGCCCGCGCGTTCCTGCGGGAGGGGCGGGACCTGATGATCCTGGACGAACCCTCGGCCGGGCTCGACGCCGCGGCCGAGCACGAGATCCACGCCGCCCTGTGCGGCCACCGGGGCGACCGCACCGGTCTGCTGATCTCCCACCGGCTCAGCGCGGTACGCGACGCGGACCGGATCGTCGTACTCAAGGACGGCCTCATCGCCGAACAGGGCAGCCATGACGCGCTGATGGCGCTGGACGGCGAGTACGCCCGCCTGTTCACCCTGCAGGCGACCGGTTACCGGACGGACGGCGAGCCGGTGGGAGCCGAGCCGGGTACGGCGGCGCCATGACCGCGGCGTCATGGGCTCTGGCCGCGGGTGTTCCGATACTGGCCGTCGCCCTCGCCCTGACCGCCTCCGGCCTCCGGCGGCGGCTGGTCGCGATCACCGTTCGCGGCGCGAGCATGGAACCGGCCTACCGGGACGGCGACCGGGTCCTCGTACGCCGTGGACGCCTGCCCGGACCGGGCCAGGTGGTCGTGGTGCGAGACCTCCCGACCACCGGCCCGGCCGCCGCCCCGCCACCCGCCGCCACGTCCCGCGCGGTGCCGGGCCCGGCGCTGCTGATCAAGCGCGTGGCCGCGGTGCCCGGAGACCCCGTGCCCCGCGACCGGGTCGCCGCGCTGGCCGGTGTTCCCGAGCGGTACGTGCCCCACGGACAACTGGTCCTGCTCGGCGACAATCCGGCGGCCAGCTTCGACTCCCGCCACCGGGGCTACTTCGCGGCCGCGCAGGTCGTGGGAACGGTATGGCGCTCGCTGCCCGCACCGACACGGCCGCAGGGCGGCAGTCGTGGTCGGTACGGTGATCGCTGAGTTGTGCACTGGGCCCGACCACGCTGGAACGGGTACTACCAGCGATCCCACCAGGCGGGCAGTTCCGGGACGTCGAGCACGAACCCACTTCGCCGGCCGGGCAGTACGCCGATCGCCGACTCGGCGCGGTGGCGACGCTGGAAGTCGCGGGCGCCTGCGCCGTTCTGCTGGGAGAACCGAAAAGCCTTGCCCGCCCTGTGTGTGCGGCCGTTGCGGGGATCCGTCCAGGCCACCTCGATCCGCACCGTCCAGTGGCCCGGACCCCGTGGGTTCTTGGCAAACGAGGTATGCGCCGCGACGACCCGGCCCTGCAGGGCCGGGCCCTCGCGACGCAGCCGCCGCAGGTGCCGGTAGTGCGCGAGGCGCAGCAACCTGGTCCAGCCGAAGACGGCGGCAGCAGTCCCGGCGATGCCCACCAGCGGGATCGCCGTGTCCACGATGGCCGGGTCACCGGTCAGCGGCCTTGTGAGGAAGGCGGCGGCCATCGCGCCGAGCACGAACCCGATGAAGGGCGCGACGATCGCTCCCACCACCAGGAGCGTGATCCGGACGATCCGCATGAGAGGCGATCCTAGTTTCTCGCCCTCCCCGGCCGACTCGCGCCGGATCGAGGCACCGGCTACCCCAGGCAAGCCGGCCGGTGCCTCACCGCGCGCTGTGCGGCGCCGCGTTCCCGGTGTGGACGGTCACGAAAGGATCTCGACGTACCCGTCCGTTCCGTGCACGCGGATCCGCTGCCCGTCCCGGATCAGCCGGGTGGCCTGCGCCACGCCCACGACGGCCGGCAGGCCGTACTCCCGGGCGATCACTGCGCCATGGGTCATCAGGCCGCCCACCTCCGTCACCAGGCCGGTGATTCCGACGAACAGCGGCGACCAGCTGGGATCCGTGAAGGTCGTGACCAGGATGTCGCCCGCTTCGAGATCGGCCTCCGCGATGTCGAGGATGACGCGGGCCCTTCCCTCGATGGTCCCGGCGGACACCGGTAGGCCGACCAGGGCGCCGGCCGGCACGTCGTCGCGCCGGTACGCCCCGGTGACGGCCTCACCCTCCGACGTGAGCACCCGGGGCGGAGTGAGCGCCTGATACGACCGGAACGCGTCCTTGCGCGGCTGGATGAGCTGGTCATCCACCTGGTGCGAGCGCACGACGTCGCGGAACTCCTGGAACGTGAGGTAGAAGACGTCCTCCTGCTCGGCGAGCACGTTGGCCTGCACGAGGCGCTCGGCCTCCCGCAGCAGGGCCTGCTTGTAGACGAAGTAGCGGCTGACGATGCCGTACTTGGGATACTCCCGGTACCCGATGAAGGTGCGGACCCGGTCGATCATCCGCTTGGTCTCGTCGGCTTTCCGGCCCCCGTCCGGCAGGGCCCGCAAGCGCGACAGCACGTCCTGTTCCTTCTTCTGCGCCTTCTGCCGGCCTTCCTCGAACCGCCGCTCGGCGGCGCCCGGTTGGAAGTTCCTGACGTTGTCGAGGATCACGGGCACGAGCGTGGTGGGACGCTCGCGCCAACGCGGCCTGGTGATGTCGATCTCGCCGACGCAGCGCATGCCGTACCGGTCGAGATAGGCCTCGATGGCGTCGCGCGCTTCGGTCCCGCCCGCGAGCTTCGCCAGCTCGTCCAGGAACCCCTCGTCCTCGACGCCCTGCAGGAACGCCACCACCTCGGGATGCCGGCGGATCACGTCCGCAACGTCGAGCAGCGCCAGTCCCATCTCCGACGTGACGTTGTCGGGGGCGGACAGCGTGAGCGTGTCGGCCGCGTTCTTCTCGCCCAGCCACTCCTGCAGCTTGTCGTTGAGCCACCACGTGGCCTCCATCCCCGCCATGATCACCTGAAGGCTCAGCGGATCACTGAGGACCCGCTTGTGCTCCTCGAAGGCCTCCAGCAGGAAGTCGAACAGCGCCGGTCCGGTCTTCGTCCGGATGTCGCGCTCCAGAGCGGCGATGGACGCCTGGCTGCGCTCGATCAGCTTGGTGACGATGGCCGGATCGGTCTCGATCGGGGCGGACGCGCCGCCGGCCGGCGGCCCGCCGGACTGCGGTCCTCCGGGAGGGGCGTCCGGGAGCGACGGGACGAAGTCCTCGCGGTCGAGGACGGTCTCCAGCGCGTCCCTGACCAGCGGATCGCCTCTCCCGATGAGCTCCAGGAGGCCCGCGCGGCTCGCGGGCGAGGCCAGCCGCCGGGTGACGTCGACGAACAGCCTCCCGCCGGCCTCCTGCATCGGCGCCATGGCCGTCAGCTGCCACAGGGACAGCCCCAGGGGCTTCATCGGGTCGGTCATCATCTGCTGATGGCCGACGGAGACATAGACGTGATTCTCCTGGTCGCCGGCCTCGGGGATGGGGAACAGCGTGGTGATCGGCCGGCTCTGAACGATCCGGAAGTCCCCATCGACCAGGCACCATTCGATGTCCTGCGGGCGGCCGAAGTGCGCTTCGATCCGACGCCCGAGCTCCACGAGCCGCACGACCTGCGCATCCGTCAGCGCCGGCTGCTCCTGCCGCTGCGCGTCGATCGCCACTTCCTGCGTACCGCCGGCCGGCAGGGCCTGAACGGCACGCTGTTTGGCGGCGATCGTCTTGGCGACGACTTCGCCGTGTCGCACCTTGAAGACGTCCGGGTTCACCAGCCCGGAGACCAGGGCCTCGCCGAGGCCGAAGCCGGCGTCCACGGTGGCGACCTGCCGGTTGCCCGTGACGGGGTCGGCCGTGAACAGGATGCCGGCCGCCTGCGGGAAGACCATCTGCTGTACGACCACGGCCATGTGCACCGTACGGTGGTCGATGCCGTTTTGCCGGCGGTAGGTCACGGCCCGCTCGGTGAACAGCGAGGCCCAGCACCGGCTGACGTGCCGGAGGACCGCCGTCGGCCCCACGACGTTCAGGTAGGTGTCCTGCTGGCCGGCGAAGGAGGCCGTCGGCAGGTCCTCTGCCGTCGCGCTGGACCGGACGGCGTAGGCGACTTGCTCGCCGAACGGGGCGAGCGCGTCGGTGATCGCCGCCGCGATATCGCCCGGAAGGGCAATCCCTTCGATGGTCCGGCGAATCTGCGCGCTGAGCGTGCGGATCGCCTCCCGGTCGTCCGGGTCGGTGCGCGCCAACTGGTCGAGCTGACTGTGGACCGACGGTGCTTCCGCCATGATCCGCCGGAAGGCGTCCGTCGTCACGCAGAAGCCACCCGGCACGCGGATGCCTTCGATCCCCGACAGCCCGCCCAGATGCGCGCCCTTGCCGCCCACGACCGCGACCTGCGTCTCGTCGATCTCTTGAAGATCCAACACGTACTGCTCAGTCATCGGGCTACCTCCTCCGCGCCGTGCACCCGCAACCGCAATCGCGCTGCCGGTCCCCCCATCGGTTCGACGTCACCGCGTCCCCCGTACGTCGACAACAACACACGCACGTCGTGCCCCTCATTTCCGCAGGTTGTGTGGCCTCGGCCGACGATTCTGCGCTGTGCCCCGGGTCTTGCCGCAAGCCCCCCAGTGCGCTATACGTTGAGAGTGGCAAGGAGAGAACTCTCCTTGCCTTTCCCTTTGCCCCTCGCCGTCCGCTGGGGCCTTGTCGTCCCGGCCAGTTCGTCCACGCACGCGCCGTCGACCGCGCACCGGCACCCCGGCCCCCGGCACCTCTCGGCGCCCCGCCCGGGCATCGTCGTGGTGCATGCCGGTCGTCAACCGTTCCATGAGCATTCAACTGACTGCTCCTGGCCATCGTTGAGGACTGCCTCTACGTTCCTTGAGGCTCTCGAAGGAAGGGACTCATGGACGCACTCCTCGCAGTCCGGGCTCGCGGGATCACCAAGTCGTTCGGCGATGTCGTCGCGCTCGACGGCGTCGACCTGGATGTGACGCAGGGGCAGATTCACGGCCTGGTCGGACCGAACGGCGCCGGCAAGACGACCTTGCTCGGCCTCCTGTTGGGTCTGGCCGTCGCCGACAGCGGCAGCCTGGACATCCTGGGTACACCGGTCGGGCGGACGCTCGACGCTCCCGACGGTGTCGCGGGCTTCGTGGACGGACCCGGTCTCTACCCCTCGCTCACCGCTCGGCAGAACCTCGCCGCACTGGCCGCTCTCCGCGGTGACGACGCGCGGACGACGGTGATCGACGACGCGCTTGCGCAGGTCGGGCTCACCGATGTCGCCGACGAACGGGCCCGCGGCTTCTCCCTCGGCATGCGACAACGGCTGGGGCTGGCCGCGGCGCTGCTCACCAGGCCCCGGCTGCTGGTGCTCGACGAGCCGTCCAACGGTCTGGACCCGGCCGGCAAGAAGCACGTACTCGGTGTCCTGACCCGGCTCGCGACGGACGGCACCAGCGTCGTGCTCTCCAGCCACCGCATGGACGACGTCGAGGCCCTGTGCTCCGACGTCACCCTCCTCGCCACCGGCCGGGTCGTCTTCTCCGGGCCGCTGAGCAAGCTGGCCGCCGAGGAGCAGGAACTCGACTACCGGGTACGCACCTCCGATGCCCCCGCCGCCCGCCAACTGGCCACCGAAACGGCCGGGATACGCCTCGTCGAGGACGCCGGGGTACGGCACGACGCGCAGGTGCTCGTCGTACGCGCGCTGGCGCCTGCCCTCGACGAACTGGTGGTGCGGCTGGTGCAGGCGGGCATCGCGGTACGCGAGCTCTCCCCCCTGGTGTCGCCGCTCGAAGCAGCGTTCCTCGCCCTCACCGAGCCTGCGGAGGCCGGACGATGACCGTGCCCCTCACCCACGCCCAGGCCCAGAACCAGGCAACCGCCCACGGTGCCGGTGCCCGCCGCGCCTCGGTGGCGCGTTGCTACCGCTTCGAGCTGGTCAAGCTGGTCTCACAGTGGCGGATCCGCCTGCTGGTCCTTGCCTGCTGGATCGCGCCGGCGCTCTTCGTCGCCGCGGTGAGCCAACAGAGCACGCTGCCCGTCGACACCCTTTTCGGCCGCTGGATGCACGCCACGGGATGGGCCGGACCGCTGGTGCTGCTCGGTTTCGCGGGCACCTGGGCGCTGCCGCTGCTGACCTCGGTGGTCGCCGGCGATGTGTTCGCCGCCGAGGACCGGCTCGGCACCTGGCGCCACCTGCTCGTGGCGGTCCGGTCGCCCCGGCGGATCTTCGCCGCGAAGGTGTTCGCCAGCCTCACCGTCCTGCTGCTGCTCGTGGCCGGACTGGCGTGTTCCAGCGCGGCCGGCGGGGTCGTGGCGGTCGGCAACCAGCCGCTGGTCGGGCTCGACGGCCACCTGCTGACGCCGGCGGACGCCGCCGTGAAGGTCCTGCTCGCCTGGGTCTGCGTCCTCGCTCCGACCCTGGCCCTCGCCGGGATCGGACTGCTCGGGTCCGTCGCGCTGGGGCGCTCCCCGATGGGACTGCTGCTGCCCGTGCTCGTCGCCCTCGCGATGCAGCTCGCCCAGATGATGCCACTGCCCGTCGCCGTACGCCTCGCCCTGCCCAGCTACGCCTTCATCGCCTGGAACGGCCTGTTCACCGGCCCGGCCCAGCTCGCCCCGCTCCTGATCGGCATCGGTGTCAGCCTGGCGTGGGCCGTACTGGCGACCGCGCTGGCCTACCTGCTGTTCGTGCGGCGCGACTTCACGAACCTGGGCTACGACGGCTCGGGGCGCCGCGCGGTCACGGTCGGAGTGCTGCCGCTGATCGGGCTGGTCGCCATGACGGTGGCGGTCCTCACCACGTCGACCACGGCCTCGGCGACCGGCTCCGGGATCGGGCAGGAGAAGGTGCAACGCTCGGTCGCCACGGCATTCGCCCACCTGTACCGCATGCAGACCGAGCAGCTCCACCGGCCCGCCGTCACCGAGGCGCAGTTGGGAGCCACGGCGACGTGCAACAAGGGCAGCCTCCAGGTCGCCGCGCAGGGGCCGGGCAACGACTGGCGCTGCGTCGTCTCCTGGCACCTCCCCGGCGTCCAGGCCGTGGGGCAGGCCATCTATCAGCTCGATGTGACCCCGGACGGGCGGTACATGGCCGATGGCGATGGGCCGAAGGAAGTCAACGGCTATTTCCTGGTGCGGACCCCGGAGGGGGACACGCCGAACCCGCTGTGGCAGTTCGACGGCAATGTCGAACTTCTCTCCACCTCGAAGGGATGACTCCATGCAGGTCATACGCCGCCGTCGACATGACGAGGACGACCGTTCCGGCTTTCTCGACAGACGCGTCGGCCGCTTCAGCCGCCGCAGTGCCCTGGCGACCGCCACCGCGGTCGTCCTCGCCGCCACGGCCGGCATCGGTTATGCCCAGACGCACCAGTTCGGCACCGACCAGGTCGGCCAGCAGACCGCGAACGGCCAGGTCGTCTCCAGCGACCAGTACATCGCCCCGTACGGCGACCGCCTCGTCATCGACAACGGCAAGATCATGTCGTCCTCGGTCAGCCCGGACGGCACCCACATCGCGGCCTCGCTGACCGACGGCGGCGCGGCGCTGGCCATCGTCGACCGCAAGAACTGGAAGGTGCAGCAGCTCGTCAGCGCCTCCGCATCGTCGAACCCGCGCCTCAGCAGCAACTCCGTGGGCCAGGAAGGCCCCACGTACTCGCCGGACGGCAAGCAGCTGTGGCTGGGCCAGACCGACGGCTACACCAGGCTCACCGTGAACCCGGACGGCAGCGTCAGCAACCCGACGTTCCTCAAGATCCCGGCGGACGGCGCCAAGCGGGCGCTGGTGGGGGAGCCGGTGTTCTCGTCCGACGGCTCCACCGTGTACGCCGCGGTCAACGGCCAGAACAGGGTGGTCGCCCTCGACGCGGCGACCGGGGCCGTCCAGCGCAGCTGGGACGTGGGCAACGCCCCGCGTGACATGGTCAAGGTCGGCGACAAGCTCTACGTCAGCAACGAGGGCGGCCGTCCGGCCAGGCCCGGCGACACCACGATCAACTCGTACAACACCCAGGTGCCGGCCAACCCGAAGACCGGAGCCACCACCACCGGTACGGTCAGCGTCATCGACCTGGCGAATCCGGACGCCGCGGTGGGGAGCATCGACGTAGGTCTGCACCCGACGGCCCTGTACGCCAAGGGCGGGGCAGTGTTCGTCACCAACACCGCCACCAACGACGTGTCGGTCATCAGCACCGCCCGCGACAAGGTCGTGCAGACCATCGCCACCCGTCCGTGGCCGGAGGCGTCGGTGGGTTACGAGCCCAACGCGGTGACGCTCACCGACGACGGTCATCTGCTGGTGACGCTCGGCCGTGCCAACGCGGTCGCCGTGTACAAGTACAAGAGCCCGCAGGAGCCGGTCAGCTACGTCGGCCTGCTGCCCACGGACTACTTCCCCGCGGAGATCGCCACCGTCGGCAACCAGGTGCTGGTCTCCAACACCCGTGGTATCGACGCCCGTCGCCCCAACCCCAGCGGCGCGCACGGCACCCACGACACCACCTCCAGCCTGCAGCGCTTCACGCTGCCCGACGACAGCGCCATCAGGGCCCAGACGTCCAAGGTCTTCAAGCAGAACGGCTGGCTGGGCCACTCCGTCAAGAAGGCCGACGGCAACAGCAACGCGAAGCCGGCAGCGGTCCCGCAGCGGCTCGGCGACCCCTCGCCCATCAAGCACGTCTTCCTGATCGTCAAGGAGAACCGGACCTACGACCAGGTCTTCGGCGACCTCCCGCAGGGCAACGGCGATCCGAAGCTGGCGCAGTTCGGCGAGAACGTGACGCCGAACCAACATGCGATGGCCAAGCAGTTCGGGCTGTACGACAACACCTATGACATCGGCACGAACTCCGCCGAGGGCCACAACTGGCTGATGCAGAGCGACAATCCGGAGTACACCGAGTCCTCGGCCGGTGAGTACCAGCGCAGCTACGACACCGAGAACGACGCGCTCGGCCACCAGCGGTCCGGCTTTCTGTGGACCGGTGCGCAGGCGGCGGGCAAGTCCGTCAAGGACTTCGGTGAGTTCCAGTCGGTGGAGAGCAAGCCGTCCGGAGCGTCCTGGCAGAACCTGTACTGCGACGCCAAGACCATGGACACGTCCGGGCAGCCCACGGCCTACCCCATCAATGTCGGGTCGGCGATCCCCTCGCTCAACGACGTGTCGGTGCCCGGCTTCCCGATGTTCGACCTCGACGTCCCGGACGTCTACAAGTACCAGATCTGGAAGCAGGACTTCGAGAAGAACGGGCCGGCGAACCTGAACATGTTCTGGTTCTCCAACGACCACACCGGTGGTCCCGCGAGCCCGTCCGCCCAGGTCGCGGACAACGACCTCGCGGTCGGCAGGATGGTCGACAAGATCTCGCACAGCAAGTACTGGAAGAACTCGGCCATCTTCGTCGTCGAGGACGACTCCCAGGCCGGCCTCGACCACGTCGACGGGCACCGGGCCCCGATCCAGATCATCAGCCCCTGGGCACAGCGCGGCAAGACCGACAGCCACTACTACACCCAGATCACGGTGATCCGGACCATCGAGCAGATCCTCGGGATCCACCCGATGAACCAGAAGGACAGCGCGGCCAGCCCCATGAGCGGCGCCTTCACCCGTCTCCCGGACACCACCCCGTTCACGGCGCAGCCCAACCGCGTCCCCCTCACCGACGGCCTGAAGACCCAGCCGCCCTGCGGCCCGGACATCCCGGCACCGCAGAACCCCCACGCAGCGGCCGTCGCGCCCGCGAAGGTACCCGCGGACAAGCGGGAGCTGGCGGCGATCTGGGACAAGTGGAAGTCCAAGCAGCGGCTGACCGGCCCGCACGCCGTCCCCGACTACGCCAACCCCGCCCAGATGAACCACCTCACCTGGTACGAGACGCACAACTGGAACAAGCCGTACCCGGGCGAGAAGAAGATCTTCGCGCCGCAGGATGTGCCGGGGGCGTTCCTTCCTTCCTCGGAGAACGACGGCTGATTTCCGCAGGAGCCTGAGGGACGACCGGCTTCACCGCGGCCCGGACCTTATCGGTCCGGGCCGCACCGCTTTTGGGTATAGGCGGCACCGCCGTCCAGCGTGCCTCGGCAATGCTTGATGACTGGTTTGTGGCCACCGTGGGCCGGGACAGGGGGCGTCGTTGTCCGGCAGGTGGGACGGCTTAACGGCCCCGGGCGCCCTCGTGCGCAATTACGGCCCGCAGGTGTTGGAGCGAGAGCGGGGGGCCCAAACGGTTGTGCGGGCACCTGAAGCCGCACCAGAAGCCCCGTAGAGATGATTTCGGCCAGCGGCGCCCGCTGAGCCGTCAGCGGTTGTGGCGGGTAATCGCGCCCGTTCGGGGACGTCTCGCTGTCAGTGCCGTCGAGTAGGTTCTGTCCGTTCGGCCTGACAGGCAGGCCACCGAACGGGAGAACTCGTCGCCGTGAGCATCCACCTACACCTGCGCGCCGTCGCGGAATCCGAGATCCGGGACGACCACACCTGGCTTGCGGAGTTCATGTGGAAGGCCTGGGAGAACCACCCCGACGAGTACGCCGCGGGCATCGCCGACTCGATCAACAAGGTCTGGAGCTCCGTCGATGCCGTCTACGCCGCAGCCGAAGTCCTTGAGGCGGATGCGGATGCGGAGGCAGAGGCGGATGCAGACGCAGGCACAGACGCAGGCACAGATATAGGCGCAGATGCTGACAAGCCCTGGACGCTACCGATTTACGGCGGCCGCCCCGTGGCACACAGCGTGGACGCCGATCCCTCCAACCCACCCATGATGTTTCTGGAGCCGCCTGGGGTGTCACAGGCTGCGCACTTCCTCGCAAGTGTCTCCTTCGACGAGCTCTGGAACGTCGCCGGTCCCAAGCTCGTCGGACGGGGCTGGGACGAGGCGCAGGCCAGGCAGGAGTTCCTCGACCACCACAGGAGCCTCCAAGGGTTCTACGCGCGGGCGGCTGCAGCGGGCCACGGCGTGGTCAAAGTGGTGTGGGCTTGAGGCGCCGTCACGTGCCGGCTACAGCCGACCGCCTGCTGCGCACCGCCCTTGCCGACCGGCCGGAGGAGCACGACGCGTTGTGACTGGGCTTCCGGATCCTGACCGGTCCAGAGTGGTGCTGGTGGGCGCGAGCAGCTTCGCGCACCTGCCTGCACTGCCGGCCGTCACCGCCAACGTGGCCGCGATGCAGGAGGTGTTCGCCTCTGAGGCCGTATGGGGGCTCCCCGCCGCCCACTGCACCGTTCTGCATGACCCGCACGGTCCGCGTGAGGTATCCCAGGCGATCAAAAACGCTGCCCGCGAGGCGACCGACGCGCTGATCTTCTACTACGCCGGTCATGGGCTGATCGACCCAGGAACCGGTGAGCTCTATCTGGCCCTGCACGGCAGCCATGCGGACGAGGTCTACGACTCGGCCGTGCCCTACCAATGGATCAGACGCCCCTTCGAGGCGAGCCGGGCAGCGCGACGTGTCGTGGTTCTCGACTGCTGCTACAGCGGGCGCATGCTCGGTGCCATGTCGGAAGGGCTTGGACTCGCCGAGATCGACGGGACGTATCTGCTGGCCGCGGCGGCGGAGAACGCGCTCGCCCTGGCACCACCAGGCGAGTTCTACACGGCTTTCACCGGAGAGCTCGTGACGCTGCTGCACCACGGTGTGCCAGGAGCCGGTGAGTCGCTGACCCTCAATGAGATCTACGAGAGGGTGCGCTCGTCGCTGTGCGCGGCCGAACGGCCGGAGCCGCAGTGCCGGGACCGCAATGCCCTGGGCACCATGCCTTTCGTACGGAATTCCGCCTACCAGCCGCCAACAACTGCTGCCACGGAGTCCTCCGAAGCGACCATGAGACGGTTCGTGTCCGATATGGCTCATGAGCTGCGCACGCCGCTGACTGTCCTCTCGGCCGTGTCCGAGGTATTGGAGGAAAGAGCCGGCCGGCTCGAACCCATTCTCCAGCCGGCGGTGCAACTGGTCGTCGGCGAGACCCGGCGGTTGAACGACGTGGTGGACAAGATGATGGACCTGGCGAGACTCGACTCCGGCAGCGTGCACCTGGCCACCAGGCAGGTGGACGTCGCCCAAGAGCTGGAGGCCTGCCTGGCAGTCCACAACTGGACTGCCTTGGTCACGCTGGACGTGCCGCGCCTGATGCCTGCCGAGCTCGACCCAAGGCGTCTGGGCATCATCCTCGCCAGCGTGATCGACAACGCGTTACGGCACGGCGGCGCACCCGTGAGGGTGAGTGGCACGTCAAGGCCCCGGGAGCTCTTCATCGAAGTGGCGGACAGTGGCAGTGGCATCCCGGAGGAGGCACTTCCTTATGTCTTCGACCGCTTCTTCAAGGCGGGGAGTCGCCGCTCACGGTCCGAGGGAAGCGGACTGGGGCTGTCCATCGCCCGAGCCACCGCACGTTTGATGGGCGGTGACATCCGGGCCGCCAACCGCGCAGAGGGGGGAGCCGAATTCACCCTGCGCCTGCCGCGCTACGCCAAGGGAAGCAGCTCTCGTCCATGACATCCGGGCGCTGCGCTCGACGCTTCATGAGAACCCAAGGTTTTCGCCTACACCCTCGCCCACGCCGGCGTCGGAGGCGAACGTCACTGCCTCTGGTGGCCCACCGCTGCTCTTGCCGCAGCCACGAACGCGGCGATCGCCGGATGCGTACCGCCGCCCGCGCGGAAGGCGACCCTCGATCGACGGAACAACGGCAACTTGGTCAACACGACGCCCGCGGGGGGATGCGCAGTGGCCATTTGCGGTACCAGTCCGGCACCTTGCCCGATGGCGGCCAGGGACAGTGCGGTGCGGAAATCGTTGACCTGGTGGTGGATTCTCGGCTGGAACCCGGCCGCCTGGCAGGCGCGTACGGCCATCGCGTGACCGGTCGTGCCGTCTCGTGCGGTGATCCATGGGACCTCGGCATAAGGGCCGAGCAGTTCTGCCAGCGTGTTGCCGCGGCTGGTGGACTTGGCCGCGGTGTTGGTGGCGAGGTACATGGGTTCCTCCAGCAGAGGCACCTCGTCCACGGTGGTGTCTGGTGACGCGGGTACGAAGTCGTAGTCGTGGACGAGGGCCACGTCGAGTTCGCCGGCTCGCAGGCCGTCGGAGACGCGCGCCGAGTCGATCTCTTGCACCATCGGTTCCAGTGCGGGGTGCCGTTCGGCCAGCTCGGCCAGCGCCGCCGGAACGATGGTGTGGCCACCGGAGGGGAAGGTCCCGATGCGCAGCGACCCGCCGATGCCCTCCCGCGCGTTGGCGAGTTCGGCGACCGCCAGTTCCAGGCGTTCCAGCACGGCATCGGCGTGTGCGACGAGGGACCGGCCGGCGGGCGTGAGGACCACACGCCTGCCGCTGCGTTCCAGCAAGGCCACGCCTGCCTCGCGTTCCAACACGCTCAGCTGCTGGGAGACGGCCGACGCGGTGAAGGTCAGCGCCTCGGCCACGGCGGCGATGGTGCCCCGCCGGTCCAACTCGCGAAGCAGGTAGAGACGACGAACATCGAGCATAAGTTCAGCTTAGGTATCACGGCAGAAATCAGCAATGGACCTACAGGATCAGCATGAGCCAGGGTGGGACCATGAAGCCCGATCCGAATTTCACCGGCCTGTACGTCCCCCTGGTGACTCCGTTCACCGACGATCTGCGCGTGGCACCCGATGCGCTGGCCCGACTCGCCGACGAGGCGCTGTCGGCGGGCGCCTCAGGGCTCGTCGCCCTCGGCACCACCGCGGAAGCGGCCACACTGACCGCGGAGGAGAAGCAGACCGTGGTGCAAGTCTGCTCAGCCGCCTGCCGGAGGCACGGCGCCCCGCTGATCGTCGGGGTCGGCACCAATGACACCGCCACCGCCATCGAGTCGCTGCGCGAACTGGCGGCCAGGGGGGACGTGGCCGCGGCGCTGGTTCCCACACCGCCCTACATCCGCCCCGGTGAAGCGGGGACCCTGGCGCATTTCACCGCGCTGGCCGACCGCGGCGGCATACCACTGATCGTGTACGACATCCCCTACCGCACCGGGCAGACGCTCAGCGCCGACACGCTTGCGGCTCTCGGCCGCCTGCCAGAGGTCGCCGGGGTCAAGCACGCGACCGGCGCGATCGATGCGACCACGGTCGAGTTGCTCGGCCGCGCACCGCACGGCTTCGCCGTGCTCGGCGGCGACGACGTCGTCATTTCACCCCTCCTCGCGGCGGGCGCGCACGGTGGAATTCTCGCCTCGGCCAATCTCCGAACCGCCGACTACGCCGAACTGATTTCGTTGTGGCGCCGCGGCTCCGGCGCACCCGCCGGCAGGCTCGGAGCCGAGTTGGCCCGCTTCTCCGCTGCGCTCTTCGCCGAGCCGAACCCGACAGTCATCAAGGGAGTGCTGCACGCCCAGGGACGCATTCCCAGCCCGGCCGTCCGCATGCCACTACTGGCCGCCTCCACCCACTCGATCCGCCGAGCGGCCCTCCTGACCGGCAGCCGCACTCCCGCAGCGGCAGCTCACTGAACAGGCAGGCTCGAACGCGGCCTGAGCCCGCGGCAGTTCGGCAAATCACCGCGTGACGTGGCGAGGGTGAGGGTGCAGCCCCCGTCCGCAGGCGCGTTGTCCTAGGCGACAGGCGTCCCGCATCCTGTGGCGGTCGTGCTGCTCGCGCAGGCAGTGAGGGGTGGGACTGAGCCCGGTCCGGCTTTCCCGCAGGTGGGCTGCCGTGTGCCGTCGTGGGGTCTTCGGCAGTGACTCTCTGACCTGCATGGACGCAGGATGACCGGGATGACCGGATGACCGGGGAGCGTCGGGACCCTGGGAAGCGGGGCGCGGAATTACCCTGGACTGTATCCGGGGGACGGCACTCGAAGCCGAACGGCGGGCGCGGGTGCAGCGGTGGAGTGCATGCCATACGTCGACAGTGCGAGGCCGGGTGCGAGGCCGGTTGGTGCGACCGCATGCGGTCGTGGGCGGCTGCCTGGGCTTCATGTGGATATGCATGACTTCGCGCGGCCTGCACCGCTGCGGATGGCTGTGCGTGACGCCCGGCCGCTGTGCGTGCATGCGCGCAGGCGTGCACGCACGCAGCCGAGCTGCACCGCGCCCCGAAGCGACCATGACACACGTCCACAGGCGGTGGGACACCATGTGGGATGCGATCAAGCGCAAACGGCGCTCACGCCATCCGGAACCGGAAGAAGTGGAAGAAGTAGAGGAAGTAGAGGAAGTAGAGGAAGTAACGGACATCGTGTGTGACCGCTGCAAGCGGCCCATGCAGGGTGAGGGAGACGGATGGAACGTCGTCTTGGACCAGGGGTACGCGATTGGTTATCTGTGCCCGGACTGCCAGACGGGGGAGGAGAACGCCGAGGCCGAGGTGCATGAGGCGACCCTCGACTACAGCGCAGGCCACGTGGATGAGGACGGCCGCGTCCGGTGGCCGGCGAAGGGGGCCTGGAACAGTGTGTCGACCGGAACCCACGGTGCGATGCGGGAGAACAAGGCCATCCACATGCTGGTCTCCCTGGAGCCTCCCGTGCTGTGCGTCGCCGTCGGGCCTCAGTCGGATGCACGGCTGAGCGGGCTGTTCAGAACCGAGACGTGCAAGAAAGCCGTCCAGGAGGCGATGTCGAGCAAGGGCGCACGGCCCGGAACCCGGGACCTCGCGTACCTGGTGGACAGTGGCATGGACTCCACCGATGTCTGGGTCGTGGAGGACCACGTGATGGCGGTCGGAGGGATCGACTCGCACAAGCTGGTGGTCGTCTACTCTCCGGACATCGACCCGCACCTCCTCGACGCGTTCGCGCCGGAGTACGCCGACTCGATGCGCGAGGCGATCCACGCGCAATGACGTCCAGGACCATGGTCAGGGTCGCGACCTGACCCTGGCCCTGGCTGGTCCTGGATCTGGCTGTGCCCCTGATTCCGCCCAGAATCGTCGCGTTACCGCCCCGGCCGCCCCACCGTTGGGGTCGTGGGACCACTACGATCCCCGCCCCGGGAGCGCCGTCGGGGCCCCGGGAGCGCTGTCGGGCGGCTCGGCCCGCTGGGCCTGACCCGCTGGCCCAGACCAGCGGGAAGAACCAACCCGGCCCGGCCGGTTCACCTCTCCGACGCTGCCCAGACTTTCCTGCCGGCCTTGGACGACACCAATTACCCCTGGATCTGGTCTGCCGTGGACCATGGCAGAGTCCGTCAGGCGTCCCTTTCTGAACCACCTTTTAGTCGTCGGTGGTTCCGACGACGCGCCGGCATTCATCGGTGAAAGCGAGAGCGGCCTGGGTGGCTAGTGCTTTGCGGCTTCGGAGGTCGTGTGCTGCTTCCGTGTTGTTTCCGAGGTCTTCCCACCCTCTCAAGGCGTCCACGGTCGAGTCGATCTCTGCGAGCAGGCGCAATGCTGCGGCATGCGCTGCAGAAGGCCCCAACAAGTGGAGTGAGCTGGTGGATAGTTCAAGGTCCCGGAGGCGTTGCTCCAGGAGCTGATGCAGTTCGTCAGCGTTGCTGCCGGCTCGCACGCGGGTTTCGAACTCTTGAACTGCAGTCATGAAGTCGGTGCAGGCCTGAAGGACGGACCGGTAGACGTGTAGCCGCTCTTGCCGAATCCAATGGGCATGCTCATTCTCCGCTTCCCCTTTGACCTGTTCGATGGCTGACTGTACCGCCGCGGTAGCCCCGTGCCGCGCTGCCTTCCAACTGGCCCATCCGCCGACTGTGGCTCCGATGACGGCTGCTGCGAAGCCGATGATGGCGGCGTAGAGGGCCGCCTTCCCCTCGTCCATGTGTCCCCCTGTGATGGTGCGTGACAGGAGGCTAGTGGCAGGGCTAGTTGAGGGTGCGGTGGGGGTGCGGTGGGGTGCGGCGGGGATTGCCGACTGCCAGTAGGCGGTTTTCAACTATCGCAAACGAATCAAGTCGAGACCTGCGCGGCCAGCTGTGGTCGTTGCAGGACCTGCCTGATCTGTTCAACGGCGGGGGAGCGAGGGGACCATCGAAGGTCTCCGCGTTGGCCCGGGACGGGGAACTCGCGTGAGGAGGGGCGCTGGTCAGAGCCGGGCGATGACCAGCGCGATGTCGTCGCGGCCGCCGCCGGCCAGGCCGAGGCGAGCCAGGACGGTGTCGGCCATGTGCTCCGGGGTGAGTTGGCTGGACTGGCTGAGGGTGTGTACCAGCCGGGCCAGGCCGGTGTCGATGTCTTCGTCGCGGCGTTCGATCAGGCCGTCGGTGTAGAGAACGAGGGTGTCGCCGGTGCTGTAGATGGCCGTGGCCTGAGGGCGAGGGACGTGTAGGGGGCGAACGCCCAGGGGCGGGTCGGTGGCCTGGTCCAGGAGCTCGCAGTTGCCGTCGCCGTGCACCAGGATCGGGGGCGGGTGGCCGGCGTTGCTGTAGATGATCAGGCAGCTTGTGGGGTCGACCAGCGCCTTGACGGCGGTGGTGTTCAGCGCGCCGTCGACCGAGCGGGCGTACAGCCCCAGTACCTCCAGCGCCTGGGCCGGCCGCTCCAGGGCGCGGATGGCCGCGCTCAGCGCGCTGCGGAGCATTCCCATGACGGCGGCGGCCTCCAGGCCGTGGCCGACGACGTCGCCCACCGCTACCGAAAAGCGGCCGTCGGTCAGGTCTGCCACGTCATACCAGTCACCGCACACGTTCAGCGATCCGGCTGCGGGCAGATAGCGCACGGCGACGTTTTGGTGCCGGGCCAAATCCGGTGACTGGAGCATGCCCTCCTGCAAGGTGACGGCCACCTGGCGCTCGCGGGAGTGGGCCTGCCGCAGCTCCTCGTTCAGCCGCTGCAGCTCCCGGGCCCGCGCGTACAGCTCGGCCTCCAACGCTTCGCGCTCGGTCAGCTGCTCGGTCGGCGGCCGGGCACCGGTGCGGGCTTGGACGAACGCGGTCACGTCCTCCACCCGGTGGATGATCCACACCACCGTGCCGTCCGTGGCAAGGATCGGCGTGTTGACCGGGGACCACCACCGCTCCTCGAACACCCCCGGCCGGCCCATGATGGGGATGTCGTACTTCTGCAGTGCCATCGGGTCGGGCTCGCGCGTGGCCAGGACCCGGTGCAGCGAGGCGCTCAGGTTCCGTACCCCGTCGGCCTCGGGGTCGTCCGGGTTGTCCGGGAACGCATCGAAGACGTATGTCCCGATCAGGTCATCCCGCGTCCGGCCGGTCGCGTCGAGGTATGCCTGGTTGACCTCCACGATCACCAGATCCGTCCCCAGCACCAGATACGGGCTCGGGGTGGCGGCGAACAGCGCTGCGTAATCCATGCCCGCCATGGCCACCCACCGTCCCTTCTGCGCCCTTCAGGCCGGCCCGCCCGCCCTCAGCCCGGTCCTTTCACGCTACGGTCCGTCCCGCTCACCCGCCTGCCAGGACAACGTCGGCCGTCCTCTTGGGCCCCAACGGCTTGCGGGCAGCCCAGCCGGCCCACGCTCGCCGGCCTGGGCTCAGCCCTGTGGCGGGGCGCATGGGGCGACGTAGGCAGCCTGACCTGGATCCTCCCGGGGGGCACTGTCACGGCTCGCGCGGGCTCGGCCACGAGCTGTGCTGGCAGTCTGTCCCGGGGTGAGCGAGCAGTTGCGGGCTGAATGACCGGTGGGACGGAGGGTGCCCAAGGATGGCAACGGCCGTCGTTTGGCTGCTCCGCGGGGTCCCGCGTTCAGTCGCCGTGACACCCCCGAGGAGGCGAGACCCGCGGGTTGGGCAGATGGTCGTCGTAGTGGACCTTCTTCAGCAACTGCTCGGACGCCGTGCCACCGGGCTGGAGCGGTGCGCTCTGGTCAGACGTCACTGCGATGGTGGCCTTTCTTCCACCGGTCGTGGTGGTCGGTGGGCGGTCACCAGGGGAGTGGTCAGAGGGAGTGGTCAGATGGGCTGGGGGTGGCCGAAGAGGAGGTCGTAGCCCGCGGGAAGCTGGAGCAGGATCTCCTTGAGGAGGTCGTCGCCGGCGGCGTCGGCGACGGTACTGAGGACGGCGCTGACGTCCCAGGCAGCGGTCCGTTCGGTCGCGCCCTCGATCCAGGCCGCCGTCGCCCGCACGAACCGCTCAGGTGGCAGTGGCTCGGCGCTCTGCAGCGGGTTGAGGAGGATCAGGGCGAAGCCTTCCGGCAGACGCGCCGCCAGCTGGGCGCGTACCTCGCCGACCAGGTGTGCGCCCAGCAGGGCGAGCACCACGCGGGCCGCGCGTTCGGCTTCCTGCAAGGTGCCGTACTCGCCGCGTTCCTTCACATGGTCGAGAAACGCTTCACGTCGCACAGTCACGGCGGCCGCCACCCCTTTCTCGGTCCACGGGTGCGGAGGACGGCGGGGGGAGATCAGGTACCCGTCCTCCGCCGTTGTTCAGCCCTCGTCTGTCCTGCTCAGCCGGAGATCTCCGTACGGCCGGATCCGACGCCGATGCTGATCTTGCGGGGCTTGGCGCGCTCGGCGATCGGGATCCGCAGGGTGAGCACTCCTGCGTCGTAGTCGGCCTGGATGCGCTCGGTGTCCAGCGTGTCGGCCAGCACGATCTGGCGGGAGAAGACGCCCTGCGGCCGTTCCGACAGCTCCATCTGCGCATCGTCGGTCTTCGCCACGGGCCGGCGCTCGGCCTTGACGGTCAGCATGTTCCGCTCGACGTCAATGTCGATCGCGTCCGCGCTGACGCCGGGGAGGTCGAAGGCCACCACGTACTGGTCACCCTCGCGGTAGGCGTCCATCGGCATCGGGGAGGGACGCGACCAGGTACCCGGGCCCGCAAGCTGCTGCGCCAGCCGGTCGAGCTCACGGAAGGGGTCTGTGCGCATCAACATCGGAAAACACCTCCAGGAACGTTCGGGCAGTTGCTGCCAATGCGCCTCACTGACATAGTTGTACCACGTCGTCCATTGGATGACAAATGTTTCGTCATCTAAAGGATGACGGATTACGCCTGTATGCCGCACGGCGCAACGTGCCCGGCACTGCCGAGACTCACGACGCCGGCCCGGAGCAGGCCCTGGCCTTGCTGTTGCTGCTGCGGGCAGATGCGCGAGCAGCTCGCCGGATGGGAAACCGGCCTGATCGAAACCGCCCGCCACGCGAGTGCCGGCTGGGCCGGCCTCGCCCACCCCCTCGGTGCCGCCAGCTGCCAAGAGCGGCCGGTGCGGCGGCGTCTGCGGACACAGGCGAGGGACGCGCTGCGGCAACGGGCGCCCGCGTGCACGCACTTCCGTACGGGCGCCGCGCTCGGCTTCATGGATGATGCCCCCCGGACGGCGGCTCCCCAGCGTCTTGCAACCCGCGGAGGGAAGAGGTGCCCCGGCAACGGGCACCTGAGGAGATGTGCGGTGTCAGCGAGTGTCCGCGCCGGTGCCAAGATGGTGGAGTCGCGGCGAAGGGAGGGCATCGGCGTCAGTTGCCTGGCCGCCCTGGTTGCCCCGGCCGGCCAGCTCCACCCGGACCATCGGCACGCACCCCCCTGCCGCGTCGCTGCCCGTACTTCTTGATATGGCCTGCTTCTCCGCCCGACCATTCAACAGGCCGACGGCACCGCTTCCCCTACGGTAAGGAACCACGCCATGACCACCCCGCACGCCTTCCCCCCGGAGCCCACCCCGATCCATGTCTCCGACGAGGTGCTCGATGACCTGCGTGCCCGTCTCGCGTTGACCCGTCCGCCGTTGGACGAGGGGAATGGGGACTGGTCCTACGGCGTCCCGGACAGTTATCTGCGTGAACTGGTCGCCTACTGGCGGGACGGCTACGACTGGCGCAAGGCCGAGGCCGCCATCAACGTCCACGAGCACTACCAGGTGAACGTTGCCGGTGTCCCGGTGCACTTCATGCGCAAGCCCGGCCGCGGGCCCCGCCCGATCCCGTTGGTCCTCACCCACGGCTGGCCGTGGACGTTCTGGCACTGGTCGAAGGTGATCGACCCGCTCGCCGACCCGGCCGCGTTCGGGGGTGACCCCGCCGACGCGTTCGACGTCATCGTGCCGTCCCTGCCCGGCTTCGGCTTCCCCGGCCCGCTCACCGGCTTTCCGGACGTCAACTTCTGGAAAGTCTCCGACCTTTGGCACACCCTGATGACCGAGACCCTGGGGTACGAGAAGTACGCGGCCGGGGGCTGCGACATCGGCGGGATCGTCTCCAGTCAGCTCGGCCACAAGTACGCCGACGAGCTGTACGGCATCCACATCGGCTCCGGGCTGCCGCTCGACTTCTTCAACGGTCCCCGCGCCTGGGACTTCGCCCGGAATCGGCCCCTCATGGACGACCAGCCCGCCGACGTCCGCGCCCGCATCATCGAGCTGGACCACAGCTTTGCGTCCCACCTCGCCGTGCACATGCTCGACGGCGCCACCCTGGCCCACGGGCTGAGCGACTCACCCGCCGGTCTGCTTGCCTGGCTGCTGGAGCGCTGGAACGCCTGGAGCGACAACGGCGGCGACGTCGAATCCGTCTTCACCAGGGACGACCTGCTCACCCACGCCACGATCTACTGGGTGAACAACTCCATTGCCACGTCGATGCGTTACTACGCCAACGCCAACCGCTACCCCTGGGCCCCCGCCCACGACCGCACCCCGGTCGTGCAGGCCCCGGTCGGCCTCACCTTCGTCACGTACGAGAACCCGCCCGGCATCCACACCGCCGACGAGCGCGTCCGGGCATTCAGGACCGGCCCGCAGGCCGATTGGTTCAACCACGTCAACGTCAACGCCCACGACCACGGGGGCCACTTCATCCCCTGGGAGAACCCCGATGCCTGGGTGAGCGACCTGCGCCGCACCTTCCACGGCCGGAGGCCCTGAACCGACCCTGCGCACTCGTCTGGCGACGGGCCAGGCGAACGCTGTCTGGCGGGGGAGGCGTACGCGTCGGCCGACCGGCACGCACCGCCCGCCCGCCACGGGGCCTCGTTCCTCCTCGGGTCGGGAAGTCCTGGCTCTGGCGCACGGTCTAGGGGGGTGCATGACGATCTTTCCCACGTGCCTCCTGCGGGCGAGTTCTTCCTGCGCCCGGGCGGCCTGGTCCAGCGGGAAGGTCGCGGCGACAACGGGCGGGAGCTCGGCCCGGCGAGCCAGGTCCATGAGGCGGGCGAAGTGCGCGGGTGTGGGCATGGAGGAGCCGATCAACTGCGCGTTGTGCAGGTAGAGACGGCGCACGTCGAAGGCCACGTCATAGCCGCCGAGTGCGCCGGTGACGACCCACCGGCCACCTTCGCGCAGCAGCGGCAGCCCCTCGGCCACCAGCTTCCCGGCCACGACTCGAACCTCCTCGCAGACAGGGTGTCACCGCCCACGCGCTTTGCTCGCGCTCGACACCCTGCCAGGCTCCTTGCCAGGCTCCTTGATCCAAGCCGGCGCGCCGAGCCGGCGTCGGCGACTGACGACAACGTGGCGTGCGGCACCTCCCGTGCTCGAGGGCTACGGAGGAGTGCCTGCCAGACGCCGGCACCGGCTGAGGCGGACGTCCCTGGGCACCGCGGCCTGATCAAGGTGTTCCAGTGGAGAACGTCAGGTTCGCGTACTACGTGCGATGCGGTACAGCACGTTGGGACGCAGTGGTCCTTCGGGTGCGGTGGGGTCATCGAAGTCGTCGGCCGGGTCCCGGGTCATGCCGATCCGACGCATCACTGCCTGGGAACGGAGGTTGGTGGCCGTGGTCACCGCGAGGATCTCGGGAAGCGAAAGAGTGTCGAAACCGTAAGCCAGGACTGTCAGTGCGGCTTCCGTGGCGTAGCCCTGGCCCCAGGCCGAGCGGGCGAGTCGCCAGCCGATCTCCACCCCTGTGAACGGCATGCCGTCATCCACCTGGTCCAAGCCCGCGAAGCCGATGAACTCCCCTGTAGCCCGCACTTCAACCGCCCACCACCCGTAGCCTCGCTGATCGAACTCGGCCCGGAACTGGGCCACGGAGGCATCGCTTTGTTCGCGGGTGAGCGGATCGCCCAAGTGCTCTCGAACCTCGGGATCGGCATTCATCGCCGCCCATGGTGCGAGGTCGGAGTCACGCCATCGACGGAGGGTGAGGCGATCGGTACGCAGTTCGGCCATGCTGCCCAGCCAATGTGAACTCCGCCGTCCGGGCAATCCATTTTCTTTGATTGAAGAGCCGTGCAGAGAGGACCTGTACGGCTCGCTCCTGGACCGAACGGAGCGACCGGCGACCGGCGAGCGGCGAGGGTATGTGGTTGCGTGGCGCGCCCTGCCGTCGGGCAGTTGGCTCATGCCGGTGCCGCCTACTTCGGCTGGGCGGTGCCGGTGGCGCCCAAAGGGCTTGACGGTGAGGTGAGTTGGGGATCGATACTTGGCTGGGGACTGCAGGGGTGGGCGGGCGACGGGGGGCTTTCGGTGGGGGCGTTGAGGGACGTTGAGACACAACGGGCCTGGGATTTGGCGCGGGAGGCCGTGCGACGGTTGGCGCCGGAGGAGTTGGAGCTCTTCGAGGAGACGGCCGGGGCGTACTTCGATGATCCGCGGCGGGGAGACCGGAAGGCTCGCCAGGAGCCGTTGGGGATCGGCATCGACGCCGCGGTCATCGGGACGCTGACGCAGTTCGCGCTGCCGGTCGCCT
This sequence comes from Streptomyces sp. NPDC048197, assembly GCF_043202395.1. Classification (NCBI taxonomy): domain Bacteria; kingdom Bacillati; phylum Actinomycetota; class Actinomycetes; order Kitasatosporales; family Streptomycetaceae; genus Streptomyces; species Streptomyces sp. NPDC048197. The sequence goes on from NZ_JBIDAJ010000008.1 coordinate 267,218, forward strand.
CGGCCGTTGCGGGGAACATCGCCACCGACGTCCTGCGCAGGCAACGCCGGCGGGGCTGGTGGCGGTTGGGGCGGCGAGGTGGCGACGGTGACACCGAGGGCGGTGCGGACAACCCGTTCGCCGCGCCGGGCTCCGTACGCGCCGTGGAGCGCAACGGCAGCGAGCCCTCCCGGTCCCAGGAGCTGGAGCGTCTGCGGCGGGTCGCCCATGACCGGGCCATCGCACTGGGGCTGCCGCCGGCCCAGGCGAATCTGCTGGCGGACGCGATCGTCGGTGGGATGCAGACGCCGCCGGCTCCGGGCGGGGAGGAGATCACCTCATGAGTACGGCGCCGGCCCCCTCGGTCGGCGCTGCCGGGGGTATGCCGCATCCGTTCCGGATGCCGTCCGGGACGTCCCTGCGGTTCGCCCTGCTCATCCTGAGCACGTCGACGGCCATGGCTGCGGCCCTGGGCGGGGCAATCGGCACGGCGGCGTACTTCACACGGGGCGGGGATATCGGCAGCCTCGCCGGGGCCATCGACTGCGCAGCCCGAAACAGCCACCAGGTGATCGACCCCGACAAGTTCACCCGCACCTGCCCGCAGTCGTTCTTCGGGAACCAGACCGCCCTGGCACTGGCCACCCTGGGGGCATTGTGGCTGGCCATCGGGGTTGTCTACTGGCTGCTGCCGGCCTATCGGATCCGCCGGCGCCGACTGCGCTCCCTGCCGACCGACGGACTCGCCGACATCCGACGCACCCTGGATGAGCTGGCCGCGATGGCCAAACTGCGCTGCCGGGTGCGCTATGTCGTCGACTGGCACGACCCGGCCCCCAACGGACTTGCCTTCGGACGGATCGGGCGGCGCCATGTGATGCTCAGTACCGGCCTACTGCAACTGCACCGCCGGGATCCCGAGGCATTCCGAGCGATCGTCCTGCACGAACTGGCGCACCTGCGCAACCGGGACGTGGACATCGCCTTCGTCACGCTGATCTGCTACCGACTGTTCATCGTCGCGGTAGCGATTCCGATCGCCGTCACCGCGCCGCTCGGGCTGCTGGTCGAGTGGGTATTGGTGCCCTCAGGTCTCCTGTACCAGCTGCTGTCTGTCCTCGCCCAATGCGCCCTCGCGGTCACCGTCGCCCTCACCAGCGCCGCGGTGCTGCGCAGCCGCGAGTTGTACGCGGACGCCCGGGTGGCGGTGTGGACCCGCGGAGCCCCCTCGCTACGACGCGTCCTCACCGCGGAGCACGGCCGCCGACGGACCGGCCGCAGCCTGCCCCCCTTCCTGCGCCCGCATCCTCCTGTCGAACATCGGCTGGCGGCTCTGAGCGACCCGCGGCTGCTGTTCGGCTTCGGTCCCTGGGAAGCCTTCGGACTGGCCCTGACATGCTCACTCGTCTACCAGCAGGTGGTGCAATGGACCGAGGAAGCCGCGCGCCTGACGGACCGCGGCGGGCCGTTGTCCGCCGTCATCCCCTCCGTCGCGCTCGGCGGCGGCGTGGCGATGGGGATCTGGCGCGCGGTGCTGGCCGCATGGATGAACCGTGGTCGGTGGCCGGACGCCCATCGCACAGGACTCGCCATGGCGGCCGGGCTCATCGTGGGTACCTTCGGGGACCAAATGCACAGCACGGCGATGACCCTCGGCATCGCCAACCCGCTGCCCGTCCAGCTGTCGTGGTGGCTGATCCTCGGAGGCATCGGCTACGGCTTCGTCCGCTGGAACGCGGCGACGGGCCGGGTGTGGGCACCCGTGGTACTGGCCGGCCGGCGTCCGTTGCTACTGGTCGTCGCAGGGTGCGGGGTCGGCGTCGCACTGTTGAGCATCTTCTTGGGGCACGTCTACGATGCCGGCGCCCCGGGCTTCCAACTGCTCTCGTTGCCGCGCCCGCTGAATCTGCTTCCCACGCCGCTGGACTACCTGGGCTTCGTGTTCTCCACAGCCTTCATGCTCACGCCGCCGCTGTCGGTCATCGCCCTGGTCGTGGTCACAGCCGGGGTCCCGCTTGCTGCGCGGTCCGGAGCACGGCTCTTCGGCCCGCGCCGTGCCCAGGCGCCCACCGCGGGACCCGAACGGTTCCTGCTCCAGGCCGTGTCGGTCGAGGACTCGGCGGCGCTCTTGACTGTCCCGCGGCTGCGCCCCGTCAGGGCGGCGGCCCAGGGCACCGTCTTCGGGGCCGCCGCCGGGCTCGGACTGTGGCTGTGGCACCTGTTCTGTGCCGTGGTCTTCCCCTGGCCGATCGAATGGGTCGGAGCGGTCTTCACCTACTATCAGCTGGCCCTGGCAGCATTGCTGCAAATGACTGTCGGCTTCGTCGTCGCGTGGCGGCACGCCCGCGGCGAACTACGCGCGCTGCACGGAATCTTCGGCACCCTCGGCGCGGGGCTGCTGCTGCCGCTGGCCGCCATCACCGCCCGCAACCACTTCGCCTGCGTACGGTGGGGCACCGGCCACGCGGCCTGCCGAGTGATGCCCGACCTGGAGTTCGGAGTGTGGGTAATCCCGATGATCACGACCTGGGCCGCGGGCCTGGCCCTGCTGCTCATCCCGGCCTGGACGGCGCTGCGTGATCGCCGCCGCCGGCCAGCGGCGCCGGCGTGATAAGCGACGACGGCCCGCGCGCCGCGGCACGGGCCGCCTCTCAGTGACGTCTCGCGCCGGTCGACCGAACTTCATCTGGTCAGCGAGATGATCCGAAATAAACGTCCTAGGGGGTGTCTTCAAATGATCTCGGGTGGTGGACCATGGTCGGGTGATACGTCGCCATGAACTATCCGATGCTGAGTGGGAGTTCGTCCGAC